>JARROF010000075.1:0-20419 GCA_037384205.1 Novosphingobium sp. | reverse complement strand
TCGTCGCGTCCGCTGCCAGCGGCGAGCCTCGCCAGCCGGCTGGCCGCCGTTGTCCTGCGCCGCCCCCGGCAGATCCTGATAGGCATGACGGCAGTCGCGGTGGTCCTGATCGGCTTTGCCTTCACCAACCAGCTTGACGATCGGTACGTCCGATATTTCGATCATGGATATGCATTCCGTCAGGCGACCGATCGCCTGAACGCAAAAATGGGCGGTTTCTATACCATCGACTATTCGCTCGATTCCGGTGAAGCCGGCGGGATCGCCCGCCCCGATTACCTGGAACAGGTCGACCGCTTTTCCAACTGGCTCCGTCAACAGCCGGGCGTGACCCATGTCCATGGCCTGCCGGACGTGCTGAAGACCGTCAACCGGGCCATGAGGGGCGGTAGCGAGGAACAGTATCGCCTGCCCGTCGACCGTTATGTCGCGGCGCAATATCTTGCCCTGTACGAGATGTCGTTGCCCTTTGGCACCGATCTCAAGAACCAGCTCACAGCCGACAAGCGCGCGAGCCGCCTGACTGTCAGCATGAATGACGTTTCAACCGCCGCGATGGCCAAGCTGGAGGCCGATGCGCGGGCCTGGACACGTCACAACACGCCCTTGATCGCGGCATCTGCGAAGGGAACCGGTACGTCCTTGCTGTTCGCCCATATCGGTAACCGCAATATTCGCGAGATGCTCAAGGGCATGCTTGGCAGCGTACTGTCCGTCGCCTTGATCTTCGCCGTCGCGTTCCGTTCGCTCCGGTTGAGCATTATCGGGACCATCGCCAATCTGATGCCCGCGATGGCGACGCTTGGCGTCTGGGCGCTCATCAACGGTGAAGTCGGCATGGCTGTGGCGGCAGTTGCATCAGCGACTTTCGGCGTCGTCGTCGACGCCACCATTTATATGCTGACCAATTATTCCCGCCTGCGCCGGGAGGGATGCTCCGCTGAAGAGGCCGTGCGCGGCGCTTACGCCATCGCCGGGCCAGGCATCATTGCAATGACGCTCTCGCTCGCCGCCGGATTTGCGTGCCTCGGCTTCTCCGGTTTTCAGATCAATTCCTGGATGGGGACGATGGCCGCCGCAACGATCCTCATAGCAGCCGTGTTCGACCTTCTGTTCATTCCAGCACTGCTGCTGGTCCTGGACGGTAAGCCGAATTGCCGCCAGGAAGAACGCGTTCTCGAAACGGTACCGGCGTGACTGCCGCCGATCGACCGTTTGGGAATGCGCTCGGAACGCATTGAACGGTTGCAAACTTTACCCGTTCGGCCTCACCTAGCAGGAGGCGGAACGGGCGGGGGGCGAGCAGGACATGTGCCGATCGTGCATGTCCTGACCCTAGGGAACCAGAGCCTTGGCATCGATTACCGCGTCGATAAGATCTGCGTTGCCCGCGATTTGTTTGTCGAGCAGCAGGACCGCAAGACCATGGACCAGCGCCCAGGCCCGCAAGGCGAACAACTGGGCCGCCGCCGGGCCGACATCGCAGCTCACCAATTCTGCCGCGTTTCGTTGCAGCAGTTGCATCGCCTCGTCATGCTTGCCCTCCAGCCCGCCCAGTGCATCCACTGTGGGGAGGCTGGAAAACATCAGGCGAAACAGCCCCGGATTATCGAGTGCGAACTGCACGTATGCGCGGCCGGTCGCATTAAATCCGTCCATGCCCGAACCGCCATGGGCCTGCGCATCTCCTTGCGCCTTTGCAAGACGGACCAATCCTTCCTCCGCAAGTGCCTGACGGAGCGCCTCTTTGTCGGGGAAGTGCCGGTAGAGCGCGGACGCGCTCACCCCGATTGCGCGGGCCAGTTCGCGTAGGCCAATATCGTCAACAACACGATCTTCGAGCAATCGCAGCCCTTCCTCGATCGCCGCCGAGCGCAGATCGCCGTGATGATAGCCACGCTTCGCCGCATCCAATGTTGACACTGTTATCATTACCCCTTATGTGAACACCGTTAACTTAAGCGGACCGGAGTTCATTATGGCACTCGCCCTCGAGACTACAATCCGTTCTATCGTTCGCGGCGGCATCTCGACGCTCGCCGAATTCAATCGCAAACGGCTGCCCTTGCCCGACAAGCCCCATCCCTACCTGAGGGGCATTCATGCACCGATGGACAGCGAATTGACATATACCGATCTGGAGGTCACCGGCGCGATCCCGCCCCAGCTGAATGGCCGTTATCTGAGGATCGGCCCCAATCCGATCGCGGCTGACCCGAAAAGCTATCATTGGTTTCTGGGCGACGGCATGGTTCACGGCGTTTCCCTGCAAGCCGGACGTGCGGGCTGGTATCGAAACCGCTGGATACGCTCCCGGTCCGTTGGCAAGGCATTGGACGTTCCTGCCGCAGCCGGTCCGCGCCACAGCGTTTTCGATACGGTGAACACCAATGTCATCGGCCATGACGGTTCCGCCTGGGCGTTGGTCGAAGCTGGCAGTACGCCGGTCAAGCTGGGCGAAATGCTCGACGAACAGTCCTATGACGACTTCGGCGGCACTCTCGACGGCGGGTTCACGGGCCATCCGCATCGCGACCCGGCGTCCGGCGAACTTCACGCGATCTGTTACGATGCCACCGTGCCGAACGAGGTTCGCCACGTCGTCGTCGCGCCCGATGGATTCTCGATGGGGGCGCTCGTCGGCGGCCGCGGGTATCCTTTTCGCTGGAATCGATCGCATCAGGCGCGGATCGGGCTGCTCCCTCGCGAAGGCTCCGCATCGGACGTTATCTGGATTGACGTTGACCCTTGTTACATCTTTCACACGGTAAACGCCTTCAACCTTCCGGATGGCCGGGTCGTGTTGGATGCGGTCGTCTATGACCGGATGTTCCACGCAACAAATCAGGGCCCCGACGCCAATCCGCGCGGCCTGGAACGCTGGATGATCGACCCCGAAGCGCGCACGGCCGAACGTCATTTGATCGATCCGTCACCTCAGGAATTTCCGCGCATCGATGAGCGCCGCACGGGACGAGCCTATCGCTTTGCCTATTCGATGGATCTTCCGAAGGTTTTCTCGGATCAACTCGTTGGCGCCACCAGCATCTTCAGGCACGATCTGGAGGCAGGGACCCGGCAGCGCCACGAGTTCGGGCCAAATCGCTTTCCCGGAGAGTTCGTTTTCGTGCCGCGCCACGCGAATGCGGCGGAGGATGAAGGCTGGTTGCTCGGTTACGTGGTCGACATGGGGAATAACCTGTCGGATCTTGCGATTATCGATGCCCAGGCCTTTGAAGCAGAACCCGTTGCCACGGTCCGCATACCACATTGCGTACCCGCCGGCTTTCACGGCAACTGGGTCGCATCGCCAAGTTACGGATAAAGCCGCAGCACGCCATGCAAAATAATAAGGGCCGGGTATAAATCGGCTTAGAAGCACGGCCCTACCCACTTCCTATCGGGATCAAACCAAATCCGAAGCAAACCCCGCTTCGCCGACGCCGCGTTGTAAAACGGCCAGTTCGTCGTGCGATAGCGGGCAGGTACCGGTTTGCTCATCCCCGCCCACTAACAGACTGGATTCACAATCCGGAATATCCCAACCCATTTGCGCAAAGCTCTGAAACTCGCCCCTGCCCAAAGACTGAAATACCATTGAAAAAAGGAGCAGTTGGCGCGCCCGGCAGGGTTCGAACCTGCGACCCCAAGCTTAGAAGGCTCGTGCTCTATCCAGCTGAGCTACGGGCGCGCGCGGCGCTTCCCATAGCGTGCTTCGCGGTTTGCGCAAACCGGGAGTGCACAAAGCCTGCGCATCGCTTGCAAACTTGGGCTTTGCGCCACGCGCCAAGCCGGGGTACGCAAAGGGGCCATGAACGACCAGCCCCTTTCCCGCATTCACGGCCAGTCCGGCGCCCGGCGCCATTTCCGCTATTTCGATTATGTGATGGCAGCTTTCGTAGTGATCCTGCTGCTTTCCAACCTGATTGGCGCGGCCAAGCAGGCCCAGGTCGAATTGCCGGTGCTGGGCATGGTCAATTTCGGGGCGGGCGTGCTGTTCTTCCCGATTTCCTACATCATCGGCGACGTGCTGACCGAGGTCTATGGCTATGCCAATGCCCGCAGATGCATCTGGGCGGGCTTCTTCGCGCTGCTATTCATGGTGGTGATGAGCCTCGTGGTGGTGAACATCCCCCCCAATCCCGAATGGGCGCTCGCCTCGGCCACGTACACCATCGGCGGGCAGCAGGTGACGGCCCCCAACCAAGCCGCCTACTACGCGATCTTCGGGCAGACCCCTCGCATCGTCTTTGCCTCGCTACTGGCATTCTGGGCGGGCGAGTTCGTCAATTCCTTTGTGCTGGCACGCATGAAGGTCATGACGCAGGGCAAGTATCTGTGGACCCGCACGATCGGCTCCACCATTTTCGGCGAAGGCGTGGACAGCGCACTGTTCTATCCGCTGGCATTTCTGGGCGTGCCTGGCTTCACACCGCATACGGTGCTCATGCTCTCGCTGACGCAGTGGATCATCAAGACCATGTGGGAAGTGGTGCTGACGCCGGTCACCTATCTGGTGGTCGGCTTCCTCAAGCAGCGCGAGGGTGTGGACGTCTATGACGACGATATCGACTTCTCCCCCTTCGCCAAGACGCGAGCGGTGTGAAAGTCCATTGGGAAATTCGCCGGAAGCGAATTTCGCGGCACCGGCCCGCTCCCCCGCCGGGCCGCCCATCGGCAGTATTCTGTGGGGTAGCGGGCCGGTGCCGCACAGAAAATGCCCGAATGGGCATTTTTCCAACAGGCTCTGACAGCCCTGTGGCATTGATGCCGCAGAGCGGCTAGCACGCGCCACCCATGCTAGACCGTATTTTCCTGTCCCGCTTCCGCAACCACGCCGATACCGCGGTGGAAGGCACGGCGCAGTTCAACCTGCTGGTGGGTGAGAACGGCGCGGGCAAGACCAATGTGCTCGAAGCGATCAGCCTGCTTGCCCCCGGCCGGGGCCTGCGGCGCGCGGCCCTGGCGGACATGCCGGGGCAGGGTTTCGACGGCGGCTTTGCCGTCAGCGCCGCGCTGGCGGCGGCGGGCGGTGATCCGGTACGACTGGGAACCGGCGTCACACCCGAGCGGCCCGGACGGCGGCTGGTGCAGATCAACGGCGCGGAGGCTCCGGCGGTGCGGCTGGCCGAGTGGCTTTCCATCGGTTGGCTGACCCCGGCGATGGACCGCCTGTTCATGGACAGCGCGGGAGACCGCCGCCGCTTCCTCGACCGGCTGGTGCTGGCGGTGCGGCCGGATCATGCCAGCCATGCCACGCGCCTCGAAAACGCGCTGCGCGAGCGCAACCGCCTGCTTTCAGACGAGCGCACGCCCGATCCGCACTGGCTCGATGCCATCGAGGTGCAGCTTGCCGAGGCAGGGGCCGCTGTCGCCAGTGCCCGCGCCGGGCTGATCGCACGGCTGGACGCGCTGCTGGCTGAATTACCGGATTCGCCGTTCGCGCGGCCCTCGCTCGCCTATCAGCCGGGCGGGCCGGTGCAGGCCGATGCCCTGGCCATTGCCCTGCACGAAAGCCGCGCGCGTGACCGCGCCGCCCAGCGCACGCTCACCGGCCCGCACCGCGACGAACTGGCCGTCACCATGGCCGGCAAGGATCAGCCCGCCGCCGAATGCTCGACCGGCGAGCAGAAGGCTATGCTGATCGCGATAACGCTGGCCCACTCGCAGCTTCTGGAAAGCGGCGGCGAGACGCGCCCGCGCCTGCTGCTGCTGGACGAAGTGGCCGCGCACCTCGATCCCGTGCGCAGAGAAGCCTTGTTCGCCCGCCTGCGCGCGGGCTCCGCACAAGTGTGGCTGACAGGAACCGAGACTGCGCCGTTCGAGGCGATCATAGGCGAAGCCGCAGTATGGGAAGTGCGCGGAGGGACGGTACGCCCCTTATCCTCCCCGGCCCGGGGAGGTGGCAGCCCGCGAGGCTGACGAAGGGCACTCGCGTCCTCACGCCGCCTCGCTCCAGGACGAGACTCCCCTCCACCACGCTTCGCGCCGCCCCCCTCCCCGTGCCGGGGAGGACAAGCTGCCCTTAAGGCGCTTTCTCCTTCGGCAGGGCATCGGCCACATCGTCCACCGTCGCCGAAACGATAGCGTCCACCCCGATCGCGGTGGGATGCATGTGATCCGGTTGCATCAGGTCCGGCTTGTCGATCACCGGTTGCAGGAAGAACGGTACCAGCACCGCGCCGTATTTCTGCGCCAGTTGCGGATAGATCGGATTGAACGTCTTCGCATAGTCTTTGCCCAGATTGGGCGCGGCCAGCATTCCGAGCAGGACAACCTTGATATGCGCATCCGTCAGCCGTTTCAGGATCGCATCGAGGTTCTTGTGCGTCTGTTCGGGCGGCAGGCCGCGCAACATGTCGTTGCCGCCCAGACTGATGATCGCCAGTTCAGGCTTCTCCGTCTGGCTCTTGAGCGTGAAATCGAGCCGCTCCAGCCCCGCCGCCGTGGTATCGCCGGAAACACCCGCGTTGGTAATCCGCGCATTGACCCCGCGCGCGCGCAGCGCCTGCTCCAGCCGCGCGGGGTAGGATTCCCCGTCTTTCAAGCCATAGCCCGCCAGCAGCGAATCGCCGAAAGCCAGGATCGGGCGTTCGGGCCCCATCACCGGGATGGCAGGCTGGCTATCCAGCACGGATGCCGTCTGTTCCGGTACAGGCGGCCCGGCCTTGTCGCAGGCAGTCAGTGCCAGAGCGGGAAGCGCCAGAAAAGCAAAGCGTAAGAAGCGCAAGGGAATCTCCTTGTAGAGGCGCCGGGTGCTATCCCATATGGGGCAGGTGACAAGTCCTTCCCAGCCCTCGCAAACACAGCCTCCCGAACCTGCCGTCCTTGCCCGGGACCTGCGCCTGACGCTGGGCAGCGGCGGCAGCGCGGTCGAAATCCTCAAGGGCATCGATCTCGCGACGTCGGGCACACTCTCGGTGGCGGGACAGGACTTTGCCGGAATGGACGAGGATGCCCTCGCCCGTGCCCGGCGCGGCCGCATCGGCGTGGTGCTGCAGGCCTTCCACCTGCTGCCGACGATGACCGCGCTGGAAAACGTGGCCACGCCGCTCGAACTGGCAGGCATGGCCCATGCGCGCGAGCGGGCGGAGGCGGAACTGGCCGCCGTCGGGCTGGGCCACCGCCTGACGCACTACCCCTCGCAACTTTCGGGCGGCGAGCAGCAGCGCGTGGCGATCGCTCGCGCACTGGCCCCGCGCCCCTCACTGGTATTCGCCGACGAACCGACCGGCAATCTCGATGCAAAGACCGGTGCCTCGATCATCGACCTGCTCTTCACCCGCCGCGCCGAGGCAGGTGCGACCTTGCTGATCATCACCCATGACGAACATCTGGCCCGCCAGTGCGAGCGGGTGGTGGCGCTGGCGGATGGACGGATCGCGCGTGACAACGGTGTTTAGCGCAAGACCTGCTCCCCCTTCCCCCTCCTCTCAAGAGGAGGAGGTATGACCGAACTGCCCTGGCGCACCGCCTGGACCATTGCCCGGCGCGATCTTTCCGCGCGGTTTCGGGGACTGCGGCTGCTGCTGGTCTGCCTGTTTCTGGGCGTCGGCGCGATTGCCGCGATCGGCACGCTGACCGGCTCCATCGAGCGCGAACTGGGCGCGCGCGGGCGGCAGATTCTGGGCGGCGATATCGAGCTGCGCGTCTGGCAGCGCGGGCTGAACGATGCGGAACTCGCCGCGCTCAAGCCACTGGGCGAGATCTCTCCCGGGCTGCGGATGCAGGCGATTGCCAGCAAGGGCGATCTCACCGCACCGGTCGCGCTCAAGGCCGTGGCCGGGGATTGGCCTCTCTACGGCAGGCTGGAACTGACCGATGGCCGTAGAGTGGGCGCGCCACCTGAAGACACCGCCTGGATCGCGCAGGGCACGGCGGCGCGGCTTGGCATCAGGCCCGGGGACACGCTGAAGATCGGCGGCCAGACCGTAACGGCCGGAGGCCTGATCAAGACCGATCCCGAGCAACTGGGCGAAGGCTTTGCCCTGGGCGATACGGCCATTGTCCCGCGTGACCTGCCCCGGCGCGCCGGGCTGACGGCACCCGGCGCGATGTACCGCAGCGCGGTGCGGGTGAAGTTCAAGGGCCAAACCGATCCCGATGCCGTGGCCAAGAGGCTGGAAACGCGCTTTCCCGATGCCGGTTTCCAAATCCGCACCCGGAACAAGGCGACGCCTTCCACCGAACGCTTCGTCAGCCGCATGGGCGAGTTTCTGGTGCTGGTGGGCCTTGCCGCGCTGGTGATTGCCGGGATCGGCATTGGCGGGGGCGTGTCCTCCTATCTGGAGGCGCGGCGCAACTCGATCGCCACGCTCAAGGTGCTGGGTGCCACCAGCGGAGACATTGCCCGGATATACTTGCTGCAAGTAGGCACAGCAGCGCTGGCCGGAAGTCTCGCTGGGCTGCTGGCGGGCGTTCTGGTCACGCCGCTGCTGGCGCGCGCGCTGGGCACATTGCTGCCGGTGGGCACAGGCTTCACTGTCTCTCCCGTCGCGCTGGCGACGGCGGCGGCTTACGGGCTGCTGGTGGCTCTGGTCTTTGCCGCGCCGCCGCTGGTGCGGGCGCGCAGCTTTCCGGCGATGGCGCTGATGCGGGCCCGCGTGGCGCCGCTGGCGGCAGACCGCAAGGCACTGGCCCTGCCGGTCGGGCTGGGGCTCGCCGCAATAGCCGCGCTCGCTTTCGCCAATGCCGCTCAGCCGCTGGTAACGGCGGGCTTTCTGGCAGGGGCCGCCGCGATGATGGCGTTGCTGGCACTGGTAGGCTGGTCCATCCGCAAACTGGCGGCCCGCCTGCCACGCCCGGCCGATCCGATGTTGCGCGCGGGGCTGGCGAACCTCCACCGCCCCGGCGCGCAGACGGGGGCTCTGGTAACCGCGCTTGGCTTCGGGCTCTCCGCCTTCGTGCTGATCGCCGCGGTGCAGACCAGCCTCGATGCCAATATCCGCAAGAGCGTGCCTGCCCGCGCGCCCGATTTCTTCGTGCTCGACGTGCCGCAGGACGGCGCTGCGTCCTTCCGTGCCATGGTCGAACGGACGGTGCCGGGAGCCGTCACGAAAATCGTGCCCAACATGCGCGGCAAGATCCTCGCCTACGGGCCCAAAGGCCACATGACCCGCGTCGCCAGTCTGGGCGATGACATCCCGGAAGGCGCCTGGGCCCTGCGCGGAGAGCGCGGGCTCACCTATTCGGTGGGCGTGCCCGAGGGCAGCACGATCGTATCCGGCCAATGGTGGCCCGAAATGTACCGGGGCGAACCGCTCGTCTCTCTCGATAAGAAATTCGCCGATGCCGTGGGCCTGAAAGTGGGCGATTACATCACCGTGGGCGTGCTCGGCGTGGAGCGCACCGCGCGGATCGCGGCATTGCGCCGGATCGACTGGGACACGTTGGGCTTCAACTTCGTGCTGGTCTTCTCCCCCAATGCCCTGGCCGATGCCCCGCACCATCTGGCCGCCACCATCGAAGTGCCCCCCGGCGCGCCCACCGCTGGACTGCTGCCGAAACTGGCACGCGCCTTTCCCTCCAGCTCGGTGATCGAGACAGGTAGCCTGCTGCGCGATGCCCGCGCGCTGCTGGACCAGATGTCCGTGGCGATACTGGCGGCGGCCTCCGTTGCCGTGCTGGCAGGGCTTGCCGTGCTGCTGGGCACCATCGCCGCCGCGCGGGCCAGCCGTACTTACGACAATGTGATCCTGCGCGTGCTGGGCGCGAGCCGCAAGCAATTGCTGGCGCTGCAGATCGCCGAATACGGCCTGCTCGCGCTGGTGCTTGCCGTGATCGCGCTGGCAACCGGCAGCGCGCTCGCCTGGGCGGTGGTGGTCAAGCTGTTCGAATTCGACTGGTTGCCGGACTGGCCGCGCGTACTCGCCGTGCTGGCTGCAGGCGTCGTGCTGATACTGGCCTTCGCGCTGGGCGGCTCGCTGCCGCTGCTGCGGGCGAAACCGGCCCGGGCGCTCAGGGAATTGTGATCAGGCGAACACATCCTCATGCGGGACGAGCGAGCTCGGATCGCGGGTTTTCCACACCAGCGTTCCGGCGATAAGGTCGTGCAGACCCTGCTTGCGCTCGGTGAAAGCCACCATGATGTAGCCGATCAACAGCAGCATGCCCGACAGGATCTTGGCAAAGTAGCGGCCGGTAGCGCGCCCGAAGCTGATGCGTTTGCCGTTCTGATCCGTCACCACCACACCAACGGCCAGCTTACCGACAGTGGCCTGCAGCGACGAGCTTTCCATCAAAGCGAAATAGAGCCAGTTACCAATGAGCGAAACGGCCAACATGGCAAACCCCATGCTCATGGCGGCTGCGATTTGAGCCTGTTCACCAGCCAGACTGCTGAACGCGGTGCCAATGCCCAGGATCATCATCAGAACCATTGATCCGATGTAGAGAATGATCGCATCGATGAAATAGGCGAGTGCTCGCCACCAGAAACCGCCGTAAGGCTGCATGATCTTCCCCTGTTCATGCACGGTGCAAGAATGCACACCGCTAACTATTCGGATATTATAGAGAATACGGTTTCCAACGCACAGCGCAAACATGTCAGACAAATATCTGTGAGTTCGCCGGGTCCTTGGGGTCCTCGCCATAGAGGTTCGGCCCCTCCGTTCCCGGCAGAAACATGATCACCAGATAGCAAATGCTGGTGATCCAGCCAAAGACCGGAATGACTCCAAGCAACACGAACCCCAGGCACCACCATCCGCTCATGTTCCGGTCATGCAGGCGACGCACGTTCACGGCCACGCTCGGCACAAGCGTAGCGAGGCCGTACATGGCCAGAATCGCAAAAAACGCGATAGCTGCAATACCGAGACTGCCGCCGAATTCCGCACGCTGGATCAGCGCCCTTTGGGAAAATCCGGTCGAAACAGCCAGGCTGACCAGAACCGTCATCACGACACCATTCAGCAAAGCGAAAGACCAGAATTCCATGCGCCGGGACCGCCCCCGGAAATCGGCGTAACGGTAGAACGGCAATATCATGTGCTCGAGCATGATTGGCACTGCCCTTTTCCACCCACGCGTAACTTCATGGTTTGGCTAACGGCTTTACATCGGACGAGCAAGAAAAAGGGGTGGCCGCCCCCTGCGGCACACCCCTTGTACAGTATGCGCTCCCCGGCGCTCACCCCGGCCGCCAAGGCCCGCAATCGTGCCCCGCCGTTAGAAGCGGTAGCGCGCCGCCACGCCATATGTGCGCGGCTGGTTCGGATAGCCCGAGATCGAGCCCGGCTGCGCCGGACTGTCGAATATCTGCAGGATCGTGCGGTCGTTGAGCAGGTTGCGGCCCCAGACCGAGAGTTCGATGCCGTTCGCCATCGCATAGGTCAGCGAGGCGTTCACATCGTTGATGTCCTGCTTGAACTCGCGCGCGGCCGCCAGCGCTGCGCTGACATTCGCGATATGGCCCGTGCCATCATACGTCACCAGCCCCGGCAGGCCTTCAACCAGCTTGAACGGCATTTCATAGTGATAGTCGCCGCGCAGGATGATCCTGTCGCCATTGCCAAGCGGCTGCGCGTATTCGGCGCCGAATGTCACGGACAGCGGCGTCGCCCCGGCCGGGCGCGTGCCGGACAAGTCCCCGAAAGCCGAGAGCGCGAAAGTATCGTACTTGGCGTCGAGATAGGTCATCGACAAAGTCAGCGTCAGTGGATCGACGGGCTTGGCCGAACCTTCGAACTCGATGCCGAATGCCGACTGCTTGCCCGCATTGGCCAGAAAGAAGCCGGAGCCGGTGAAGATGTTCGACTGGAAGTTCTTGATGATCTGCTTGAACACCGCGACATTGGCCGAGACCACACCCCAGTTACCTTTGATGCCGGCCTCGTAAACCGTAGAGTTCTCCGGATCGGCATAGCGGCTGCCCGAAGTCAGATTGGTCACCGCCAACCCTTGCGCGCGCAATTCGACAAGGTCCGCCGGGGTCGGCCGGCTATCGCGCGAAAGGTTGATCGAGGCCGCCTTGTATCCGGTCGCGAAGGCCGCATAGAGATTGATCGCCGGCGTCATGTTCCAGGCCACACGCGCGGTATAGCTGACATGGCCGTCGCTCAGCTTGCCGCCCTCGACCGCGTTGGGCACGTTCATGAACGGCGGAAAGTATTGCAGCGGCTTCAGTGCGAGCAGCGAGTTGACCGCCGGGTTGGTAGCATTGGCCGCGGCATAGGATTGCACGCCCGCCTGCACCAACCCAAAAGCGGTTGGATTTGCGGACGCGAAACCGCCTATCTCGGCTGCTGTCGCGGATCGGCCCAGACCAAGAAGCGAACCGACCTGCGCGGCAAGCCCCTGCTGGTAAATCGCCGTCTGGCCGTCCGCTACCAGATCGACCGCCGCGAATGTGTCGTCCGATGTGGTGTTGGTGGCGTAGCGCTTCTTGTCGTGAGTGTAATTGAGGCCGCCCGTCACCGTCAGGCCAGGCGCCACTTCAAAATCGAGCTGGCCGAACACCGACCATGCCTCGTTCTTGACCGAATAGGCCTCCGTCAGTCCGGTGCCCGGCACGAAGAACTGCCCCACATACTTCGCCGGATTGCCTTCCAGGCTGCCGAGGACGAGTTCCAGATCGCCGCTGTTGAGATGCCCGATGTTGTTCGCGCCACCGGTCATCGACTGCACCAGCAGATCCGCGTAGCGGCGCGCGTCGCCACCCCAGAGCACGGCATTGTTCTGATCGATCTTCTCGTTGAAGTAATAAGCGCCCAGCAGGCCGTGCAGCCTGTCGCCCAGATCGAAGTTGGCGCGCAGTTCCTGCGTGAAGGTCTTGATCCTGAGGTCCTGCCAGTTACGCTCCAGCAGGTCCGCGCTGGAAAAGTCGGAATCCTGATTGGTCAGCGCGTCGGTGCGGCGATAGGCGGTGATGGAGGTCAGCTTGGTGCTGCCCAGATCATAGTCGATCTGCCCCGAAAGGCCCCAGTTCCTGATATCGTTGGAACTTTCGAAATTGTTGTAGGTGACGTTGGCGTACCGTTGCGAGGGCTGGGTCACGGCCCCGCCCAGCGCGAAAATCGCCGCCGTCGGCAAGGCCTGACGCAGGTTCACGACGGCGCAGCAATTCTCGTTGATCTTGCCGTAGTCGCCGATCAGGCGGACTTCGAGCCCGTCCTGATTATCGAACAGCAACTGGCCGCGCGCGAACCAGCGATCGCGGTCGTTGGTCCGTTCGCCCGTAGCAAGATCCCGGACGATGCCATCGCGTTTGTTCATCCCGCCCGCAAGGCTGAACGCCACCATGTCACTGACCGGGCCGGTGACCATGCCTTTCACGGTGACGGCATTGTAATTGCCGTAAGTGGCTTCGGCATTGCCACCGAAACTGAACTGCGGCTTTTTGGTAACGATCGAGATAACGCCTGCGGACGCGTTCTTGCCGAACAGCGTGGATTGTGGCCCGCGAAGCACCTCGATGCGTTCCACATCGGGGAAGTCGGCGATCATCGAGGCCGAGCGCGAGCGATAGACCCCGTCAATGAACAGGCCCACAGACGGTTCGATACCCGCATTGTTGGCACCGTTGCCGAAACCGCGGATATAGAAATTGGTATTGGCGCTCGATTGCAACTGGTTCACACGCAGCGAAGGCACGACAGATTGCAGATCCTTGAGATCTCGGATCTGCGCTTCCTCGATCGTCCGCCCGGTCGTCACGGTAACGGCAACCGGCACGTCCTGCAGCGTCTGTTCGCGTTTGGTGGCGGTTACGATGATTTCATCGAAAAATCCCTCGTCCCCAGGCTTGCCGTTAGGCTGAGCCATGGCGTTCGGCCCCCAGACCAGGGCCGCAACGGCCGCGCCCGCCAGCAACGGTCCGTGGTGCCCCATGCGTTCCTCAGCAGCGCCAGCGCGCCGCATGCCCAAGCATGCTGCAAAAGCCTTCATCAGCCTCATCCCTTCCTGCACGGCTGCCTGTGTCATTCGTCTACCAGGCTCACCGATATCGCTTGCAATACTAGAAAATTCCGCAAGCCCGGGCAATCGTCCTTCGTCAAAAACTGCGGACAAATGGCAACCCTGTGACAGTCCCGCCACATCCCGGACCGCCCCTGGACGCTTGCCGGAATCGCGCGGATCGGTTAAGGGCGCGCGGATTTTGCGGTGCAGCATGCGCTTTGCACCACCCTCCTGTTTGAAAGAAAACAACCGATGTCCGCCCCGCTTCCCCTGCGCAATATCGCCATCATTGCGCACGTCGACCACGGCAAGACCACGCTTGTCGACCAGCTTTTCCGCCAATCCGGAACCTTCCGCGACAACCAGCGCGTGGAGGAGCGCGCCATGGACTCCAACGATCTGGAAAAGGAACGCGGGATCACCATTCTGGCCAAGCCGACCTCGATCGAGTGGGAAGGTCTGCGCATCAACATCGTCGACACCCCGGGCCACGCCGACTTCGGCGCGGAAGTGGAGCGCATCCTCTCGATGGTCGACGGCGTCGTCCTGCTGGTGGACAGCTCGGAAGGCGCGATGCCGCAGACCAAGTTCGTCACCGGCAAGGCGCTGGGCCTCGGCCTCAGGCCGATCGTCGTCGTCAACAAGATCGACCGTCCCGACGGCCGCGCCGACGAAGTCCTGAACGAAGTGTTCGACCTTTTCGTCAGCCTCGATGCGAACGATGAGCAGCTCGACTTCCCCGTGCTCTACGCCTCGGGCCGCAACGGCTATGCCAGCGATGACATCAACGCGCGCGAAGGCACGCTGGAGCCGCTGTTCCGGCTCATCCGCGACCACGTTCCGGCGCCGGATCTCGATGCCGATGCGCCGTTCTCGTTCCTGGCGACGCTGCTCGACCGTGACAACTTCATGGGCCGCGTGCTCACCGGTCGCGTCCAGTCCGGCGTGCTCAAGATCAACGACCCGATCCGCGCGATGGACCGCGACGGCAAGGTGATCGAAACCGGCCGCGCCTCCAAGCTGATGACCTTCCGCGGGCTCGACCGCGTGCCGGTGGAAGAAGCCCGCGCCGGCGACATCATCGCGCTTGCCGGCCTCGAGAAGGCCACCGTTGCCAACACCATCGCCGATCCTCAGGTCACCGAGCCGATCCAGGCCCAGCCGATCGACCCGCCGACGCTTGCCATGCGCTTTGCCGTCAACGACAGCCCGCTCGCGGGCCGCGAAGGTGACAAGGTGACGAGCCGCCTGATCCGTGACCGCCTGATGCGTGAGGCCGAGACCAACGTCGCCATCCGCGTTACCGAGAGCGAGGACAAGGACAGCTTCGAGGTGGCCGGCCGCGGCGAACTGCAGCTGGGCGTGGTGATCGAGACGATGCGCCGCGAAGGCTTCGAACTGGGCATCAGCCGCCCGCGCGTGCTGTTCAAGACCGACGAGAACGGCGGCCGCACCGAGCCTTACGAAACCGTCGTGATCGACGTGGACGACGAGCACTCGGGCACTGTCGTCGAGAAGATGCAGCGCCGCAAGGCCGAACTCACCGACATGCGCCCCTCGGGCGTGGGCAAGACCCGCATCACCTTCTCGGCGCCCTCGCGCGGCCTCATCGGCTACCACGGCGAGTTCCTCTCGGACACGCGCGGCACCGGCATCATGAACCGCCTGTTCGAGAAATACGGTCCCTACAAGGGCGCGATCGAAGGCCGCCTCAACGGCGTGCTGATCTCGAACGGCACCGGCGAGGCCAATGCCTATGCGCTCAACAACCTGGAAGATCGCGGCATCCTGTTCGTGGCCCCGCAGGAAAAGCTCTACGAAGGCATGGTGATCGGCGAGAACGCCAAGCCCGATGACCTCGAAGTGAACCCGATGAAGGCCAAACAGCTGACCAACATCCGCTCCTCGGGCAAGGACGATGCGATCCGCCTGACCCCGCCCAAGGTCATGACGCTGGAACAGGCTATCGCTTACATCGACGACGACGAGATGGTCGAAGTGACCCCGCAGTCGATCCGTCTGCGCAAGGTTCACCTCGATCCGCACGAGCGCAAGCGCGCCGGCCGCAAGAAAGACGCGGCCTGATTTCGCGCCCCCTCTTTTTCGAGAGGGGGCCAACGAAGGCGCAAGGGATTGCGCGACAGCAAAGGAAGGGGCAGCCTGCGGCCCGTGACTGCGTCAGGAACCAACCGTGTCTGCCCAGCCCCGTCGTTCTGAACAGCCTCCCGCCGGTGTGCCCCACACGCGGCTGGAAGACGCCTACGCCCTGTTCGTCGGCATGATCCAGCTTTCGCTGGGACTGGTGCTGCTGAAAGCGGCGGGGCTGACAACAGGTGGCGTCGCCGGAATTTCACTTGTTTTCAACTACCTGACTGGCCTTCCCGTCGGCCTGTTCTACACTGCCCTGACCGTTCCGATGCTGGCGGTCACGCTGCGCGCGATGAACTGGCACTTCATCGTCAAGACGCTGATCGTCACGTTCGGCCTGTTCGCCATGACGGCGATCGCCGCCCGCACTATCGACATCGCCTGGATCAGCAAGCCGGTGGCAGCGCTTGTCGGCGGCAGCGCGATCGGCATGGGCGCGCTCGCACTCGCCCGCCATGGCGCGGGTACCGGGGGCTCCGGCGCCATCGTGCTCTGGCTTTACCGCACGCGCGGCTGGAACGCGGGCCGTACGCAGATGCTCGTCGACGGATGCGTGCTGCTGTTCTCGCTGGTGACGCTGGATGCCGTGCACATCCTGTGGTCACTGCTCGGCGTCATGGCGACAGGCGGCATTCTCTATGTCTGGCACCGTCCCGGGCGCTATACGGGCTACTAGGTCGACCAAAATTGTCCTGTTCATAAAAATTTATTGAAATATGAACATTGACTGCAAGGCCTGCTCCGATTCCGTTCAGCCACACCGCTCTAGAAGGAACTCAACACGGGACAACGGCTCCTTTCTCCGCCGCCCCGCGAAGGAGTTTCGAACCATGAGCATTATCAGGAAAGCCGCCCTCGGCACCGCCCTTGCCGCCACGGCGCTGGTCAGCGCCAGCCCGGCGATGGCCCGTGACCATCACCGTAGTCACGACAACACCGCCGCTGTCGCTATCGGCGCCGGAGTGATCGGCCTCGCGCTCGGCGCGATCATCGCCTCGTCGGGCCATGACCGTGATCGCGACAGGGACCGCTATTACCGCAGCAGCTATTCCTACGGCCCGGCCTATACCAGCGGCTGGTACTACCGCGACGGATATTACTGGGACAGGGACGGCCGCCGCTACAACCGCGCGGAATACCGGCGCCACTATCGTGACCACGACCGGCGCGATAGCGACGGCTGGCGTGACCGGAACAACCGCCGCGACCATGATAATCGCTATGGTGAATATCGCCGCGGCTACTAACCGCCCCCTTCCGGCCGGACACCTCTCCTCCTCCCGGCCTCAGACGCCCGGCCTTCCCCTGAGGCCGGGCGTTTTTTTCCGCATCCGAAAAACCTCAGGCGTCGCCCGCGCTTGACCCCGATCAAGGCGACTCCCCCCTATCCATGCTGAAGAGCAGATGCGGGAATGGGAGCTCCATAATGGAGATGCTTGTGAAACGCCCCTTGGTTCTGACATGTCTGGCCGCATCGGTCCTTTCGCTTTCGGCCTGCTATGACGGATATGACAATCACGTCGCCGCCGGCTGGTCGAGCTATCCCTACTATGGCTGGTACGACGGTTATTATGGGCCGATCCATGACGGCTATTGGGCAGACAACACCTTCTATTACCGTCTGAGCCCGCGCGACCGGACCTTCCGGCGTGGCGATCCGCTGCACTTCCGCCGTGGAGACGCTCGCTCGACCGGGCCGCACTTCCGGCATTTTCAGGGTACGCTGCGCCCGCCCCCACGCGGCACACGGATGCCGCGCTTCCAACCGCCGCGCAATCGCCCCTCTCCCGCTCAACCCAGGCGCGATCGGCGCGATCCCCGCTGATTCTCGACACCGCAGAAACATCCAGCCCGAGATCTGCACAACGTCCGCTCGTGCTGAGCTTGTCGAAGGAGCTGGCCCCGCGCCGGGGTCAACACCCCACCCACCCTTAGGTCGGATCGACATTCAGCCCTGACGGCCTGCAAATGGCGTTTTCGCGTGCTTCCGGTGCTCACGTGCAGGAAGTACGCTGCGCTCCGGATCACGCAAAATCACCATTCCGGCTCGCTGTTCCGTTTCCGGCCGAAGCGTGCCTCTTCCACGCCGAAGGGCTGCGCCATCGGGCCCCGTCATGTTACAACTTGCGACAAATTCACTATCGGTTCAGTCCCCCTCGTCCAGAAACGGGTCTCCACAGCGCCTGCCGAAACCGCCGTCACCCGGTTGGCCACGAACAAAGGGAGACGCCCATGTTGTATGAGAAACTGAAATCCGCCGTGGCCCGGCTGGGCATCGGCACGGCGCTGGCGGCCACGGTTCTGACCGTTGCTTCCCCGGCGCAGGCGCGCGATCACTACCGCCACCACGGTGGGGGCGATGACGCCGCGATTGCCATCGGCGCCGGGATCGTCGGTCTCGCCATCGGCGCGGCCATCGCCGACAGCCATGACGACCGCTATTACGACAGCGACTACTACCCCGCCCGCCGCTACGTGACCCTGCGCGACTATCCCGGGTACTACTATTACTACGACGGCTACCCGAACCGGTACTACCGCGACCGGTACTACGGCCGCTACTATGCACCGTATTACCAGAACCGCTGGAGCCGGGAACGCGATTGGCGCTATTCTCGCCGCCATTACGAGCGCGACTGGCGCCGTCATCGTGACTATGACCGGCCTGCCTATCGCGACGGATACCGCGACGGGCGGCACGACCGCCACTGGCACCGCCGCTGATCCCAGGCACGGCCGACGCCCTGTCCCCTTGGGGCCGGCCGGCCGCTTGGCGGGAGCGCTGAATGCAAGCGCTCTCGCCAAGTGCAGCCCGGGCGGCTATGGGCCATGGCGATGGAGACCGCCGACCTGCGCATAGCCCTGTTTTCAGGGAACTATAACTACGTCCGCGACGGCGCCAATCAGGCGCTCAACCGGCTGGTGGACTATCTGCTGCGTCAGGGGGCTCAGGTTCGCATCTATGCGCCGGTCGTGGCGGAGCCCGCTTTCGAAGCGACCGGCGATCTGGTGGGGGTCGGCTCGCTCCCGATCCCGGGCCGGGCCGAATACCGCGTCCCCTTGCGTGTCGTCGGCAAGGCGCTGCGCAATCTGGAAGCCTTTGCCGCCAACGTCGTCCATGTTTCCTCGCCCGATCCGGTCGGTCACCAGGCCGTGACCTGGGCCCGCAGGCACGGGCTGCCGGTGCTGGCCTCGGTCCATACCCGGTTCGAAACCTACATGCGCTATTACAACATGGCCTGGGGCGAGCCGGTCATGGAGGCACTTCTACGCCGCTTCTACCGCCGCTGCGACGCGCTGGTCGCCCCGTCGGAGAGCATGGCGCAAGTACTGCGCGACCAGCGTATGAATTACGATATTTCGATCTGGTCGCGCGGTGTGGACCGCAAGATCTTCCATTCCGGCCGGCGCGACATGGCATGGCGTCGCTCGCTCGGCATCGGTGATGACGAAGTTGCCGTCGGCTTCCTCCGGCTTTCGTGGGCTTCCTGCAAGGGTCCGACCTGGGCAGAGCCGTCGCCTCCATGGACGTGCTGTTCAACCCTTCGGTCACCGAGACATTCGGCAATGTCACACTGGAAGTCATGGCCTGCGGCCTGCCGGTGGTTGCCGCCGCCGCGACCGGCAGCCAGAGCCTTGTCGACGACCGCAATTCAGGCCGCCTGATCCCGCCCGGCGCGATCCATCAGTTCGCCGAAGCGCTCAGGGCCTATATCGAAGACCCGGCCCTGCGCACCGCCCACGGCCGCGCAGGTGAGGCCCGCGCCAGCGAATTCAGCTGGGACAAGATCAATCAGGCCGTAGCCGATACCTATATCCGCCTGATCCGCCAGAAAACGCGGCGTTAGCACAGCACGCCCCGCGCACGCATCCGCAGCGCGTACCCGAGCAGTGCCAAAGCCACGATCCAGATCGCCACGGTCATGACCATGTCCGCAGGCCCGGTCATGCTCGCCGGCCTGCCTGACGCCGCCTGCCAGACCAGGCTAACGGCCAGTCCCGCCAGAGAAAGCGCAAAGGCCGGCACCGCGCTGCGCGAGCGCAACAACAGCAGCACCGATCCCGCCAGGGCGCCCCACACCCCGATGGCCCAGGGCACCAGCGTCCATGTCGGCGCGGAATCGAGCCAGTTGACGGCCTCGGGCGGAAAAGCTGCCATGTAAGCGGGATAGCGCACCACCGTCATCGTGAAGTCCAGACACCCGAAAGCATTCCAGATCAGCGAGAACACCGCGATTCCCCAATACAAGCGGGTGGGCTTTGCCTTTTCTGAGTTCACCATGATCTTTTCTCCGCCGCTCGTCCCCTGCACAGTATGACTTTCGACAAGAACTTTCTTTCCTCGTCAATTCCCGCGCAGGCGGGGGGC
>JARROF010000074.1:0-18413 GCA_037384205.1 Novosphingobium sp. | reverse complement strand
GCGCCCTTCGCTCCACCGTGCGCGAATCGAGCGGCAAGGACGTGCTGTGCCTTGCCAAGTTTCCCGAATGGAAATGTCTCGTCGGTTTCGGCCTTTCCCGCGTCGCTGAATTCGAAAGCGAACTCGACCGCGAACAGGCCCGCGCGGATGCTGCGGGGCGTTCGTACAACCGCGTCAAGAAGGCCATGGCGCTTTACACGTTTCAGCAGGTGCCGTTCGATGGTTCCGGTCGCTTCGTGCTGCCCGAAGGCCTCGCTCGCCTCGCCAATGTCGGCGACCAGCTCTACTTCCAGGGTGTCGGTCAGTTCATCACGATCTGGAACCCCGAAGAGCTCTACAAAATGGCCGACGATCCCGAGCTGGAAGGTGCGATCGAGATCTGCCGCTCGGCGGCCGAGGCGGAACTGGCCAAGGCGAAGAAGAAATGAGCGCCCCCCAGGCCATGACACACCATGTTCCTCATGTCCCCGTCCTCCTCGATGAGGTCGTTGCCGCGCTGGCCCTGCAGCCGGGCGATCTCGTTATCGATGCGACGCTGGGGGCGGGCGGTTACACCCGCCGCCTGCTCGATGCGGGGGCGATTGTGCACGCCTTCGATCGCGATCCTGACGCGATCGCCGCGATCCGTGCCGAGCCTGCGAAATGGCCTGAGCTGGAAGCCGACCCGCCCCGCCTGGTTCTCCATCCGCGCCGTTTTTCGGAAATGGTGGAGGGCATGGCCGAGGCCGGGATCGATGCGGTTGATGGCGTTGTCATGGATATCGGCGTTTCCTCGATGCAGCTGGATCAGGCCGGGCGTGGTTTCGCTTTCGCGTCCGACGGCCCGCTCGACATGCGTATGAGCCAGGACGGGATGTCCGCCGCCGACTTCGTCAACGAGGCGGATGAGGCGGAGATTGCCGACGTGCTCTATCTCTACGGGGAAGAGCGCCAGTCGCGCCGCGTGGCCCGTGCCATCGTCGCGGCGCGCCCGATCGGGACGACCGGCGAACTGGCCCGCGTAGTGCGCAAGGCGCTTGGCTACCGCCCCGGCGCGCCCAAGGACCCGGCGACGCGAAGCTTTCAGGCGATCCGTATCCATGTGAACGGCGAACTCGACGAACTCGACGCCGGGCTGGCAGGGGCCGAGGCGCTGCTGCGCCCCGACGGGCGGCTGGCCGTCGTGACGTTCCACAGCCTGGAAGACCGCAAGGTGAAGCATTTCCTCCGGGAAGCCAGTGCCGCAAGCAAGGCCACCTCGCGCCATTTGCCGCAAGTCGCGCCGGAGAACGCCCCCGTCTTTTCCGCCGTCGCCAAGGCCGTGCGCCCGGGCCAGGCCGAACTCGCCGCGAACCCGCGTTCGCGTTCCGCCACCTTGCGCAGCGCCGTGCGCACCGATGCCCCCGCCCGAGATTTCCACAGGAGTGCCGCATGAACCTCACCAGTGACCGTATCCGTTCGATCGGGTGGGCTTCGGTGCTGCTGGTCTGCGGCGCGTTGACGATTGCGCTGACGCTGCGGGTCAACGCGGTGAAGAGCCAGGTCTACGATACCGAGAAGAAGATTGTCTGGATGCAGCGGGACATCGATTTCCTGCAGACCGAGTTCCAGACCCGCTCGAACCAGCAGGCGCTCAAGCAGCTCAACGATCTGGAATTCGGCTACAAAGCGCCGAGTGCCGGACAGTATATTGAGGGTGAACGGCAACTGGCGGCGCTGGGCAAGGCGCCGGGCCCGGGCGCGCCGCAGCCGATCCGCTATGCCAATGCCAAAGTGCCTGCCTCGCGCGACAGCGGATCGTCGCTGCTCGCCATGGTCTCTCCGGTGGCGGATGCGACGGCGGCCGCATTGTCGAAGCCCGCGGCGTCCCCGGCGAAGGAGAACGATTCCGAACGCGCCGAACTGGCGAGCGATGCCGCCGCACTCGGCAAGCGGCTGGCGCGTATCGAAGTGGCGGAAGCGGGGCAGTAGTGGCCAGCGCCGCCCTTTCTTTCGGGGTCGTCCCGGCTGCCAGGGCGGCGGCGCCTGCCTCTGCTGCGGGCGCGGTCGGCTCCGCTTCGGTTATGTCCGGGCCGCGCAAGATGTTGAACGTGCGCCAGCGCTCTTTGCTGGTTGCCAAGCTGCGCTCGCTCTGGGTTCTGGGTGTTTTCGTGCTGGTCGGGGCCTGTGCGCTGGGCCGTATCGGTTATCTGGGCGCGACCGGGGCAACTACGCACCGGGGAGATCTGGGTGATGCGCTGATCCCTTCGCGCGGGGAGATCGTCGATCGCAACGGTGTCGTTCTGGCGCGCGATTTTCGCGTCTATTCGCTGTGGTTCAATCCCAAGGCGATGACCGAAGGGCCGCCGCTGATCCATACGCCGGAGGAAGTGGCCGACAGCCTTCTTCGCATCTTTCCCGATCTGAACCGCCGCGAAGTGATTGCGAAGCTGGCTTCGGGCAAGCCGGGGTATATCCGCAAGTCGATTCTCCCGGAAGAAGCCAATCGGGTCCATGCCCTGGGCGAACCGGCGCTGGAATACCCGCTGGAAGAGACGCGCTTCTACCCGCAAGGCTCGATGGCGGCGCATGTGCTGGGCTACGTCGACCGCGACGGCAAGGGCCATATCGGCATGGAGCAGGTCTACGAAAAACAGCTCACAAGCGCTGAGGGGCGAACACATCCCGCCGTACTCTCGATCGATTGTCGAGTGCAGAGCGCGCTGGAGGACGAACTGGGCAAGGCCATGGCGCTCAGCCGGGCCAAGGGTGCGGGCGGCGTGGTGCTCGATGTAGACACCGGGGAAGTGCTGGCGCTCGCCTCGCTGCCTGCGTTCGATCCCAACCACGTCAAGCCCAGCGACATGATGGTTACGAAAGCCCAGGCGAAGGAAGGCGAGGTTCCGCACGGCTTCAACCGCGTGACCAACCAGGTTTACGAACTGGGATCCACGTTCAAGCCGATCACGGTTGCCGCCGCGCTGGATGCCGGAACGATCACCGATCTCAGCCGCCGCTGGCCGGCGACACCGCTTCATGTGGGGCGCTTTACGATCCATGACGACGAGGATCTGGGCCCGACGCTGAACGTGCCCGAGATGCTCATCCACTCCTCGAACATCGTGGCCGCGCAGATCGGTGCGGAACTGGGCGGGGAGCGCCTGAAGAAGACGATGGAATCGCTCGACATGAACGAGCGGCCCAAGATCGAACTGCCCGCGCGCGGCTTTCCGATCTGGCCTTCGGGCAAGTGGCGCGAACTGCGCACGATGACGGTTTCGTTCGGCCACGGCCTTGCCGTTACTCCGCTGCATCTCGCTTCGGCCTACGCGGCGCTTGTCAATGGCGGGATCTGGCGTCCCGCGACGCTCGAAAAGCTGGATCCGTCCGAGGTGCCGGCCGGTCGCCGCGTCTTCTCCGCAGCGACGAGCGCGCGGCTGCGCCAGCTTCTGCGGATGATCGTGGAATACGGCACGGGCCGCAAGGCGGAGGCACCGGGATTCCGGATCGGTGGCAAGACCGGTTCAGCGGAAAAGCCGGGTGTCGGCGGCTATCGCAAGCATGCGCTGATCACGACGTTCGCCGCTGCATTTCCTATGGATAAGCCGCGCTACGTTGTTGTCGCGATGATGGATGAGCCGCAAGGTACGGCCGCGACATCGTACCAGCGCACCGCGGCCTGGAACGCTGCCCCCGCCGTGGGGCGGCTGGTGCCGCGCATCGGGCCCTTGCTTGGCATCATGCCGGACGAGACGCGCGATATCGACATTTCCGACCTCAGGCCCCTGATTGCGCAAGGAGACAGCGGCGAATGAAACTTTCCGTTCTTTGCGCGGCTGCCGGAATCGTCCTTGACGGGGCGGATGCGAACGTAACCGGGTTCGCCATCGATCATCGCAAGGTGGCGCCCGGCACGGTGTTCGGCGCCTTTCGTGGTGCGAAGTTCAATGGTGAGGATTTCATTTCCGCCGCTGTCGAGGCTGGCGCCGTGGCCGTGGTCGCCGCGCCGGAAGCGAAAGTGGAAGGCGCTGTGCATTTCGCCGATGTCGAGCCGCGCCGCCTGTTCGCGCGGTTGGCTGCGCCGTTCTTCTCGCCGGTGCCGGAAACGCTGGTGGCGGTAACGGGCACCAACGGCAAGACCTCCACGGTCGAACTGACCCGCCATCTCTGGCACATGGCCGGGCAGCGCGCGGCCTCGATCGGTACACTGGGGGTGACAACCAGCGGCGAGAGCGTTTCGACCGGGCTGACCACGCCTGACATCGTGACATTCCTGGCCAACCTGACCGGGCTTGCCCGCGAAGGCGTGACGCATGTCGCCTATGAGGCATCCAGCCACGGTCTTTCGCAGTTCCGTATCGAGGGGCCGCGCGTCAGCGCCGGGGCCTTCACCAACCTGAGCCGCGATCACCTCGATTATCACGCGACGATGGACGATTACTTCGCGGCCAAGATGCGCCTGTTCGATGAAGTCGTGATGGATGGCGGAACGGCCGTGATCTGGGCGGACGATGCCTGGTCGGACAAGGCCATGGCCCATGCCCGGGCGCGCGGACTCAATCTCTTCACCGTGGGCATGAAGGGTGAGGATATCCGCCTCCTCAGCCGCACGCCGATGGCTCTCGGCCAAAAGCTGGAGATTGAATACGAAGGCCAGGCGCGGGCGATCGACCTGCCGCTGATCGGGGCCTACCAGGCGGCCAATGCGCTGGTCGCGGCAGGGCTGGTGCTGGCGACCGGGGGCGATGCGGATGTCACATTCGATGCCGTGAAGCGCCTTGTCACGGTGCGCGGACGCATCGAGCGGGCGGCGATCTCTCCGGCGGGCGCACCTGTCTATGTCGACTATGCGCACACGCCCGACGCACTGGCGGCGGCGATCGCGGCGCTGCGTCCGCATGTGACGGGGCGGCTCATCGCCGTGTTCGGTGCGGGCGGGGACCGCGATCAGGGCAAGCGCCCGGAAATGGGGCGCATCGTCAGCGAAAGCGCGGACGTGGCCATTGTCACCGACGACAATCCGCGCGGCGAGAATCCGGCGGAGATCCGCGCCATGGTGCTGGCGGGCATGGCTGAAGGGGCAAGGGAAATCGGGGATCGGCGCGCAGCTATCGGCGCCGCCATCGCCGAGGCCGGAGCAGGGGACGTGGTCCTCATCGCTGGCAAGGGGCACGAACAGGGGCAGATCATCGGCAGCGGCGACACCATGCGTGTGCTGCCATTCGACGACGTTACCGTGGCCAGGGAAATGGCTGGCACGATGGGAGGGAAGTGACGATGAGCGCAGTTGCCCGCATTCTCGACTGGCCCGTGGATACGGCCGAGGAAAATCCGCATGTCCTGTGGGATGCGATTTCCATCGCCCGTGCCGTGAAAGGCACGGCCAATGCTGACTTCACGGTCTCGGGCGTGGAGATCGACAGTCGCGACGTGCAGCCGGGCGACCTGTTCTTTGCGCTCAAGGGGGAGAGCATGGACGGGCATCGCTTCGTCGAAATGGCTTTCGCCAAGGGGGCGGCCGCCGTTGTGGTGGATCGTCCCGTCGACGGCCCGCACATCCTCGTCAGCGACACCATGGAAGCGCTGGTGCGTTTGGGGACTGCGGCCCGCGCCCGCACGCGCGGGCCGGTAATCGGCGTGACCGGGTCGGAGACCGCGCCAGCCGGGGTGATGCGCACCGTTCGGTGAAAAGCTACAACAATCATGTCGGCGTGCCGCTCAGTCTGGCCCGCACGCCCAGCCGCGCGCGCTTCGCGGTGTTCGAAATGGGTATGAACCATGCCGGAGAGATTGCGGCGCTGACCCGGCAGGTGCGCCCGCATGTCGCGGTGATCACTACGATTGCCCCGGCGCACATAGAGATGCTGGGCTCGGAAGAGGCCATTGCCGATGCCAAGGCGGAGATATTCCAGGGGCTGGAGCGTGGGGGCACTGCCGTCATCCCCGCCGACAGTCCGCATTTCGAGCGGCTGCGCAAGGCGGCGCTACGGTGCGGCGCGCATGTCGTCTCATTCGGGAAGGCGAAGGATGCGGACGTGCGTCTGCTCGATACCGTTTCCGCCATCGGCGGCGGTTCGCTGGTGACGGTGGACATGGGGGACCGTCGCGTCTGTTATACGATTGCAAGCCCGGGCGAACATCACGTCATCAATTCGCTGGCAGTGATGGCGGCCGTACGCGCGGTGAAGGGCGATCTGGGCGCTGCCGGTGTCGCGCTGGCGGAAATGGGCGGTCTGCCCGGACGCGGCGCGCGTATCGAGATCGACGTGCCGGGCGGCGAACCGGACGAGCAGGGTTTGCGCAAGGCCTTGCTGATTGACGAAAGCTACAATGCCAATCCCGCTTCGATGCGCGCGACGCTGGCCCAGATCGGCCGTACGCCGGCGCGGCGGCGCATTGCCGTGCTGGGCGCGATGAAGGAACTGGGCAACCATGGTCCTGGCTATCACGCCGCGCTCGCCGGTCCGGTCCGGGAGGCGCGTATCGACTACGCGGTGCTGGTCGGCGACGAGATGCTGGCATTGGCCGAGGAACTGGGGAAACCGGGCCATGCCGAGCTTGGCAAACCGGTGCCCTTCGCGCATTGCGCGAATGTGGGGGAAGCTGTCGATGCGTTACGCGCATTCGGACTTGAGCGGGATGATGCCATTCTGGTCAAGGGTTCGAATTCGGTAGGGCTGGCTTCCCTTGTAACGGAGCTTAGCAAGCAGGAAGGGTAGGGGTCGCCCCCGCAAGATGCTGTATCTCATAGCCGAGTGGTTTCATTTCGAGGGGCTGCTGAACCTCCTTCGCTACCAGTCGTTCCGCTCCGGCGCGGCGTTGATGACGGCCCTGTTCATCGGCCTGCTGATTGGCCCCCAGTTCATCAGTATGCTGCGGGTGCGGCAGGGCAAGGGACAGCCGATCCGCGAGGACGGGCCGCAGTCCCACCTCGCCAAGCGCGGCACGCCGACAATGGGCGGACTGATGATCCTGACTGCGCTGGTCCTCTCGATGCTGCTGTTCATGGACATGGGCAATCCCTTTGTCTGGGCCTGCGTTGCGGTGACTATCGGGTTCGGCGCGATCGGTTTCATGGATGACTATGACAAAGTTTCCAAGAGCAGCCACAAGGGGCTTTCGAGCAAGATCCGTCTGGTGCTGGAATTCGTGGTGGCGGGCATTGCCGCATGGATGATCGTAAGCCAGCTTAACACCAACCTCTATGTGCCTTTCCTGTCGGGCCGCTACATTCCTCTGGGGCCTTTCTATTACGTCTTCGCCGCCTTCGTGATTGTGGGCGCGGGTAATGCCGTGAACCTGACCGACGGGCTCGACGGACTGGCGACGATGCCGGTGATTATCGCGGCGGGTACGTTCGCGATCATCTGCTATCTCGCCGGGCGCGTCGACTATGCGACTTATCTGGGCATTCCGCACGTGCCGCGCGCGGGCGAATTGGCCATCTTCTGTGCCGGGATTATGGGGGCCGGGCTGGCCTTTCTATGGTTCAATGCGCCGCCTGCCGCCGTGTTCATGGGCGATACCGGCTCGCTGGCTCTCGGCGGGGCGCTGGGCGCCATTGCCGTGTCCGCGCATCATGAGATCGTGCTGGCCATTGTCGGCGGCCTGTTCGTGCTGGAGGCGGTTTCGGTGATGATCCAGGTGTTCTGGTTCAAGCGCACCGGCCGCCGCGTGTTCCGCATGGCGCCGATCCATCATCACTTCGAACAGAAGGGCTGGAAGGAATCCACCGTCGTCATCCGTTTCTGGATCATCTCGATCGTTCTGGCAGTGATCGGCCTTTCGACGCTCAAGCTGCGATAGGAGGCCGCGCGCGTGATCGTCTCTCCCGCCTTTGCCGGAAAGCGTTACGCGGTCCTTGGCCTGGCCCGGTCGGGTCAGGCCGTGGTCTCTACGCTCGTGGCAAGCGGGGCGCACGTGATGGCCTGGGACAGCCGCGACGAGCCGCGTCAGGGCCTGTGTGAATGGATCGATAGCGGCAAGGTCGAACTGGGCGATCCGGTCACGGCCGATCTTGCCGGATATGACGGCATTGTCGTTTCGCCGGGCGTTCCGCTGAACCGCCATCCGATTGCAGAAGCCGGGCGGCGGGCCGGCGTACCGGTGATCGGTGACATCGAACTCTTCGCGCTCGCGCGCCCGGGTCTGCCCGGGCATCGCGTGGTCGGGATCACCGGCACCAACGGCAAGTCGACCACGACCTCGCTGGTTCATCACATCCTTACGGTGTCAGGCGTGCCCGCACGCGTGGGCGGCAATATCGGCGTGCCGGTCCTCAGCGCCGATCCGCTGCCGGAAGGGGGGGTCTATGTGCTCGAACTGTCGAGCTACCAGCTTGATCTGACCTACAGCCTCGATTGTGACGTAGCCGCGCTGCTCAACATCACGCCGGACCACCTTGACCGCTACGAAGGGTTCGAAGGCTACGCAGCCTCCAAGGCGCGGCTGTTCGGGATGCAGGGCAAGGACCATCAGGCGGTGTTCGGCACGAGCGACCGGGAAACCCGCGCTATTGCCCGCGTCGAGGCCTCGCGCCGTGCGCCCGGCCATGTCCGCATGGCCGAAGGTGACGATCTGAGCAAACTGCAGAAGGACTGGCCTTCGCTGCAGGGCCCGCACAACCTGCAGAACGCGGCGGTTGCGATTGCCATTGTCGAGGCGCTAGGGATCGCCAAGGCGCAGTGGAAGAAGGCGCTGCGCAATTTCCGGGGGCTGCCGCACCGTATGGAGCGCGTGGCCGAAGCGGACGGCGTCATCTACATCAACGATTCCAAGGCAACCAATCCGGCCTCTGCCGCGCCTGCCATTGCCGCGTTTCCGCCGATCGATCGCGGTAGCGGGGCGCAACCGCGCATCCACTGGATACTCGGTGGTCTGCCCAAGGGTGACGATCTCGACGAGTGTGCGCCCTATTTCGGCAATATTGCGGCGGCCTACACGATCGGCGATGCCGGGCCGCGCTTTGCCGAACTGCTGGCGCCCTATACCAGGGTTCATCGGTCCGAAATGATGGCGGAGGCGATCCGGCGGGCCATGACGGAAGCTCAGCCGGGCGATATCGTCATGCTTTCCCCGGCCTGCGCCAGCTTCGATCAGTTTCGCGATTTCGAGGCGCGCGGCAACGCGTTCCGCCAGATCGTCGAGGCGCTTCTGGCGTCTGACGACGCGGACGAAGGGACGGATTGATGGCAACCACGGTTTCCGTGCCCGGTTCCGCTGCGGGCCGCTATAATCGCAACCGGCGTGGTCGGCTCGCCGTGTGGTGGCAGGAGATCGACCGCACGACACTGTTCCTCGTACTCGTGTTGATGGCGATCGGCGCGGTGGCGGTGGCGGCGGGATCTCCGGCGAGCGCGCGCCGCCTGTCCACCGCGGACGAAAAGCTTCCGGCGCTTTACTTCTTTTATCTTCATATGCGCTGGCAGGTGCTGGGGCTGGGGGCCCTGTTCTGGGCGTCGAGTCTGTCCAAGGACAGCGCGCGGCGTATCGGTATCCTGATCGCGGGGGGCATGCTTGTCGCGCTGATGCTGGTTCCGGTCATCGGATCGGAAGTCAACGGTGCGAAGCGCTGGCTGCGTTTCGGTTTTTCGCTGCAACCCTCCGAATTCCTGAAATGCGGCTATCCGGTTCTGCTGGCATGGATACTCTCCTGGCGTGCGCGTGATCCGCAGATTCCGGTGATCGCGATATGCTTTGTGTTGATGACCTTTCTGGCTGCCTTGCTCATGCTGCAGCCGGACTTCGGATCGACCATGCTGTTTTCGGGGACATTCCTGGTGTTGCTCCTGCTTTCCGGGATCGACGTCAGGCGCCTCGGTGCCTTCTTCGGTGTGGGGCTTGTCGGCCTTGTCCTGATGTATTTCACGTATGACAACGGCCGCAACCGTATCGACAACTTCCTGTTCGGGGGCACCGCTTTCGATCAGGTGGATCTTGCGCAGCGCACGCTGCTCAACGGCGGCTGGACCGGTCTCGGTTTCTGGATGGGGACCCGCAAGATGGCGCTGCCCGAAGCGCATACCGACTATATCTTCTCGGTCATCGGTGAAGAGTTCGGACTGATTGCCTGCATGATCATCGTCGTGCTCTATCTGGTGATCCTGTTTCGGGTGATCATGCGGCTGGTGGACGAGGAAGACCTGTTCACGGTGCTTGCCGCTTCGGGGTTTGCCGCGCAGTTCGGCGGGCAGGCTTTCATCAACATTCTCGTCAACCTGCAACTTTTCCCGTCCAAGGGCATGACGCTGCCGCTGATCAGCTATGGCGGTTCATCCACGATTGCGATGGGGTTGAGTATAGGGCTGTTGCTGGCGATCACGCGCCGCAATCCGTTCATCCAGCGCGAGAAGTTTTCGCTGCGCGCCATTGGAGATACGCAATGAGTTCGGTCTCTCGCCACTATGTGCTCGCTGCGGGCGGGACCGGCGGACACCTTATCCCTGCTTTCGTGCTGGCGGCAGAGCTGCACCGGCGCGGTCACCATGTCGCGCTCATCACTGACGAGCGCGGCGCGGCGATCCCGGGCAAGCCGGATTACCTGACCTCGCACGTGTTGCCGCCGGGCCGCATCGCTGGGAAAAATCCCCTGGGCTGGCTCAGGGGCGCGCGCGGGATCTGGCAGGGCCGGTCGATGGCGCTGCGGCTGTTCGAAAGCTTCGAACCCACCGCGGTGGTCGGTTTCGGCGGCTATCCGGCCATGCCGACCATGCTGGCGGCGCGTTCCGCCGGCCTGCCGATCGTCCTGCACGAGCAGAACGCGGTACTGGGGCGGGTGAATCGCTATTTCGCGGGCAAAGTCGATGCCATTGCCACGTCGTGTCAGCAGGTGGACCGGCTGGACCCGAAATATGATGGCAAGATCACGCTGGTCGGCAATCCCGTGCGCAGCGAAGTGCTGGGTTTGCGTGATCAGCCTTTCCCCGAGTTCACCGAGGACAGCCTCTTCCGCATTCTCGTGACGGGGGGGAGCCAGGGCGCCCGGGTCCTTTCGCAAGTGGTGCCGGACGGGCTTGCAATGCTGCCGCCCACGCTGCGCTCGCGCCTGCAGGTGATCCAGCAATGCCGTGCCGAGGATATCGAGGTCGTGCGCCAGCGCTATGCCGTGCACGGCATTCCTGCAGAACTGGCCACATATTTTGAGGACATGGCCGAGCGCCTGGCCGGGGCGCATTTGTTCATCGGTCGCTCCGGAGCCTCGACGATTGCCGAGTTGACGGCGGTCGGCCGCCCGGCGATCCTGATCCCGCTGCCTTATGCAATGGACGATCACCAGTCGGCCAACACGCGCGAGATCGTCGCGGCAGGTGGTGCGCGGGTTATCCGCCAGCCCGCCGTCACGACCGAAAACCCGGATTCGTATCGGGGGGAAAAGCGCAACGCCCTGCTGAAGGAGCAGGCGAATATCCTTCAGAAGATGTCCAAGGACCTGTGCCTGCAGATACAGGCCATTGCCAAGAATCCGCAGACTCTGGGCAATGCGGCCCACGCCGCTTGGAATTGCGGCTATCCCGATGCGGCGAGCGATCTGGCGGATCTGGTCGAAGGTTTCGGGGCTCCGCCGATTATGGACGTGATCCGTTTGGAAAAGACTGTGCCTGCCGCCGGCAGTGAAGCGCTTGCGATGGAGCCGGTGCAGTGAAGGGTGTCGGCACCGATATCGGGACGATCCACTTCGTGGGCATCGGCGGCATCGGCATGTCCGGCATTGCCGAAGTGATGCACAACCTTGGTTACTCGGTGCAGGGCTCTGATATCGCCGAGGGCTATGTGGTCGAGGGGCTGCGCGGGCGGGGTATCAAGGTCATGATCGGCCATGCGGCCGGGAATGTGAACGGCGCCGCTGTCGTCGTCACTTCCACAGCGGTCAAGCGGGATAATCCGGAAGTGGTCTATGCGCTGGAGCACCGCATCCCGGTGGTGCGCCGCGCCGAGATGCTTGCCGAGCTGATGCGGCTGAAAAACACCGTTGCGGTGGCCGGCACCCACGGCAAGACGACCACCACCTCGATGGTCGCGGCGCTGCTCGATGCGGGCGGGATCGATCCCACCGTGATCAACGGCGGAATCATCAATGCCTATGGCTCCAACGCGCGTCTGGGCGAGAGCGACTGGATGGTGGTGGAGGCCGACGAGAGCGATGGGTCTTTCCTGCGTCTGGATGGCACTCTGGCGGTCGTCACCAACATCGATCCCGAGCATCTTGATCACTACGGTTCGTTTGACCGGGTGAAGGAAGCCTTCGTCGAGTTTATCGAGAATGTGCCGTTCTATGGCGCGGCGATGCTGTGCATCGATCACCCCGAAGTGCAGGCGATTATCCCCAAGGTGCGAGACCGCCGGGTAGTGACCTATGGCTTTTCCGCCCAGGCGGATATTCGCGGCGATAATGTGACGCCTTATTCCGGCGGCAACCGTTTCGATGTGGCGCTGCGCCAGCGTGACGGTTCGCTCCGCCGGATCGAGGGCATCGAACTGCCGATGCCCGGCCGCCACAACGTGCAGAACGCGCTTGCCGCCGTGGGCGTCGCGGTCGAGATGGGCTGCGCGGATGAAGTGATCCAGACCGGCTTTGCCAAGTTCGGCGGGGTCAAGCGCCGCTTTACAAAGGTCGGCGAAGTGGATGGCACGACGATCATCGACGATTACGGTCATCACCCGGTGGAAATCCGCGCCGTCCTCGCCGCCGCGCGCGAGGGCGTGAAAGGCCGTGTCATCGCTGTGGTCCAGCCGCACCGATTCACTCGCCTGCGCGATTACATGGAAGACTTCGAAAGCGCCTTCAACGATGCCGACATGGTCTTTGCGGCGCCGGTTTATGCCGCCGGTGAACAGCCGATCGAGGGCGTGACGTCCGACGCCATGGTCAATGGTATGAAAGCGCGCGGGCATCGTTCGGCGCAGGTCATCGCCGGGCCGGAGGCGCTGGCCGATGTGTTGGCGCAGACCGTACAGCCGGGCGACATGGTCGTGTGCCTGGGCGCGGGCGACATCACCAAGTGGGCCGCCGGGCTGGCCGATGCGATTCAGGCGCGGAGGGCGGTGTGAGCCAGAAAACGCCGGCTGCCCCCGTCTCCACTCGTGTAGAACGAAGTCGAGACGTGTCAGGATCAGGTGTCTCGACTTTGCTTGACACGAACGGCGTCAGAGGGAAGCTCACCCCGAACGCCCCGCTGGCGCCGCTCGTCTGGTTCAAGTCAGGCGGCGCGGCGGAGTGGCTGTTCGAGCCCAAGGACCTTGCCGATCTGCAGCAGTTCCTGCGCGATCTCGATCCTGCCGTTCCGGTCATGGTGCTGGGGCTCGGCTCCAACATGATCGTGCGTGACGGCGGGGTGCCGGGCGTGGTCGTGCGTCTGGGCAAGGCCTTTGCCAAAGTGGCGAAAGTGGCCGATCTCACGCTGGAATGCGGCGGCGGCGCCTCTGGCATTCTGGTGTCCTCGACCGCGCGGGACAACGGCATCGCGGGTTTGGAGTTCCTGCGTTCGATCCCCGGCACGGTCGGTGGCTTCGTGCGCATGAACGGCGGCGCTTATGGTGGCGAAGTGAAGGACATTCTCGTCGATTGCGACGTGGTGTTGCGCGACGGTTCGTTGGCTACGCTGCGGAACGCCGACCTCAATTACACTTATCGCCATTCCGAACTGCCCGAAGGCGCCATCGTCGTGGTCGCCCGCTTCAAGGGCCGCCCTGGCGAACCCGAGGTCATTCAGGCCGAAATGGAGCGCATTTCCGCCAGCCGCGAAGCCTCGCAGCCGCTGCGCAGCAAGACCGGCGGTTCGACTTTCAAGAATCCGGATGGCCACAAGGCCTGGGATCTGGTGGACAAGGCCGGATGCCGGGGCCTGCAGATGGGCGGCGCACAGGTTTCGGAAAAGCACACCAATTTCCTCATCAACACCGGCGAGGCGACCAGCACGGACATCGAAGCGCTGGGCGAGGAGGTGCGCCGGCGGGTGAAGGAAAGCTCGGGCGTTGAGCTTGAGTGGGAAATTCAGAGAGTAGGTAACACGTGACACTTCCCAAGCTCCATGTCGCGGTCCTGATGGGCGGCTGGTCGAATGAACGGCCGGTTTCGCTGATGAGCGGAGAAGGCGTCGCCAAGGCTCTGGAGAGCAAGGGGCACAAGGTCACGCGCATCGACATGGACCGCGATGTCGCAATCCGGCTGGCCGAGGTGAAGCCGGATGTCGTGTTCAATGCCCTCCACGGCGCGCCGGGCGAGGATGGTACGGTGCAGGGGATGATGGACCTGATGGGCCTCACCTACACGCATTCCGGGCTGGCCGCCTCGGTGATCGCCATCGACAAGGAACTGACCAAGCAGACGCTGGTGCCGCATGGCATTCCGATGCCGGGCGGGCGTGTAGTCAGGTCTGCCGATATCCATGAGCGCGATCCGATGCCGCGCCCCTATGTACTCAAGCCGGTGAACGAAGGCTCTTCGGTCGGCGTTGCGATCGTTACCCATGAAGGCAATTACGGCAATCCCATTGCCCGCGATGCGGCAGGGCCGTGGCAGGAATTCGAGGAACTGCTGGCCGAGCCCTATATTCGCGGGCGCGAACTCACCACGGCAGTGATTGGCGGCCGTGCGCTACTTGTCACCGAACTGCGCCCGAAGTCCGGCTTCTATGATTTCGATGCCAAGTACACCGACGGCATGACCGAACACGTCTGTCCGGCCGAAATTCCGGACGAAATTACGCAGGCCTGCAAGGATCTGGCGCTGCGGGCGCACCAGTTGCTGGGGTGTAAGGGCACCAGCCGTTCGGATTTCCGCTGGGATGATACGCAGGGCGTGGAAGGGCTGTTCCTGCTGGAAACCAACACCCAGCCCGGCATGACCCCGCTCAGCCTCGTGCCCGAACAGGCGCGCGCCTGCGGCATGGATTATTCCGATCTGGTCGAAGAGATCATTGCCGAGGCTCTGGAAGATGCGGAGAAGCGGAAGGGGGCCAAATGAGCACCACGATCCGGCGCAAGGCGACGACCGCGCGCAAGGCGGCCGCTTCGCAGGGCACCAAGGCCAGGGTCCGATCGGCCCGGGCGCAGACAGGTTCCGCGCTCGACATGGTGATGGGCTGGCTGCCCTTTTCCGAAGAGCAGCTTCACCGCATTTTCCTCTTCGCTATCCTGGGCGGTGCGGCGGTGCTGGCGTGGGTTGTCGCATCTATGGCCGGACTGCCCGCGATGGCCAGTTACCAGCTTGCGCAGATTGCCGCCGAATCCGGCTTCGAGGTGAAGCGGGTGGAAGTGCGCGGGGTGAAGAATCTCAACCAGCAACGGGTTTACGAAAAGGCGCTGGACGAGCGGAACCGGGCGATGCCGCTGGTCGATCTTGAAAAGCTCCGTCAGGAACTGCTGGGCCTGTCGTGGGTGAAGGATGCCCGTGTATCTCGCCAGCTTCCCGATACGCTGGTGATCGACATTGTCGAGCGCGCACCGCATGCGGTGCTGCGCAAGGCGGACCGCTTCGTGCTGATCGACGATACAGGGCACGAACTGGAAGTGATCAGCCGCAAGAATGCGCAAGGCAAGCTGATCGTGTCCGGACCCGGCGCGGGGCAGCAGGTCGTGCAGCTTTCGCGTCTGCTGGAGGCAGCACCCGCATTGAAGCCGCGCGTGGCCGAGGCGGAGTGGATCGGAAACCGGCGGTGGAACCTCACGTTTCATACCGGGCAGGTTCTGGCTCTGCCCGAAGGCGATCAGGAATCGGCCAGCGCGCTGATCACGTTCGCGCGGCTCGACGGCACCAACCGCCTGCTGGGCGGCAAAGTCACTGCGTTCGATATGCGCGCGAAGGACCGCATCTATATGCGCATCCCGGACGAGGATGGCAAGGAACTGGCGCTAAAGGCCGGTGCCGTGCCGCATACAGCGCAGGCGGGCGCGCAATGAGGGGGCAGGACATGAATGGGCGGCAGGGGAGCATCGGATAATGGCGGCACCCCGCATCACCCGCGTGTTCGGCGCGGTCAACATCGGTTCGTTCCGCATCTCCGCGATTGTTGCCGGGATCAACGAGATGGGCGACATGGTCGTGCTGGGATCGGGCCATCGCGCCAGCCAGGGCATCAAGCGTGGCTATGTGACTGACATCGCGACGGCTACATATGCCGTCCGCGATGCCATCGACCGGGCCGAGAAAATGGCCGATACTGCGGTCCAGAAAGTCTGGATCGGTTGTTCTGGCGCCGGGCTGGCCAGCCGTATAGACCAGTTCGATGCCGAGATCGGCGGACGCCGGATCGAGCAGGAGGACATCGACCAGTTGCTCATTTCCGCGCGCGATGTGATCCGGCCAGACGGGCGCATGGTGCTCCACGCGCAGCCCGCGCAGTACCGGCTGGACGGAGCGCACGGCGTATCCAATCCGAAAGGGCTCCATGCCGAGCGGCTGGGTGTCGACATCCATGTTATGCTGGCAGATGGCGCGCCGATCCGCAATCTCACCGAAGCGGTGCAGAGCGCGCATCTGGAGGTGGAAGCGGTAGTCGCCTCGCCCATCGCGGCCGGACATGCCTGCCTTTCTCCGGAGGAGCGCGATCTGGGCGTCGCGCTGGTGGAATTCGGCGCGGAAGTGACGAATGTGGCGGTCTACGGGCAAGGCATGCTGAAGGACATGATCGCCATTCCCATGGGTTCTGCCGACATTACCGACGCGGTCGCTTCGGCTTTCGGTATCCGCCGCTTCCAGGCAGAGCGGCTCAAGTGCGTCAACGGCTCGGCCATCGCCAGCCCGCATGACCATCGCGAGATGATCCCGGTCTATGCTCCGGGTGAGGAAGAGAGCGGCCCGCGCGCGCGCCATGCCGATGACAGGAATCGCATCCCGCGCGCTGAACTGATTGGCGTGATCACGGGCCAGCTCGGCGTGATCATGGAAGAAGTGAACAAGGCGCTCAAGACGATGCGATTCAATGGCCAGCGCGGCCAGCAGGTGGTGTTCACCGGCGGCGGCGCGGAGCTTGTGGGACTGGCGGATTATGCCCAGGCGGCCATCGGCAAGCCGGTGCGTATCGGCCGGGTGCCGCATCTGGCAGGACTGGCCGAGGCGCATGTGAAGCCGGGCTTCTCGACACTGGCGGGGCTGGTGCTTTATGCTGCGAACGATCCTGTCGACATCCGTTCGATGGGGCGGCGCACGCAGCGGACCGTAAAGCTGGGCAGCCTGGGAATGGTTGGCCGTGTTTATCATGCGCTTAAGGAATATTTTTGACCCGCTGGAGGCTGCGGTGGACCGCTGGATCAGTTGTGCAGTGGCTGCGGCAGGATAGCGAAAAATGCCCTGAATCGGCGGTTTCGCTGTGGACAAAGGTTTACCATGCTTTGCTTCGGTGAGTCGAAGCGTGCAATCAGGCTAGTCAAAGTAATTTCTTCGCGCGCGGAAGTGCCAGGAGAGCAGAATGAGCATTAATATCGGACCGCCGGCGATCGACGAGCTTCGCCCCCGCATTGTCGTGATCGGCGTGGGCGGCGCTGGCGGCAACGCCATCGCCAACATGATCGAGGCGCAGATCGAAGGTGTCGACTTCGTCGTCGCCAATACTGACGCGCAGGCGCTGAACAACTCCATCGCGGAAACGCGCGTGCAGCTCGGGCCGGATATCACCCAGGGCCTTGGCGCCGGGTCGCGGCCCGAAGTCGGCCGTGCCGCCGCGGAAGAAACGCTCGAAGAGATCGATCGTTTGCTGGACGGTGTGCATATGGTCTTCATCGCTGCCGGCATGGGCGGCGGCACCGGCACCGGCGCCGCGCCGATCATCGCGCAGGCCGCGCGGGAGAAGGGCGTGCTGACGGTGGGCGTTGTCACCAAGCCGTTCCTGTTCGAAGGCACGCGCCGCATGCGGTCTGCCGACGCGGGTATCGAAGAGCTGCAGAAGCACGTCGATACGCTGATCGTCATTCCGAACCAGAACCTGTTCCTCGTCGCCAAGGCGGAAACCACCTTTAAGGAGGCTTTCCAGCTTGCCGACGAAGTGCTGCAGCAGGGCGTACGCTCGATCACCGACCTGATGGTCATGCCGGGCCTCATCAACCTCGACTTTGCCGACGTGCGCTCGGTCATGGGCGAGATGGGCAAGGCGATGATGGGCACGGGCGAGGGCGAAGGTCCGAACCGCGCGCTCGAAGCCGCCGAACGGGCCATTGCAAACCCGCTGCTCGATGGCGTGTCGATGCAGGGCGCCAAGGGCGTGATCATCTCGATCATCGGCGGCGACGATATGAAGCTGCTCGAAGTCGACGAAGCCGCGAACCATATTCGTGAACTGGTCGACAGTGACGCGAACATCATCTGGGGTTCGGCGTTCAATCCGGACTTGCAGGGCAAGATCCGCGTTTCCGTGGTTGCCACCGGCATCGAGCAGACCGCTGAAATGGCGGAAGAGGCATCGCGCCCGCTCAATCTCGGGGCATCGCGCGGTCCGGTGCGTCCTGCCGTGCAGGCATCCGCA
>JARROF010000073.1:0-12879 GCA_037384205.1 Novosphingobium sp. | reverse complement strand
CCCTGTTCCTGGCCATCGCGGCCTCTACCGTTCTGATCGGACTGCTTGTGCCGGCGTTTCCCGAAGGTCGGTCCAGCGAGGACGAGGTCTATACCGGCGCGCCGATCCGCTGGGGACTGGCCATCGCAGGGGTTTCGGCCGCGTTCCTCATTTTTTTCGCAGTGGGTGCCATCTGGAGCTATGCCGAACGAATAGGCTCCGCCAGTAGCCTCTCGCCGCATGCGATTGCACAGGGCCTGTCGGTTGGCACGCTTGCAGGTGTGGTCGGGGCAGCGCTGGCGGGTATGCTGCCGCAGAGGTGGAACCGGCTGATGCCCGTCGCCGCCGGGTCGCTGTGCGTGATTGCCGGTTTCATGACACTGTCAGGACACCTCGCCTCGATGATGTATCTGGCCGGGGTCGTCCTCATGATGTTCGGTTGGAACTTCCTTCAGCCGCTCCTTTCGGGAATGTGCAGCGATGCCGATGAGAACGGTCGGGTCGTCTGCGCCATGGGCTCCATCCAGAGCATCGGTATGGGCTTAGGCCCTGCAGTGGTAGCGCCGCTGATCGCTAAAGGGTCATATACCGGCGCGATCTGGGTCGCCTCTATTGCCGTGATTATCGGGATTGGCTTCGTGGTGGTCGAGACAGTCATGAGAAGGCGCTGATTGCCAGCTGCAAGTACGGCAAGGCTCCCCGTAGGCGCCGCAAGATGGCCCCCAAGTGGCGGCGCGCTAACTAAGGGTTGGCGCGTCGCCGCTGTTCGATCCGGGTCAGGAGCGTCTCTTTTACGGGCGGCCACTCCGCATCGGAGACGCTGAAAACAACGACATCGCCGAAGCTTCCGTCACCCATCGGAATAACCCGCCGCAACATTCCGTCACGGTGCGCACCCAGTCCGGAGACCGCCCGCTGTGATGCGGCGTTGTCCTCATGGACGAGGAACTCCACCAGGCAGCACTTCAATTCTTCGAACGCGAAGGACATAAGCAGCAGTTTGGTCTGCAAGTTCGCGGTGCCCTTGCGATGGCTCCTGGCATACCAGGTGAAGCCGATTTCCAGCTTTCGTCGCCACGGGTCGAACACGCGAAACCAACTTGTGCCGATCGGCTCTCCCGTCTCCAGACAAACGGCGAAGGGATAGCTTCGTCCTGCCCGATAATCCGTCACCGCCCGATTGACATAAACCTTGATGTCATCCGGGCGGGGGACATATCCCATGTCCCATTCGGCCTGGCTGGCGTCGCCGGCCGCGCGCACAAGTCCGGACGTATGGGCAGGCGACAACAGTTCCAGCTTTATGCCGCCGCCTTCAAGGTCGCGGATATTTTCAGGCCACGTCCACATGGGTTTAGAGAAACACCGCGCGGGACAGTCCGCCATCAACGGCTATCGATTCGCCCGTGATCCCGCTGCCCAGTTGCGAGCACAGGAACACGATCGGATCGGCCACTTCCTCGACTTCCAGCATCCGCTTCAGCGCCGCCGGGTCGCCGGCCTCGCGGGCGACGATGTCATCCACCGTAACGCCTTCATCAGCCGCCATTTCCGCGAACCACTCCTCAATGTGCTCGGTCCGGGTGACGCCGGGATGAATGATGTTGACAGTGATCCCGTCGCGGCCAACTTCGTCCGATAGCGTCTTGGTGAAGTGAACCAGTGCGGTGTTGCGCATGCCCGACAGGGCTTCGGTGCAGCGCGCGGTCAATCCGCCAACGTTGACGATACGGCCCCAGCCAGCCTTGCGCATATGCGGCACGCAGGCCTTGGCGGTACGGAAATAGCCGAACAACTTGGTATTGAGGTCAAGCATCAGCGCGTCTTCGTCGGCCAGTTCGATGGCATTGCGCACCAACCCGCCCGGAGCGGCGGCGCAGTTGACCAGAATATGGACGGCCCCGAACTTCGCCACCGCCGCATCGACCAGCGCCTGGACGGATTCCTTCGATGTCGTGTCGGTCGGCACGGCAAGGATCTCTCCGCCGGTTGTCTGCCGCAGTTCTTCGGCGGCTGCTTCAAGCTTGCTGGCGGTGCGGGCGGCTATCACCACCTTGACTCCGGCCAATGCCAGCTTGCGCGCCGTCTCCTTGCCGATTCCGACTCCGCCACCGGTAATGACGGCCACCTTGCCTTTGAGTCCCAGTTCCAGACACATTGTCGCTTCTCCTATTAGTTCGGTTCGTGAAACGCGGCCCGCGCCATCAGGGCGCCGTCCATGTTCACGCTGATGGTGTCTCCGGCGAAAATCTCGGTCGCGCCGGTACAGGTGCCGGAAGCGACGAGCTGTTCGCGCTTGAGAGTGCTCTGTTCGGTATCGCGCAGCCAATTGGCCAGCCAGACCACAGCGTCCAGCGGGTTGCCCATGGCTTGCGCGGTCGAACCTTCGACAGGGGCCTCGGCGTTGCGGGTCAGGGTGATCGGCATGTCGGCGAAGCGATCATTCCAGCCGTCGGCGAGCTTGCGACCCCACACGAGCCCGTGGCCCATCACATTGTCTGCGATCAGCAGCGGCAGGGGCAGGTCGGTTGTGACGAAGCGGCTGCGTACGACCTCGATTCCGGCATAGATGCCCTTGAGCGCGGCGCAAATGTCCCCGCGCGTGTAAGGCTCTGCCTGGTCCGGCAGGTCCTCGCCCAGTTCGAAGACGACTTCGGCTTCGGCGTACATCTCCGGCCCGTAAAAAGAGATCTCGCTGTTGTCCGAATAGATTGCGCTGGCCGGCAGGCGGCCGACGATCGGTTCGCTGGCGCCAAAGGCATCGCGCGCGCCCTGGCTGGTCAGGCCCAGCTTCCACACCATCACGGGCAGCCCGCAGCTTGCGGCGTTTCGACGCTGGATCGCATAGGCCTGGTTCGTGTTCGGCCACTGCGCCGGCAGCGCAATGCCCACGCCCGGAGGGGCGGAGAGCAGGGCCGTTTCGAGATCGCTTTGATTGTCCTGCAATGAATTCTCCCTGGGCCGCAAACGCCCATTCAATTGTTAGGAATATGTAACAACGAAACTTTGAAATCTAGTATTGTTTACATTTCGTGATTGCGCTAGTTGTCCCTAGGATTCGCTGCCAGGGGCGATGCGCGCCCTGCAGGAGGAGTTTGAGTTCCGCTGGTTGAAGGTATTACCATGATTGAGAAGTCCACAACGTTCGCGCAGGCCGAGGCTCTGGGTGCGGCTCTGGCGAAGCGCCCGCTCGGGCTCATCATCGACGGCAAGTCGGTGTCGTCGCAGTCGGGAAAGACCTTCGCCACCGTCAATCCGGCGACGGGCGTGGAGATATGCCAGGTGGCTGAAGGCGGCGTGGATGACGTCGATCTGGCCGTCAAGGCGGCCCGCAGGGCCCTTGTCGATCCGTCCTGGCGCGACATGAGCGCGGTCGATCGGTCTCTTTTGCTTAACCGCCTGGCCGATCTGATCGAGCGCGATGCGGCCGAACTGGCCGTGCTGGAATGCATGGACAACGGCAAGCCGGCGGCATTGACCCAAGCGGTCGAGATCGAAGGCTCGATCAAGACCTTCCGCTATTTCGCCGGCTGGCCAACCAAGTTCGGGGGGGAAACCCTGCCGGTCTCGCCGCGTAGCGGGGCGAAGATCCTCAATTATACGGTGCGCGAGCCGGTTGGCGTCTGCGGGCTGATCGTGCCGTGGAACTATCCCATGTCGATGGCCGCGTGGAAAGTCGCGCCGGCGCTGGCGGCGGGTTGCACCGTGATCCTGAAGCCGGCCGAGCAGACCCCGTTGACCGCGCTGCGTCTGGCCGAACTCGCGCTCGAAGCGGGCGTGCCGCCGGGCGTGTTCAACGTGATCACCGGATTTGGCGAGGCGGGTGCGGCGCTGGTCGACCATCCCGGCGTCGACAAGGTCGCCTTCACCGGTTCGACCGAGGTCGGCAAGGCGATCGTGCGCGGTGCAACCGGCAACCTCAAGAAGGTCAGTCTGGAACTGGGCGGAAAGTCGCCGCAGATCGTACTGCCCGATGCCGATCTCGATGCGGCTGCGGCTTCGATTGCAGCGGGCATCTTCTTTAACCAGGGGCAGACCTGTACCGCGGGTTCCCGGCTCTATGCCCATGCCTCGATCCATGATGACCTCTTGAGCCGTATTGCCGATCATGCCGCGCGGTTGACCATCGGCAACGGTCTTGATCCTGCCGTCACTTTCGGTCCGTTGGTCTCGCAGGAGCAATGGGACCGGGTGAGTTCCTACGTCGAGATCGGCAAGGCCGAAGGCGCCGAGGTGGTGATCGGTGGCAGCCGGCCGAAAACGCTGGGTGATGGTTTCTTCTTCGAACCGACCATCATGGCCAATGCCGGACGCGACATGCGCATCGTGCGCGAGGAGATCTTCGGTCCCGTGCTGAGCGCGCTGAGCTGGAACGATCCGGACGATCTGGTCGCCCAGGCCAACGATTCCGACTTCGGTCTTTCGGCCGGGATCTGGACCAACGATCTCAGGCAGGCGCACCGTCTGGCCGGCGCGGTCAAGGCCGGCACGGTGTGGATCAACTGCTTCAATCTGGTCGACAATGCGACCCCGTTCGGCGGCTTCAAGCAGTCGGGCTGGGGGCGCGAACACGGCCGTCAGTCGATGGAGCTCTACAGCGAAGTCAAGAGCATCTGGGTCAATCTGAGTTGAGCGTCAGCGGTAAAGCCGAGACGTCAAGCATAAGGCAGGAACGAACAAGAGCAGAACCGTGATAGTCGCCACCGATGGGCAAGCGGTCATGCGCACCCACGACGATGGAAAAAACTGGTATCGGATAACCATTCGCCAGGACATGGAATACGACGACCGGGTGCGTTGCCTTCTGGTCGATCCTGCCAATCCCGAAGCGCTGTTCGCCGGCGCCGAGAAGGGGCTGTTCTACAGTTCTGATTGCGGCGTCTACTGGAACCGGATCGACTGCGCGCTGAACGGCTACGCGGTCTGGAAGCTGGTCGCCAGCCCGAGCGATCCCAAGGTTCTCTACGCCGGTACCGGTGCCCCCTCGCGCGCGATCTTCTTCCGTTCGCACGATGGCGGGAAAACCTGGGAACGTACACCACTGGAAATGCCGGAGCTTTGCGCCGGTGTGAACCGCCCGCGGATGCTGGCGCTGGCCGTCGATCCCGACGATTCCAACGATGTATGGGCCGGGGTTGAGGAAGGTGGCCTTCATCGCAGCCGCGATGGCGGAAACACTTGGGATCGGATCGACACTACCTGGTCGAAATTCGGTGGCAACTCCGATTTGCACGACATCATGATCCTCAAGCAGGACGATGGCACCAAGGTTCATCTCGCGCTGACGGTGATCGCACTTTACCGCTCGACCGACGACGGCAAGACCTGGACCCGCCAGCCCGCCAAGGAAAGCTGGGGGCTGCGCTATTCGCGTCTGTTGATGCGCAAACCAGGCAGCAATCGTGAAATCGCGGTCGGGATCGGTGACGGCACGCCCGGAACGACCGCTGCGATCCTGACATCGGCTGACGCCGGGCTGACCTGGACCAAGGCCGATTTAAACACGCCGTCGAATTCATGTATGTGGGCGTTCGGCGCCAATCCTGCCGATCCCGATTTTCAGCTGGCCGCCAGCAAGTTCGGCTATCTCTATCGCTCGACCGACGGAGGCAAGTCGTGGGTCAAGGAATGGCGCGAATTCAATGAGATCACCGATCTCGCCTGGGTGCCGGGAGTGCCGACCGACTTGGGGTTACCGCATGTCACAAACTGAAAAGTCCCCGATCCGCATTGCGAAGATCGCTCACATCGTCCTGTTCGTGAAGGACCCCGAGGCCTCTGCGAAGTGGTACGAGGAGGTGCTCAACATGAAGGTCGTCGCCCGTGCGGCCGATGGCCCCTACAAGGGTGGCGTGTTCATGAGCTTCGGCATCAGCGATCATGACATTGCGTTGTTCCCCGCCGCGGAAGGAGCAAGCAAGGGCAAGGAGTTCGAGCATGTCGGCCTGATGATGGCCGGTACCAGCATGGACGACTTGCGCCGCAATTACGCCTACTTTCGCGATCGCGGGGTCGAGATCGCCGAAATCCTCGACCACGGCGTGTCCACCGGGATCTACTTCTTTGATCCTGATGGCCATATGCTTGAGGTCTTCTGTCAGCGCATTCCGCAGGACGGCGCCTCGCAGGCCGAACTCAATCGCAATGAGGGGCAGGCCGATCCGGTCGACCCGGCGTTGCTCTAGAACTTGTGTAGCGGCCGGGCAGGAACCTGCGGCCAGTGTCCCAGGCTGAACGCCGGGGCCGAATTGGGGAGAATACTATGACGACCTACGCGCCGAATTTCGGTCCGTTCCACATTCGCAAATGGTTCAGCCAGGTCGAGGAGATCTGGGCCGGTGAAACCGGTGCCGCCGCCGATGGCGCGCCTTTGACCAAATACATGATCGCGGCGTGCATCAAGAATCCCTACTCAGGGCAGTTCGTCGAAGATCTCTCGGCATGGATTAACGCCTCGCCTCAGGTGGGCGAGGAAATCGGCCGCCGGCTCAATGCGCTGTCCGGCGGGGCCAGGATCGAAAGCTATGGCAAGGCCATCATGGTCGGGATCGACGGCGAATATGAACATGGCAATGCCCTGCTGACCAACCCTGCCGCCAATCCGGTGCGCGATGCAGTGGGCGGCGGTGCCTCGTGGGTGCCTTCCACCGGCAAGCGCGGCGTTCCCGGCACGATCATCGACATCCCCTTTGGCCACAAGGATGCGCTTTACGTGCGCTCGCACTATGACACGATGAGTGTCTCGTTCGACGATGCGCCCAATCGCGATGAAGTGATCGTGTGCTGGGTCTTCGCGACCCGGGGCCGCCTCAACGCCCGTCTTGGTGGTCTGAAGGCCGAAGACGCCGAAGGCAACGGGTTGACCTGACCCATGGCTATCCAGCCCCACGACTATCCCGCTGCTCCTCCCCTGCCGGTTGACCTGCTGGCAGGGGAGCGCACAAGCCGGATCGCCGCCGGCGATATAGGCATCCATGTTCGCGAATGGGGCGATCCGGAGGCCCCGGCCATGGTTCTGCTTCATGGCCTGCGCGGCTATTCAGGCACCTGGCGCAATCTGGCGGCTGCGCTTTCCGATCGCTGGCGCATGATTGCCTTCGACGCACGCGGGCGCGGCGAGAGCGACTGGGATGCGGAGCGAAATTACTACACCGATGCCTATCAGGCCGATCTGGAGGCGGTGGTCGATACGCTTGGCCTTGATCGCTTTGTCCTGGTCGGACATTCGATGGGCGGGACCACGTCCTATTGCTATGCCGCCAGGCACCCGCAGCGCCTGAACGCGCTGGTCGTCGAAGATATCACCGCCGGTTCTTCGGTGACCGGTGCCGGGTTCGAACGGATCGTGGCGGAAATGGCTGCCTTGCCGACCCGTTTCGATAGCTGGGCCGAAGCACGCGCTTACTGGCGCAAGCTGCGACCGGGCGTGTCCGATGCGGCGATAGAGGAACGCCTGTTCGAATCGATGCGCGCGGACGAGGGCGGCGCCGTGGTCTGGCGTTACGATTCCGAGGGCATTGCCGCGACCCGCGTTGCACCGGATATGGCCCGAGTGGTCGATCTGCACCCGGTGATCGCCGCGATACGCACGCCCACGCTCGTTATTCGCGGCGGACGCTCCGATTTCTGCAATCTGGCCAAGGTGCAGGAACTGGAAGCGGCCAATCCGGTGCTGACGCACGCCAGCGTGGCCGAAGCATCGCACTATGTTCATGACGACGCGCCGGAGAGCTTCGCGCGGCTGGTGGAGGGCTTTCTGGCCGGGCTTAAGGCCGGCCGGTGCGCTTCGGGCTTACAGGATGATGATCGATGACTGACCAGACAACTCTGAAAGGCACCGTCACCGCGCGGCTCGGCGCTGACCTGCTGCTCGACAGCCTGTACCAGGGCGGGGCGCGGATCTGCTTTGCCAACCCGGGAACGACCGAACTGAGCATGGTCAGCGCGTTGGCACGCGATGGTCGGCTACGCTGCGTGCTGAGCCTGTTCGAAGGTGTCTGCACGGGCGCCGCCGATGGTTACGCCCGCGTTTCCGGCGAGGTGCCGCTCACCTTGCTGCACCTGGGGCCGGGCTTCGCCAATGGCATCGCCAACCTTCACAACGCCCGCCGGGCCGGGTCACGGATCATCAATTTGATCGGCGATCATGCCACCTGGCACTTGCCTTACGATGCGCCGCTGACCTCTGATATCGTGTCGCTGGCAAGTCCGGTGTCGCGCGAGGTGATCACTCTGGACAGCACCGCCGGCATTGCCGCGGCGGCAGGCCAGGCTTTCGCTGCCACCAATCTGGCCGAAGGCGGCGCGGCCACGATTATCTTTCCGACCGATGTCGTTGATGCGGATGCACCTGCAGATGCCGCGCCTGTGGTCGAAGCCCCCTATCGCGCCCGTCCGGTGGCAGAGGACGTGGTCGTGGCGGCGTCGGCGGCGCTGGCCGAACCGGGCGAGACGATCGTTCTTCTCGGTGGCAACGCGCTCACGGAAGCCGGTGTTCGTGCCGGTGCGGCGCTGGCGGCGTCGCTGGGCGGCCGGCTGCTGATGGAGCCCTATCCCGCGATCGTCACGCTGGGCGGCGATTTGCCCATGGTCGAACGGCAAGCCTATTTCCCCGATGACGTGATCGCGCAGATGGGGGAGGCGCGTGTGGTATTGGCCGGCGCGCGGATGCCGATCAGCTATTTCGGTTACGAGGGCTGGCCCAGCCAGCTTGTTCCTGACAGTCGTCTGGTGCGTCTCGCCGAACCCGGCGAGGACGCCGTGGAGGCGCTGGAGGCGCTACTGGCCCGCATCGGCGGCACTGCCACCCCTGCGGCACCGGCCGGACCCGTTGCCACATCGCCCGAACCGGAATCGGCACTTTCGCCGGCCTCGGTCGTCGAGGAACTGCTGGTGCAGTTGCCGCAGGATGCGATCATCTCGCTCGAAGGTTCGACTCTGGGAGGGGCGTGGCTGCGCAATGCACATCGCGCGCCTCGTCACCGGGTCATGACCAATACTGGCGGGGCTATCGGGCAGGGGCTGCCTTGTGCGGTCGGTGCCGCGCTGGCTGCGCCGGAATCGCGCGTGGTCTCACTACAGTCCGATGGCAGCGCGCAATATACCCTGCAGTCGCTGTGGACCATGGCGCGCGAAGGTTTGAAGGTCACTATCATCATGGCGGCAAATCACCGTTATGCCATCCTGCAAACCGAGCTGAACCGCGCCGATGCGCCGCTTGACGATGCCGTGATCGCCAATCTCACCCGTCTGGATAATCCCAGGGTCGATTGGGTCGCGCTGGCGCAGGGGTATGGTGCCGAGGCGATCCGCGCGACGACCAACGCGGAACTGGCCGCGGCCCTACGTCGCGGTCTTTCCCTGGATGGCCCCTTGCTGATCCAGGCCGAATTGCCATGAACGCCGAGGTGGGCCGGGCCGATCGCCGCGTTGCGATCTTGACCGGCGGCAGCGGCGGGTTGGTCCCCGGTATTGCCGAGGAACTGGCCAAAGCGGGCTTTACGATCGTGTTGACCGCGCGCCGGATGGATCGGCTGGAAGAGGCGGCAGACAGGCTGCGTGCGAGCGTGGAAACGCCGGTTGCCGCGATCATCTCCGATGCCCGCGACGCCGCTTCGATCAGGAATCTGGTCGCACAGGTGCTGGACCGGTTCGGCCGGCTCGACGTGCTGGTTAACGCCGCCGCCAGTTCCAACCCGATCGGCGGCGCGATCGAAGACGTTGACGTCGATACCCTGATGGCCGATGTCGAGGTCAAGGTGGGCGGTTATCTGCGTTATGGTCAGGCTGTGGTTCCGGCGATGAAGCGCCAAGGGGGAGGGCACATCGTCAACATCGGCGGGCTCACCGGGCGATCGAGCGACACGCTCAGCGGGCTGCGCAATGCCGCCGTCTCACACATGACAAAAGTCCTCTCGGACCAGCTCGGTCCGTTCGGGATATCGGTCAACGCGGTTCATCCCGGCATCGTGCGCACCCCGCACCTCGATGAACTGTTTGCGGAAATGGCGCACGAACGCGGCATTCCGGTCGATGACATCGCGGCCGAGTTCGTCGATCAGATACCGGCGGGCTCGATCCTGTCGCCCGCCCACATTGGCCGTATGGTCGCCTTTCTGGCCGGGGCGAAGGACGCGGCAATCACGGGCCAGTCGCTGACCGTCGACGGCGGTTATTCGCGCGGCGTTTTTCTCTGAATCGAAGGGGATGACGATGAATGACGAATCCGGATCGGCTGCTCTCAAGTATCCGTTGTCGATGCGCCTGCTGCATTGGTTGCGCGCCATTATCATCCTGGGGCTGATCGCATCGGGCTGGTACATGACAAGTCTGCCCGACACGACCCCGATGGCGACCTTCGATGTGTTCTATCCCAATCACAAGCAGTTCGGCGTGCTGGTCTGGCTGCTGGCCGTGACTCACCTGGCGATCCGCTGGCGCCATCGCAAACTCTTGCCGCACACCCCGCAGGGATTGTCTCCGCTGGAAAAGGTCCTGTCGCACGTGGTCCACCGCCTCATCATGGCGCTGACCATCATCACGCCGCTGCTCGGTTATTCGATGTCGTCCAGTTATACGCAGAGCGATGGCGTGCCGTTCTTCTTCTTCGGCCAACTGCCCGAATTGCTGCCCAAGAACGACAAGGCGTTTGAACTGTTCGAAAGGCTCCACGCCTACTGCGCCTATACCCTCCTCGGCCTGATTGCACTCCACGTAGCAGGAGCGATCAAGCATCGCCTTCAGGACAAGGGCGGCGAAACCGATGTCCTGCCACGGATGCTCTGATCCGATCCCTGTCCAGTATGAGTATCCCGTCCATAACCGACGCCGCCTTGCAACTCCTGCGTCCCGAATGCCTCGATGACGCTGGACTGCAGGTGACCAATCCGGCCAATGGGACGCTGGTGGCCGGAATCCGGCGCTACGATGTTGCCGGGCTGACCGAAATCATCGAACGGGCCGAAGCGGCGCGGCATGGCTGGGCGGCACGGACCGCCAAGGAGCGCAGCGATGTGCTGCGCGTATGGTATGACCTGATCCGTGAGCAGAGCGAGGCTCTGGCCCGGCTGATGACTCTCGAAAGCGGCAAGCCGCTCGACGAGGCACGCGGCGAGGTGAAATATGGCGCGGCCTTTATCGAATGGTTCTCGGAAGAGGCGCGCCGGGCCTATGGCGAAGTCATCCCGCCCCATGCCGCCGGCAAGCGGATCGTGACGCTGCGCCAGCCGGTAGGGACCTGCGCGGCGATCACGCCGTGGAATTTCCCGCTGGCGATGATTACCCGCAAGGCGGGGCCAGCGCTCGCGGCGGGGTGTTCGATCATAGTCAAGCCGGCCGAACTGACGCCGCTTTCGGCACTGGCGCTGGAAACTCTCGCGCATCAGGCCGGGATTCCAGCCGACCTTTTCCGGGTTGCGCCGGCCCTGCGTTCCTCGGACGCGGGGGATCTGTTCTGTACGCATCCGGCGGTTCGCAAGATCAGCTTCACCGGCTCCACTGCGGTTGGCAAGGTGATCATGGCCAAGGCCGCCGGGCAGGTGAAGCGGCTCAGTCTCGAACTGGGCGGGAATGCACCATTCATCGTGTTTGATGATGCCGATCTCGACAAGGCAATCGACGGTGCGATGGCTTCTCGCTTCCGCAACGCCGGGCAGACCTGTGTCTGCGCGAACAGGTTCCTCGTTCAGGATGGTATTCACGATGTTTTCGTCGCCCGGCTGGCCGAACGAGTGGCGGGGTTGCGCTTGGGCGATGGCCTGGCCAACCCGGCCGGCATGGGGCCGTTGATCAGCGAGCGCGAGGCCGGCCGGGTCGCCGATCTGGTGCGGGCGGCGGAAGGGGAGGGGGCGACGAAAGCCGGCCCATCCGTGACGGTGCCGGATAGGGGCGCCTTCCACGCGCCCATCGTTCTCGAAGGGGTCACCACAGCCATGGCGATCGCGCACGAGGAAATCTTCGGCCCTGTCGCTCCGGTCATTCGCTTTCATGACGAGGCAGAGGCGCTCCGGATCGCCAATGACACTCCTTATGGGCTCGCATCGTATGTCTATACGGCGGATGCGGCCCGGCAGTGGCGCTTCATGGAAGCGCTCGAATACGGGATGGTCGGGGTGAACGACGGGCTGATTTCAACAGAGGTCGCGCCGTTCGGCGGGATCAAGGAGTCGGGCTTCGGGCGTGAGGGATCGAGCCACGGTCTGGCGGACTACATGAACATTAAATATTGCCTGATCGGCGGCATGTGACCGTCATTTTTGCGGAGTGAGCGCTATGGATGATAACCGTTTTGAACGAGGGCTGGCGATCCGCAAGGACGTGCTGGGCGCCGAATACGTGACCCGCTCGCTGGAACAGGCTGACGATTTCACACGGCCGATGCAGGAATTGTCCACCGCCTATTGTTGGGGCGAGGTATGGACGCGCGAAGGGTTGTCGCGGCGCGATCGAAGCCTGCTCAACCTGGGTATGATCAGCGCCCTGAATCGGCCGCATGAACTCAGGCTGCATGTGAAGGCTGCTCTCCGCAACGGCCTGACGCGTGAGGAAATTCGCGAAGCGCTGCTACAGGTGGCGATCTATTGCGGTGTGCCCGCCGGCATGGATTCGACGCGTATCGCGCGAGAGGCCATTGCCGAATACGATGCGGAGCTGACCGAAAAGGCAGGATAGGCTCCACCTTCGCGAGACGAGGAGCGGTCAAGAGGCGGCCCGTGTTGCAGGCGATGTGTTGGCAAGGCCGATCTGGCTTTGGCCCTCTCGATGCCGACCGTGCGGATGAACAGGCCCATGCGATCCTTCTTCTGCTGGCTGCTGGGCGAAGACATGCTCAACCGCCGGCGTACTTTCGATTTGGTCGCGTTGCCGCGCCAGGCATGCTCGGGCATGGCGCGGCGGTTTTTT
>JARROF010000072.1:0-12908 GCA_037384205.1 Novosphingobium sp. | reverse complement strand
TGGTTGCAGAAGCCGGGACATGTATTGCTCCTGCTGCTGCTGGCGCCGCCGGCAATGGCCGAAGTGCCCGACGCCGCCCATCAGGCGCAGGTTCATGATTTCGAGATCGAGGCCCAGGCAATGCAAGCAGCCCTGAACCGCTTCTCCGAACAATCGGACATGCGCCTCCTGTTTCCCTACGGCGATGGGAAAGGTCTGCGCGCGAATCCGGTCAACGGACGCATGACTACGCGCCGCGCGCTCGAAGCGCTGATCGCGGGCACGCCGCTGGCCATTGCCAGCATGCGCGACAATGTCGTGGTGCTGCGCCTCACCGCGCTTACGGTGGCGAACGATACCGCCGCGAACGATCTCGGGGCGATACCCACCGATTCCACCGTCGCGCAAGGCCCGATCATGGTGACGGGACGGCGCCTTTCGCAGGCTGCCGAAGCCATCGGCACCGGCCATGCGCGGCAAACCGCCAGCGTGACCCGCAAGGCCCTGCTTTCGGCGCCGCCGGGCATTTCCGGGCTCAAGATGCTGGAATACCTGCCCGGCTTCAACGTGCAGACGGACGGCCCGCTCGGCCTCTACGAATTCGGCAACAGCGTGCAGACGCGGGCCTTCAATCTCGATCAGATCGGCTTCGTGGTGGACGGCATTCCGCTCGGCCGTTCCGATGCCTTCGGCGGCAGCCCCGTCTTTCGCTATGTCGACAATGAAAACCTCGCCGCCGTCGAAGCCTCGACGGGCGCGGGCGATGTCGGCTTGCCCAGCTATTCCTCGCTCGGGCCGATTGTCGCGTACCGGTCCATAGAGCCCGGCCGCGATTTTGGCCTTCTTGCGGCGCAGTCCTTCGGGTCGGATGCACTGCGCCGCACGTTCGTGCGGGTGAACAGCGGGCAGATCGGCCCCTTTCGCGGTTATGTCAGCCACACCCGGCTGCGCAGCGATCTGTGGCGCGGGGCGGGCACGATCGACCGCAAACACTGGGAAGCGCAGCTCCTCGCGGATCTGACGCCGCATTCGTGGTTGCGTTTCAAGTTCGTGGCCAACGATTTCTTCGACTACGATTCCCCGTTCCTGACGCGCGAACAGTACGATTCCCCCGCGCCGGACCTCAACGGCAGGACCGGGCGCGAGCGGGGCTATACCAGCCTCGTCCCCGATCTGCCGGAAACCACGCCGGGCGTGCGCTATTCCAACGCGGACTACGCCTATTACTACGGCAACGCGATCAATGCCCGGAACGACAAGCTCTACGGCGCAACGCTCCATCTGGCGGGCGACACTTCCGCCTTCGTCGAAGCCACGCTCTACCGGGAGGACAAGCACGGCTTCGGTGTTTCGCCGGACACTTATGACAATTCGCGGCTCTATTACGAGCGCGAAGCCGCCGCCGGGCTGAACGTTCACGCCCCGCGCGGGCTGCAATGGGGCTATTCGGGCATAGACGGCCACCGGCAAGGCGCAGTCCTTCGCGGCGAGGCCGGGCTTGCGGACCATGCTTTCGATGCCGGTCTGTGGATCGAGGGCGACCGCTACCACCGCCGCCAGTACCGGCTGAACAAAACCGGCGGCGCGCCGGACGGGGGCGTGCTAGCAGACGAAACGGTCTATTACCGCCGCAACTACCGCTCGCGCCGCGAAGTCCTGCAATTCTGGGTACGCGACCGCTGGACGCCGGGCCAGGGCCCGCTGACCGTGGAACTGGGCTTCAAGGGGCTGGATATCTCCTACCGGCTCCACGGCTATCGCGATTTCGAAGACTATGCCCACGCAGACGGTACGCCCGGCTGGGGCCCCCATGCAGGCAAGGCCCATTATGTTGACGGGTTCGAACCCACCGCCGGGATGGTCTACCGCCTGCCCGACGCCCGCACCCAGGTCTTCGCGTCCTATGCCGAGACCATGGCCCTGCCCAAGGCGATGGACGCCATTGCCTCCACCGCCTTTGCCGCGTCTCCGGCCTTTGCCCCAGGTCCCAAGCCCGAACGCGCGCGCAACATGGAACTGGGCCTGCGCACCAACCAGCCGCGCTTCTTTGCGGTGGCGACGCTTTATCACACGCGCTTCACGAACCTGATCAGCCCGGTGGGCGGCCCGGTTCCCGGCTCTGCAGGGGCCACCGAAACCTTTTACCGGAATGTCGGCGCGGTGGAGGCCCACGGGCTGGAGGCATCGGCTTCGGTCAAGCCCGCCCTGTTCGCGGACGCGCTCTATTTCACCACCAACCTCACGTACAACGACGCCAGGTTCCGCAACGACCTGCCGGACGGCACCGCGATCCGGGGCAACCGCATTCCCGACAGCGCGCGCTGGATCGTCTCCGAAACGGTGACGGTGGAACCGGCTCCCTGGGCGCTGGCCAGCGTGACCGCCAAATATACGTCGAAGCGCTACGCCGACTATGCCAATACCCAGCCTCTGGGTGGTCAGTGGATCGTCGATGCCTATGCCGAACTGGGCCGCGACGCCGCGCTGGGGCCGCTGCGCAACGCCCGCATGCGCATCAACGTCAATAACCTTTTCGACAAGGACACGCTGTCCTTCATCCTGCCTGCGGTTTCGGGCGAGGCGTATTTCCGCCCCCTGGCCCCGCGCAGCGTCCAGATCACTTTCACGGGGGAATTCTGAACCGATGCCCGACCATGCACGCCATTGCGTAACTGCCGCCACCGGTGGGAGGCCCCGCGCATGACCGACTTGCTGGCAACCTGGGGCATTCCCATCGCGCTGATGCTGCTGGCCGGGCTGGTTTCGGGCTTCGCAGCCGGGCTGTTCGGCATCGGCGGCGGCTTTATCGTCGTGCCTGTGCTGTTCGTCATGCTGCCGCTGCTGGGCGGAAGCACCGAAAGCATCGCCCACGTCGCCATCGGCACCTCGCTGGCGACTATCGTCGTCACTTCGATGCGCTCCGTGCAGGCCCATGCCCGGCGCGACGCGGTCGATTTCGATCTGCTCAAGGCCTGGGCGCCATGGATCGTGCTGGGCGTCGGCGCGGGCGTGCTGCTGGCCGCGCGCGCCAGCGGCAATGTGCTGGCGCTGATCTTCGGCGCGGGCGTGGCGCTGATGGCGCTTCACTTCCTGTTTCCGGTGCTGCGCGACAAGCGCCTGCGCGACGATGTGCCCGGCGGCGCGATCCGTGCCGGAATCGCGGGCGGTCTGGGCGCGTTCTCCTCTCTGCTGGGCATTGGCGGCGGCACCATCGCGATCATCGTCATGACCCTGTGCGGGCGCACCATCCACCGCTCGATCGCCACGGCATCGGGTGTGGGCTTCATCATCGCCGTGCCCGGCACGCTGGGCTTCATGGCGATCGGCCTGTCCGCGCCCGATCTGCCGCTCGGCTCCATCGGCTATGTCAATGTGATTGCCGCGGCGGCCATCGTCAGCACCTCGATCATCACTGCCCCCATCGGCGCGGCGACAGCGCACAAGCTGCCCGCCGGTGTGCTGAGCCCGATCTTCGGCCTCTACCTTCTGTTCGTGGCCACCATGATGGTCCGCCACGGCCTCGCCTGAGCCCCCTACAAGGAAAGGAAGCGCGCAATGACCATCGCAATCTCCCGCCGCCTCATGCTGGCCGGAACCGGCGCGGGCAGTGCCCTGGCGCTCACCGGAGCATCGCGCGCGGCCCTTGCCGCCAGCCCCTCCGCAGAACCGGAATATGGCGCTGATGCCGCGGACGTGTTCGGCCCGCCCGCAGGCATCGCCCAGCTCAGCCGCACCGAGAACCCGTTCGGCCCGGCCCCTTCCGCGCTGCAGGCGATCGCCCGCAGCGCGCCGATGGGCGCCTACTACGCGGATCGCGGCCTCAGGAAGATGGTCGATCTGATCGCCGAGCGCCATGCCATGGGCGCCGAGAACGTCGTGCTGAGCTCGGGCTCGACCGAAGTGCTCATCTGCGCCGCGATGGCGCTGCCCGCGGGCAAGGCGATCCTGTGCCCGGACCTGTTCTGGGATACCACCGTCAAGTACGCCGCCCGCAAGGGCGCGAAGGTCAAGCGCGTGCCGCTGGGCGCCGACATGGGCGTCGATCTGGCCGCGATGAAAGCCGCGGTGGGCCCGGACGTGGGCCTGATCCACATCTGCAACCCCAACAATCCCACCGCCATGTCGCTCGACGGCGATGCCCTGCGCGCCTTCATCCGCTCGATCGACCCCGGCATCCCGATCCTGATCGACGAAGCCTACATGGAGCTGACGGCGAAACCCGAATACACCTCGATGGTGGACCTGCTGGGCGAGCGTGAGAACCTCATCATCACCCGCACATTTTCCAAGATCTACGGCATGGCCGGGCTGCGTCTGGGCTATGCCCTCACTTCGCCCGGACTGGCCGAGACGCTGCGCGGATACCTGATGAGCTTCGGCGGCAACACCGCCGGGCTGGCCGCTGGCATCGCCTCGTACAACGACAAGGCGTTCCTCAAGTACTCCAAGGACCACGTTCTGGAAGCGCGCGAGGCGATCATGGCGGCGGTGAAGAGCTGCGGCCTCACCGCGCTGCCGTCGGACACGAACTTCGTCTACGTCAAGGTTCCGGATGCGGATGCGCTGTTCAAGGCGATGGCGGAAGCCAGGGTCGATGTCCGCCCGGCTTACGGAAAATGGAAACAATGGTCGCGGGTGAGCACGGGCAAGATGGAGGATGTCCAGCGCTACGCCAAAGTTCTGCGTGCCTTCTACAACGCGTAACTAACTGAAAAACAATATTGGTTTCAAGGGAGCCGGCAAACGGGGCGTTTGCCGGGATGCCGGAGGCTTGCCTGCGCCAGAGAGCGCTTAACAGGGAGTCCCGATGATGACGTCACTATTCAAGACGACGATACGATCCGTTTCGGCCGCCGCGCTGGCGCAGGCGCTGCTGTTCAGCGCCGCGCCCGCATTCGCGGAAGACGCCGCGGCTGACGACAGCGCCAGCGAGGCTCCTGTCATCATGGTCACCGGGCGCCGCATCTCCGAAGCCTACGAGGCGATCGGCGAAGGTTCCGTCACCAATACCGTGGCCGTGACCCGCGAAGCCCTGCTCTCTGCCCCCTCGGGCGTTTCCGGCCTGAAGATGCTGGAACAGCTTCCCGGCTTCAACGTGCAGACCGACGGCGCACTGGGCCTTTATGAATTCGGCAACAGCGTGCGGGTGCGCGCCTTCAGCCTCGACCAGATCGGCTTCATCATCGATGGGGTTCCGCTGGGCCGTTCCGATGCTTTCGGCGGCAGCCCGGTGTTCCGCTATGTCGATAACGAGAACCTGGGCTCGGTGACGGCCTCGCCCGGCTCGGGCGATGTCAGCCAGCCGAGCTATGCCTCGCTGGGCCCGATCGTGACTTACAATTCGATCGAACCGCAGGACGATCTGGGCGTGTTCGTCTCGCAGAGCTTTGGCGACGACGACATGAAGCGCACGTTCGTGCGCCTCTCCACCGGCTATGTCGGCCCGTTCAAGGCCTATGTCAGCCGCACCAAGCTGGATAGCGACCTGTGGCGCGGATACGGCACGATCGACCGCGAGCACTGGGAAGGCCAGCTCCACGCCGATCTCGGCGGCGATAGCTGGGCGCGCTTCAAGTTCGTCTCGAACGACTTCTTCGACTACGATTCGCCGTTCCTGTCGCTGAGCGACTATCTTTCGGACACGCCCGATCTGGGCGGGAAGACCGGGCGCTATCGCGGCTACATCAATGTCCCCGATCCCAGCACGCCCGACTTCGAACCGGACCTCGGAGATCCGGCCTATTCCAACTCGCACTATATCTACACTTATGCCCAGGCGATCAACGTGCGGAAAGACAAGCTCTACAGCCTGTCCCTGCACGGCGGCATCGCCAGCAATTTCTGGGTGGACGGCACCGCCTACTGGGAAGACAAGACCGGTTACGGCGTCTCTCCGGACAGCTATTCCAACAGCCTCGGCCTCTATACCGCCCAGCTTGCCGCCGGTCTGCCGGTCAACGCGCCCAAGGGCACGCAGTTCGGCAAGTCCGGCGTCGGCGGGGACCGTTACGGCATCACCACCAGCCTGCACTGGGAAGCCGGGCCCAACACGCTGGAAGCGGGCATCTGGGCCGAAGTGGACAAGTACCACCGCACCCAGCAGCGCCTCAACACCACGGACGGTTCCCCCGCCAGCCCGCCGACAGACGAAGTGGTCTATTTCCGCCGCGACTATCACTCGCAGCGCGACACCACGCAGATCTTCGTGAAGGACACGCTGTCGCTGCTGAACGATGCCCTTTCGATCACCGTGGGCACCAAGGCGCTCGACGTGCACTACCGCCTCTCGGGCTACCGCAACTATGCCGATTACTACATCGGCACAGGGCCCGGTTACGGCCCGCAGACCGGCAGCGCCGATTACAACGATGCCTTCCTGCCGATGGCGGGCCTGCTCTACAAGCTGGACGAGCGCAGCCAGATCTTCGCGTCCTATGCGGAGAACATGGCCTTCCCCAAGGGCATGGACGATATCTTCTCCACCACGCTGGGCTCCTCGTCCGCCTTCGTGCCCGCACCCAAGCCCGAAAAGGCCAAGAACTTCGAACTGGGCATCCGCACCAACCAGCCCGAATTCTACGCCTCGCTGGCGGCCTATTACACGAAGTTCGACGACCGCATCCAGCAGCTCTCCACCCTCCTGCCCGGATCGAGCGGGGCGACGGAAAGCTATTACCAGAGCGTGGGTGGGGTGAAGGCCTACGGCGCCGAGTTCACTGGCACTTACAAGCCCGCATTCCTGCACGGGCTCGCCTATGCCAACCTCAACGTGACGTACAACATCACGAAGTATCAGGATAACCTGCCCGACGGCACGGTGATCAAGGACAATTACCTGCCCGATAGCCCCAAGTGGCTCGTCACCGGCGGCGTGACGCTGGAACCGGCAAGCTGGCTGGTCGCCAACATCTCGGGCAAGTACACCTCGAAGCGCTATGCCGACATGGAGAACACCAATGCGCTGGCGGTGAAGGACTATGCGGTGTTCAGCGGCTACGTCGATATCGGCGATGGCTTCGACGCCGGGCCGCTCAAGGCCGTGAAGCTGCGCGTCAACGTTGACAACATCTTCGACAAGGACATCCTGTCCTTCATCTATCCGATCGGCACCAACTACGCGATCTACCGCCCGCTATCCCCCCGCACCTTCCAGCTCACGATTTCAGCGGAGTACTGACCTTATGAAGACCATGGCCTTCAAATTGCTGGCGGGAGCGGCTCTGCTGCTTCCCCTGCAGGCCGCTTATGCGTCGAACAGCGCTTCGGGGGACGAACCGTCCCCCGAAGTCGTCGCGATGCAGCACGACATGATCACGCTCGATACCCATCTCGACACGCCGGAAACGGTGGACCGGCCCGGCTGGTCGATCATGGACTGGCATGACGTGCGCAAGGACTATTCGCAGGTCGATCTGCCGCGCATGAAAGCGGGCCAGTTCGACGGCGGGTTCTGGGCGATCTTCACGCCGCAGGGGCCGCTGGACGCGGAAAGTTATGCCAAAGTGCGCGATTTCGCGGTGATGCGCGGGATGTCGATCCGGCTGATGGTGGCCTCGCACCCCGATCAGTTCGCCCTCGCGCTCAAGGCGGACGATGCCGCCCGCATCCATGCCGAAGGCAAGCGCATCGTCTTCATGAGTATCGAGAACGCCTACCCGCTGGGCGAGGATGTCTCGATGCTGAAGCTGTTCTACAAGATGGGCGTGCGCGAAACCGGCTTTGCCCATTTCAAGAACAACCAGTTTGCGGACAGCTCGACCGATCCCGACGGGCCCAAATGGCACGGCCTCAGCCCGCTGGGCGAAAAGCTGCTGGCAGAGGCCAACAGGCTGGGCATGATCATCGACGCATCGCACTCCAGCGACGAAGTGCTCGACCAGCTCATTGCCAAATCGACGACGCCGGTGGTGCTCTCGCACTCGGGCTGCAAGGCGGTCTACGATCACCCGCGCAATGTCGATGACAACCGTCTGCGCGCGCTCGCGGCCAAGGGCGGGGTCATCCAGATCAACAGCTACGGCAGTTATCTGCGCGCCAGCAAGCCCAATCCGGAACGCCTGAAGGCGATGCGCGCGCTCTATGAGCAGATGCGCGACAATACGGACATGACGCCCGCCGAGCAGGAAGCCCTCAACGCCAAGCGCCGCGCAATCGACATCAAGTATCCCGAGACCGACAAGCCCACTTTCGACGACTTCATGAAACACCTGCTCCATGCGCTGAAAGTGGTCGGCCCCGATCATGTCGGCATCGGTATGGACTGGGACGGCGGCGGCGGCGTGGTCGGCCTCGAAGACGTCAGCGGCTTGCCGAAGATCACTGCCGCCCTGCTCAAGGCGGGCTATACCAGGGACGATATCGCCAAGATCTGGGGCGGCAACATCCTGCGCGTAATGCGCCAGGTGGAAGCCGCAGCCCAGCATCAATCCTAGGCAAGCGGAGATATGGATTCCCGCGCGGCGGGCGCCTGACGTCAGGGACCTGCCGTGCGGGATGGAAACTGTGATCCGCACGGCCCCGGCAGTTCAGCAGCCGGGCCGGAGCCTCTCCGGTTCGGAAAGCATATTCCGTGCCCGCCGGAATGAACATCGAGCCGCCTGCCGCCAGCACTTTGTCTCCCCAGTGGAGCGATCCTTTGACAACATAGAAGATCTCGTCGCCACCATGCGAATGCGGCGCGATGCGCGTGTGCCAACAGGCACGCGGCACCGCGACAGCCTGCACCGCATCCACTCGGTTTTGGTGCTGCCCTCGCCCGGCTGCGTGCCCGAAGCCGGTGCCGGGATGCGATCCTGCGCGTCTCCCCGCCGATGCGCGAGATGCTGGCGGAGGCCGCGCGCTGGCCGCTGGAGGGCAGATTCGAAAGCCAGAACGCCTATGCCCGCGCCTTTCGCCTGCTGACCGGGCAGACGCCCACGGTGTTCCGGCGCCGGTCCCGGCCATAGAGCGTGGTATGGAATATCAACACGCAAACTTCCCCTTTTCCGTTCGTCCCGGGCGAAGTCGAGGGATGAACGGAAAAGGGGGAAGCGCAGAGCCCCTGCCGATTGCGTCCCCATACCACCTTGATCCGGTCACAAAGAACCCGCACACTGCCGGACCGACATGCCCCAATCCTCCTCCCAGCCGGACCATCGCGGTCTGTCCCATGCCGAGGCGGCACAGCGCCTCGCCGCAGACGGGCCTAACGAACTTTCCAGCGGCAAGCAGCGCTCGCTGCTCGGCATCATCGGCGGCGTCCTGCACGAACCCATGTTGCTGTTTCTGGTGGCAGCCGGCGTGATCTACCTGTTGCTGGGCGAACCGCATGATGCGCTGATCCTGCTGGCCTTTGCCGGGCTGACGGTGGTCATCGCCGTGGTGCAGGAAGCCCGCACCGAAAAGGCCATCGACGCGCTTCGCGATCTCTCGGTGCCGCAGGCCACGGTGATCCGCGAGGGGCAGCGCCAGACGGTCCGTTCGCAGGACATCGTGCGGGGCGATCTGCTGGTGGTGAGCGAGGGCGGGCGCGTGGCGGCGGACGGCTGGATCCTGCAGGCCGATACCCTGCAAGCCGACGAGGCCATCCTCACCGGCGAATCGGTGGCCGTCACCAAGGCCCGCCTGACCGGGGAGAAACCCGGCGAAGCGCCCCTGCCCGGCGGCGATGGCGTGCCCTACGCCTATTCGGGCACGCTGGTGGTGCGCGGCACCGGCCTCGTGCGCGTTGCGGCGACGGGCCCGCGCACGCGCATCGGCGCCATCGGCCAGTCGCTCGCCACCCTGACGGACGAGACTCCGCGCCTCACCCTGCAGACCCGCAAGCTGGTGCGCTGGTTTGCGGCGGGCGGCATCGGCGTCAGCGTGCTCGCCATCCTGCTTTACGGCTTCTTGCGCGGAAGCTGGCTCGATGCGCTGCTTTCAGGCGTCGCGCTGGCCATGTCGATGCTGCCGGAGGAACTGCCGGTCGTGCTCACGCTGTTCATGACCATGGGCGCGCTGCGCATGTCGCGCTCGCGCGTGCTGGCCCGGCGCGGCACCGCGATCGAGACGCTGGGCGCGGCCACCGTGCTATGCACCGACAAGACCGGCACGCTCACCCAGAACCGGATGCTGGTGGAGGAACTGCGCCTGCCGGACGGCACGGCATTCCGCTCTGCGGAGGACGGCGCCACGTTCCCCGATGCCTTTCTCCACCTCGCCCGCGCCGGGATCATGGCCTGCCCGGAAGAGCCGTTCGACCCGATGGAAAAGGCCTTCCATGAACTGGACACCGCCTATCCCGGCGCCGCGCTCAAGGAACGCCAGGACGACGGCTGGACGCTGCACCGCCACTATCCGCTCGACACGGACCTGCTGGCCATGTCGCACGTCTGGACCAACGGCGGCGAGGACGGCAAGCTGGTCGCCGCCAAGGGCGCGCCCGAGGCCATCGCCGGACTGTGCGGCCTTGATGGCGAAGCGCGCGCAGCGATGGACGCGGCCGTCGCCGACATGGCCTCGCGCGGCCTGCGGGTTCTCGGCGTCGCCAGCACCTGCTGGACCAACGGCACCCTGCCCGAAAGCCAGCACGGGTTCGATTTCACGTTCGCCGGGCTCGTCGGCCTCGCCGATCCTATCCGCGAAACCGTGCCCCAGGCCGTGCTCTCGCTGCAAAGCGCGGGCCTCAGGGTGGTGATGATCACCGGCGATTACCCGGCGACCGCCCGTGCCATAGCCGAAAAGGCCGGGATCGCGGCAGGCGAGACGATGACGGGCACGGACATCGCCCGCCTAAGCGACGAGGAGCTGGCCGAGCGCATAGGCGCCGTCTCCGTCTTCGCGCGTGTGATGCCCGAGCAGAAGCTGCGGATCGTCACTGCCCTCAAGGCAGCAGGCGAAGTCGACGCCATGACCGGGGCCGGAGTGAACGATGCCCCCTCGCTCAAGGCCGCGCATATCGGCGTCGCCATGGGCCAGCGCGGCACCGACGTGGCGCGCGAGGCCTCCTCAATCGTGCTGCTCGACGACGATTTCAGTCGATCGCCACCGCCGTGCGTCTGGGCCGCCGGATCTACGACAATATCCGCAAGGCCACCGAGTTCATCTTCGCGGTCCACATCCCGATCGGCGGGCTGGCACTGACGCCGCTGCTCACCGGCTGGCCGATCATTCTGGGCCCCATCCACATCGCGCTGCTGGAACTGGTGATCGACCCGATGTGCTCGCTCTCGTTCGAGGCCGAACCCGAAGAGCCCGACATCATGGACCGCCCCCCGCGCGCACCGGACAGCCCGCTGGTTTCACGCGTGCTGCTGGGATGGTCGGCGCTGCAGGGCACGGTCGCCGTGGCCTTCCTGATCGCGCTGGCCGCCTGGGCGCAGTATTCCGGCATGGACGACGCCCACTTCCGCTCGACGTGCTTTGCCGGGCTGATCTGCGCGGTGCTGGTGCTGATCGTGGTCAACCGCTCGTTCCGTTCGGGGATCGGCATGCACCGGTCCGGGCACAACCTGACTTTCGCAGTAATCATGGCCTTCATTGCCGTGATCTATACCTTGCTGTTCCTGGTGGAGTCAGTGGCCAGCCTGTTCCACTTCGCCGTGCTGAACGGAGACGGGATTGCCGAGGTCGTGATCATGACCGCAGCGATGGCCGTGATCCTGACGCTGGCCAAGCGGCGGTTCGCGAAAGCGATTGTGGGGTAGGCGCGTGGACGAGGCTGGGAGCGGGAGCAGGCCACGATCCGCCTTCCTGCCCCTCAACCGGCCTTTCCAGTCACTTTGACGTTACAGGCAGAGCACTTTCTCTCAACCTCGTCACCCTGAACGTGTTTCAGGGTCTATCAGGTGGTTTGCTTTGCCGCCCCCTCCCGTTCAATGCCCGTGCAGATAGATCGCATAGGAACTGAGCAGGTACACCGTCAGCAGCGCCAGACCAATCCAGCTGATCACCCCAAAGAAGCGGCTTCCCGGTCGGTAGAGCAGCGCTACGATCAGTATCCCCGCCATGATCGATCCGGCAAAAGCCGTGACGGCATGGGCCGGCGAAATATCCACGAACAGCGAACCGCCGCGATAGGCGATGTCGTCAATCCCAATCACCAACACTGCGAAGAGATTGCTGCCCAACAGGTTGCCGATCGCCATGTCCGCTGAATTGAGTCGCAGCGCCGTAATTGTGACGACCAGTTCGGGAATGGACGTCGCCGCCGCCACGAACAGCGTGCCCACGAAAGAGGTCTTCCACTGCATCGTTTCCGCCACAGCGAGCCCTGCAAACGGCAGCCACGCCCCCGCTGCGCCCACGACCAGCGCCGCGAGGCAATAGCGCCCGACGGCACGGCCAAGCGTCTCCCCTTCGATCACTTCGGCCTTCTTGGGCGCGGTTTCACGGGGCCGCTGCTCGTAGTAGAATGCCGCCCGCACCGCGATGAAGTAGAGCAGTAGCAGCATCGGTGCATAGAGGCTGACATGCCCGATCCGAAAATCGAACCCTTCGCGCACAACGAGAATCAGTGCACCGACGAACCCGATCAGGATCACGCCGAAACCCGCCGTCAGGATATGCCCCTGATCGAGCCTGCGCCACACCGGCTCGTCCCGCGAGAGCGCATCGAGCACCACCAGCATGACAAGATTGAACAGGCAGCTTCCCAGCGCATCACCAATCGCAATGTCGGGTGTGCCGGCCAGCGCCACGGCGCTGATCCCGGTGTAAAGTTCGGGCAGCGACGTGGCCGTGGCCAGCATGATCAGCCCAACCCAGCCCCGCGACATACCGGTCAGCCGGGCAATCATGTCGCCATTGCGGCTCAACGCCGGCCCGGCAAAGCCGATCACGACGACGCAAGCGAGGAACTGGAGCCAGGCCAGGATCATAAACGGAGCCTAACGGACTTCGCCCCCGAACCACAACAGGTCCGACCGAGGAAACACCGCAGCCACGGATCCTCGTTGCCAAAGCCCCCC
>JARROF010000071.1:0-22557 GCA_037384205.1 Novosphingobium sp. | reverse complement strand
TTGAACAGGCCGCCAGCGTAGGCAACGTACTTCAGCTCGTCAAAATACCGGGCCTTCAGCAGACCATTCCACAGATCCGTAAGCGTGGGGTTCGCAATCGTATTCTTCACCCCGGTCGCCTTCTCGACAATGTCCGCCGCACCGGCAATGCTGTTCGTGATCTTGGTGAACTCGTGGATTTGCGGTGTCGACGTTCCCGGCGAATAACCGTCATGCGCACACATCAGGTATGTGAGTTTGGGCGGATTCTTGAGCTGCGACGACTGCTCGATCGTCACCCGACCGCTGCGCTGCGCGATGATCAAGGCCTCATTTTTCCGGGCATCGATAATCCAGAAATAATCGACGTGCACATCCCCCGCGTCGCCCACGACTTCACCGCGCCAAATCCCCTGCAGGGTCCTTACGATTTGCCCCCTTGCAAAGACTTTCCGGCTCTTGGCCGGAATAACGGCGGCCGGGTCAATGCGCGCGGTGTTGACCTTGCCGCTTGCCGCCACGGCACTGGCCGATCCGCACGAATTGAGATCCGTCCGGACGATAGCATCCAACTGCCTTGTCGTCGCCAGAGCCGACTCCACCGTGGGCGGCGCCTTCACTGCATAAGAAGCACTGGGCACCACGCCGAATCCGCAACAAATAATGGCTCCAGTAAGAAAGCGGTGATTCTTCATTGCTTTTCCCCATCAATGCCGTTGAAGCTATTTTGACGATGGATCAATATTACGGTTCACCAAGCTAATTCCTCTCCCGAATTGCTGAGGTCCTGCCCGCCTCTTTTCCTCTCCCCGTGCTGCAATCGCCCAGTCACATACACCGGTTCGAGCTGCGAAATCGCCACTCCGCCGCTAAATCGCTGCACTTCGAGTCCTCTTCCCTTGCCAATTGTTAACAACGGCAGGGGATCACTGGCACCGCACAGTCGCCACCAACTGCTTCTTCTGGAAGAACTCGGCGGAGCCGCGGCCGTTTTTCCGGAAAATGTCGAACGCCGCGCGGGGATCGGCATAGGCGAGGAACTCTGCGGAAAGGCCCGAGATGTCCCCCCGCCCGCCGACCACCCCTTCGACAGACGCGGCGATATCGATCAGTGTCAGCGCCGGCACATGATCGACTCGCCGCCCGTCCGATATCCTGTCCTTTTCGGAGGGAACATATTCGAAATGGCTGTCCGACACTTTCGCAAGACAAGACCGCCCTTCATCCAGGGCAACGTCGGCGAAATTCAGGAAGCCCCTGCCGCGCCTGATAAAATTGACAAGGGACGGGGGGATAATATCGAACGTCGTGACCGTCTCGCACACCCTGGCGCCGCAATGCGTAACCAGGGTCGAGCGAAGAGCCGTGATCGTGTCTCGCCGCTTCGCCATCACTTCGAAGCGCAAGGAAACACGGCACCCGTCCACCCTGTCGTCCTGCCACATACCGACGTTTATCGACCGGATCGAAAAGGACGAATCCTCACCCAGGTCATATTTGCCTCGCCCGATCAGCAACGACAGCCGGTGACTGATGGCAAGATCGTTGGAAACCGCGGTTCGGGAACGGCAATCCGCAACCTGCGGATCATCGCCAAGCACGGCAACCCGAAATCGGATTTCGTCCTGGAATTCTTCGAATTCCAAACAATCGGAACCGCCGCGATACGATGCAAGAACGCTTCCGAGCATGCCTTTGCCGCACATTACCATATGCCGGCGCGCCGCTTGACCGGGCAGGTCGACATCGCATCGCGCGCCCTGTCCCCTAAAACCATCAGACACCTCGCAATGTCGCGAAAAACAGCCGGCGGCACACTCACACTGTCACTTTGACGCCCGCGTCGACTCACCAGGTCTGCCCTGTTCAAGAAGACACGCAATCTGCCTCAATTCATGACAGCATCAAAACCCGCAGCGCAGACAATTGCCCGCAAACCGCGAACGCTTCACCTCGCCAATACTCACACAAACCCCAACACCCCCCTATGATTGTACAATAATAGTACTGTATCATATGGATTTTCAGAGCCACTCGAGTGAATAGACCGAAATCCATCATCTCAAAAATTTAACTTTTGGGAGTGGACTGCCTATTGCAGGATGGGTTCAAACAGGACAGCGTCTGTATGACTTCGTTCGAAGGCCAATATGTGCGCTTGACGGGGGAAGAAGCGTTTCCAGACACCAAGAATAGCCCGTTATTCTGATTGGATTCGACAACTTTCATCCCGAACAGCGAGAGGCGCACCAGAAGGCAACGTCTGGCAGAATTATTGCGCGGCAGATTTAGCCGAGTTTTATTTTTTACAAGTGGATTTCATCTACCGTCATTAAAGACATGAAATGGGGTCAAGGGGTTCCAGACCGAGTTCTCCAGCACCGCTGAGAGCCCGGCGGGAAGCATTGCAAAGCCGTACTGGATCAAGGCCTTGGTAAATCGGGCGTGTGTGCCCGAACGCATGCCCCGTTCAGGAACGGTCGTCGCACGTGTTCCGTCGAAGCGGGAAACTCGACGATGAAGCGTGCTCACGCATGAGAGGGGGGATACTCGCGCAAATAGAGTGATCGCAAGGGAAGCATGCAGGCCCCCTGAGCGCGGCCTGCGCGGAGGAGTGCGATGAGCGATACGGGATTAATGTCGGCAGGGGCTGTGGAACGAGGTGAAAGGACCGTTCGAGGCGGCCTTGTGCGCACCCTGTTCGGCATCCGGCCCGACGAAGCCTGCTTCGAACGCCGGGGGTTCCCTGAATCTCCCGCCCGGCCCGCGCTGGAAGCGGCGGGCATTACGTTCGTTGAAGGATATAACCTCGCCCTGACGGCGCCTGCGGGCACCATCGATACTGCTCTCGCGACACGACCGATTCATCTGCGCGGCTTCTTTGCCGAAGGCGCCGCGATGGGAGCCGCCATTGCCGGGCTCGTGATGCCCTGGAAACCGCGATTGCCCGCCCTGATGGAGCGGCTGGGCGGGCGCTATACCCACCTTCTGCATGTCGGCGTCGGATGGGCGATCGCGCGCGTCCCTCTGACCCGGCGCCGGTTCCTGCAGGCTCTAGACCCTTTGCTCGGCTGGCTGACAGTCGACGGACGCGGCTTTCATGACGGTTATTTCCATGCCGAGCGCGTCGCGGCCGGATGGCGGGCTGTCAGCGGCCCCGCCGCCGCGGTCTACGATCAGGGCGTCGGACGGTCGCTGTGGTTCTCCTGCGGCGCGGAGCCGCAGCGGATCGCCGCCGCCATTGCCGCCCTGCCAGCCGAACGCGGCGGCGACCTGTGGGCCGGTGTCGGTCTCGCCGCCACTTATGCGGGCGGTATCTCCCTGAATGCGCTGGACGACCTCGCGCCGGGTGCCGGACGCCGCTGGCTGAGGCAGGGTGCGGCTTTCGCCATCACCGCCCACGCCCGTGCCGGCACTCCGCCGCCGCAGAGCATCGCCGCTGCCGAGCGGATCACCGGCCTCGCCTGGCCCCTCATCGTCAGTCTGGTTGCGGAAGCCGAACAGACGGCGCGCGCTGCGGATCGTCCGACCATCGAACAATACCGGCTTTGGCGATCGCTCATCGCCGGCCTCATCGAAGGGAGGTCTGCTTGACCTTGCTCTCAACCTATACGGCCCGCCTCATCCCGGCCGGGATCGCTCTGGCCCTGTTCGGGCTTGCCAAGGCAACTACCGGATACCCGGCTCCCGAACCGACCAGCCTGCGCTTCGAAGAGCAGCCCATTTCCGAAGCGGAAGCCCCATCGGACCGTACCGTGCGGCCGGTCAATCCACGCTATCAGGCCATTCGCGGCTGGATTTCCTCTGTCGGTGCGGCGGTCGCGCTTGCGGATATCGACGGGGACGGCAAGAGCAACGATATCTGCCTTGTCGAGACACGCGACGACAGCGTCCGCGTGGAACCGGCCGAACCCAGATCGGCTCGTTACGCCGCGTTCCGCCTCGCTCCACAGAACGCAGGCTATCCACCCGGAACCGTCGCACCGATGGGCTGCCTGCCCGGCGACTATGACGAGGACGGGGTCACCGACCTGCTTGTCTATTACTGGGGGCGTCCGCCTGTTATCTTCTACGCAACCCCTGGCGCCAGAACAGAGGCCGACTATCGCCCCGTTCCCCTGCTTGCCGCGCACGAGGCCTGGTTCACCAATGCCGCGATTCGCGCGGATGTCGATGGCGACGGCCATGCAGACCTGCTGTTCGGCAACTACTTCCCGAACTCCGCCCGCGTGCTGGATACCGCAGCGACGAGCGGCGGGGTCATGCAGCACTCCATGTCGCGCGCCTTCAACGCGGGGCCGAACCGGCTGTTCCTCTCGGATCGCAGTGGCATCGCTCCCTCCGGCTTTGCCGATCACAGCTCGGCTTTCGACCGGAATATGGCAGACGGCTGGACGCTGGCCATGGCCGCCGTCGATCTGGATGGGGACCTGTTGCCGGAGATCTATGTCGCCAACGATTTCGGTCCGGACCGGATGCTGGTCAATCTCTCCCGGCCCGGCCATCCGCAATTCCGCCTTGCCGTGGGTTCCCGCGACCTGTGGACACCGCGTTCGCGCACTATGGGCCGGGACTCGTTCAAGGGGATGGGAGCCGAATTCGCGGATGTGAACGGGGACGGCCGGCTCGATCTCGCCGTCAGCAACATCTCGCAGGAATATTCACTGCTCGAAAGCCACTACCTCTTTATCAACGGCGGCAGACCCGAGGGTCTCAAGAAGGGCCATGCCGATTTCCGGGACGAAAGCGGCCCTCTCGGCGTGGCGCGCAGCGGCTGGGGCTGGGACATAAAGGCCGCCGATCTGGACAACGACGGCAAGCCTGAAATCGTCCAGGCACTCGGTTTCCTTTCCGGCAAGACGGACCGCTGGCCCGAGTTGCAGGAGCTGGCCATGACCAACGACGATCTGCTCACGCACCCGGCTGTATGGGGCCATTTTTCGGATGATGCGGATTTGTCGGGCCACCAGCGCAACCCGCTCTATCAGCAGGATGCCCAAGGGGTCTTCCACAACGTCGGCATGTCTGCGGGCTTTGACCGCACCGGCATCACACGCGGCGTCGCCATTGCCGATGTGAACGGCGACGGCCTGCTCGATATCGCCCTGGCGCGGCAATGGGGCCAGTCGCTGCTGATGATCAATCGGTCGCCCGCCACCAACGCTTACCTCGCGCTGGACCTGCGCCTGCCCAATGCCAACGGCACCTCCCGTTCCGCGATCGGCGCTCTGGTCCGCGTCATCCGCAAGGGGCGCCCGCCGATGATCGGCTTTGTGGACGGGGGCAACGGCCATAGCGGCAAGTCGGCCCCGGTCGTGCAGTTCGGGCTCGGTGCCCGGGCCCGGCCGGTCACCATCGAGATCGAATGGCGCGATGCAACGGGACGCCACCTGTTGCGCGATACGCTGGCGCCCGGCCCCCACCGGATCATCCTCGGCAGCAGGAAGACGGCATGAACGCACCCGACAAAATTATTCCGGCCACAATCGCCGCGATCCCCCTCAACGCCGCCATGCCCTCGGCCATGGCGGCTGTGAAACGGCGCGAAGCGGCGTTGATCCGCTTCGCCACGGCCATCAGCGTGCTCAATATCCTCGGGCACTTGTGGCTGGGGTTCGAACAGAGCTGGATCACGCCTTTCGTCGGTCTGGCCGCCGCCTATTCGACCGAGCTTGCCGGTGAACTGGCCATGGCCCGCGCGCAGGGGCGCATCCCGCGCTTTCAGGGTGGTTTCCGCAAGCTCACGATGTTCCTGCTGTCAGCGCATATTACTGGCCTGGCCGTGTCCATGCTGCTCTATGCCGCGGAACAGCTCTGGGCCGTCGCGTTCGGTGCCAGCGTGGCCGTCGCCTCGAAATATCTGTTCCGTATGCCCACCGGACCGAAAGGAGCCAGCCGGCATTTTCTGAACCCGTCCAATTTCGGCATTGCGATCACGCTGATCCTGTTCCCCACCGTCGGGATCGCCCCGCCCTATCAGTTCGCGGAAAACATCACCAATGCCATCGACTGGCTGCTGCCGCTGCTGATCGTCGGCACGGGCACCATGATCAACCGCAAGTTCACGCAGCGCCTGCCGCTGATCGGCGCCTGGCTTGCAGGCTTCGCGGCCCAGGCCGCCATTCGGGCCGCCTACTTCGGAACACCGCTGGCAGCGGGGCTGGGACCCATGACCGGTTTCGCGTTCATCCTGTTCACGTTCTACATGGTGAGCGATCCGGCAACGACGCCGGACAGTCCCCGCCAGCAGCGTCTCTTCGGCGCGTCAGTCGCAATGGCTTACGGTTTGCTCATGGCGCTCCATGTCGTCTTCGGCCTGTTCTTCGCACTGGTTCTGGTGACCGGCCTGCGCGGCATGTTCCTGACCGGCATGGTGTGGCGCCAGCGCTGGACCGCCCGGCAGGCGCAGGCTCTTCCCGCAATGGCCTTTGCCGAGTGACCGGCGCGGCGCCGCCTGCCGGCAGCCTCAACGACAACCCGACCGGACATTGGTGAGACATATGCTTCCGCTGAAAGCCCCTTTACGATGGACAAGCGTGCTGCCTGGCTTCCTGCTGATGTCATGGAACGCGCTGCCTGCCGCCGCCCAGCCCTTCGACGGCAGTACCGCGACCTTGATCGCCATCGACGCGAACGGAGCGGGCGACGGATCGGCATCGGCGGACGGGCGCTTCATAGCCGCCTCTTCGACCCGGCTGCACGGGCAATCGGCCATCTGGCTGTTCGACCGCCAGACCGGCAACTGGCGCCAGCTCACCGAAGTGGGAAACGGAGACCGGGAACCCGCCGTTTCACCGGACGGACGCTTTGTGATCTTCGTGTCCGACAGAAACGGCCAGACGGACCTTTGGGCCGTCTGGAAGGCGCGCAACTTCTTCACCATTGCCTTTGCCGGTCCCGCGCAGGCGCTCGCCACTCCCCGGAGCGTTCTGCATGATCCGGGGCATGTCGGTGCCTGCCATTTCAAGGCAGACGGCAAACTGATCTGCCATGTCTATGAAGGGAACGCGGGCGATCTTCTGGAAATCGATCCGCAGCAACATTCCAGCCGCACGCTCACCAAGGGAGGATGGTGGTATTATAAACCCGACGTCTCGCCGGACGGATGGATCGCCGTCACTGTCATCGGCGACGAAGGCGATGTCATCCGTTTCCTGCCCGAGGGAAGCAGGGGCGATCCACTCCCGAGCCCATCCATTCCGGGCAGTTGGCCGCAATTCGTCAAGGGCGGGCGTGAAATCGTCTATCACCGGCAGATCAGCGAAGGCACGGGCCTGAAACTTCTCGACCTGCGGACCGGGCAAGCGCGGGACCTGCGCGTTGACGGCAAGCTTGCAAGCTTCGCCGCGCTCTCTCCGAACGGACGCTTCGTTGCCTATTGCCGCAAGGACGGCAAGCGATCCTCGGTCAGAGTCCGATCGCTCGACACGCAGGAGGATCGGGCTTTGCCGCTTGGCCGCGAAGCCTGTAATCCGGCATGGTCTCCGCAAGGTGATCGTCTCGCGGTCAGCCTGCGCGACGGAGATCATTGGGCCCAGGCCATAGTGCGCGCCGACGGATCGGGACTGCGCGTGCTGCTGCATGGAACCAGCACGCTATGGCAATTGAACGCGCCTGCGGCGTGGTCTCCCGACGGCCGGAAAATCGCATTCGCGGCGACCACGGCCCCCTATGAATCCGATCTCTTCGTGGCTGACATCGAGTCCGGCGCCGTTCGCAACATTACGGGCGATGCCTGGTACGATGAAGGACCAAGCTGGTCGGCGGACGGCAAATCCATCGTCTTCATGTCGACGCGCGGCGGCAACTGGACCTGGGGGCTCTTTGCCATTTCCGCCACCGGCGGCAGTGCGCGAGTGCTGGTGACACCTGGTCCGCCGGCGGCCCGGCGACACTCCGGAAAAATTCTTCGATCTGCCCGGTGCATCGTGGCTCAGCCGGGCCGCGGACGGACATACGGCGGTCCTGCCGGTTTCGCAGCAGAGAGTGGAATACTGGAGCACCGCCTTGCCGCGCAAGACCACGCTGTCGGGCCGGTAGCAGGCGTAGATGCATATAGGTGTCAGACGGATGTCAGCCACCGGACGGGCCCTCTTTGCCGGGCTGGGCTTGCTGGCGGCCGTACACTCTGAAGCCGTTGCCGAACACGAAGCGGGCAAACCAGTGCTATGGGCCTCGGTCTCCCCGACAATCGAGACGGCCCTTCCCCCCGCACGCGGAGACTTGCGCCTGCTTCTGCTGAGCGCCCCGCTTACGGAAGATCAAGCCTCCGGCCCGGCTACGGAACGGCTCGCCGAATTTGCCGGGAAGACGGGCCTCATCGTAGGCGCTCCGGTGATCGAGCCGATGGCAGGGCATGACGGCATCCGTCTCTCGCTCACGTTGGTGGCGCCGAACGGGACTGTTCTGATCCGTAACCACGCCGCCACGCCCGTCGTGCCGATTACCGGCGTGGCTTTCGCACATCGCGAATTCTCCGCCCCCCTGACGACCGCGGTCATCGGGGGCTTTCGGCTGGGTATCGCTGCCATCGGCGATGCCGACGTAGCCATCCCGCGCCTGAGCGACCTGGGCGCGGACCTCGTCCTGCTCACGGGCGGGCCTGTCAACAGGACCCAGGCCGCCCGCTTCGCGGCAACGGCGCAGGTCAATCGCGTCTCGCTCCTCATTGCCGGGCACTGTACCGGCACTTTTTCCTGCGCGGCCTTCACCGCTGTCGACACCAACGGCAAAGTCGACCGGGCAAGTACTGGAAGGCACGTGTTCATCCGGCGATCACGATGGACGCCCCGCAGTGCAAGGGGCCTGCCCGAATCTGTACCGCGGCCCATGCGCCTTTCCGGCTCGCCGCAACTGGCAGAACTGGGCCGTGTCCTGTTTTTCGACAAACGCCTGTCCCGCACACGATCCGTTTCCTGCGCGAGTTGCCATGATCCCATGCTCGGTTTCGCGGACGGGCGCCCGCAAAGTTCCGGCGTCCTCGGACGGTCGACCAGCCGTAATGCCATCTCTTTGCTCAACGTGGCGTTTCGACCGACCCTGCGCTGGGACAACTATGCGTCATCGCTGGAGAACTTCATCAAATACCCGTTGAGCGGACATGACGAAATGGCCTCTCACGACCTCGACGGCGTTGCCGCCCGGATAGGCCGGTCACGCCGCTACCGCGCACAGTTCGCGAGCATTTTCGGTCCCGGAAATATCCGTTTCGACCAGATCGAGCGGGCCCTTGCGGCCTACATGCGCACGCTGGTTTCCGGCAATTCGCCATTCGACCGGGCCATGGCGGAAGATCGGCGGGATGCCATGACGGACGCGGCCTGGAGAGGCCTCGCACTCTTCAGGGGACGGGCGGGCTGTGCAAGCTGCCACACCTATTCCGAGCAATCTCCCTTCTTCACCGACTTCCAGGCTCACAACACCGGCCTCGGGTGGGACGTCGCAGCCTCGCAGTATCGCGACGCCGGCGCCGGAGCAATCGGCGAGCATGCCCTGATGGCTGGTTTCCGAACGCCCACCCTGCGCGATGTCGCACGAACCGGCCCTTATATGCACGACGGCAGCATCGCCACGCTGCGCGGCGTCGTTGACTATTTCGACCGCGGCGGCGGCGATGGACCCGGCCGCGATCCACGGCTGCATGCGCTTCATCTTTCGGAACGGGACAAGCAGGACCTCGAAGCCTTCCTCATCGCATTGACGGGCACGACCCGGTTCGACCGTGCCGGTCGCCGGACGGAACGGCATCTCGCGGAAAACCGCTAGAACGCAGCTCCGGCAGACTTGGCTTACCGGAACCCGGCCCGGCATCCGGCAATCGTTTTCTCAAGGACACGAGGCGGTCGCCGATATGACACAGAACCGCCTCTGAACTGACTGCATGCGGTCAGAAAACGGGACCACATGCCCCTCAAATCCGAATCTCAACCAGGGGGGTCATAATGCGATCTAAAACTGTTCGTAATGCCAGCATTCTCGGCACATGTTTGGCCGCGATTGCCGTGACGACGCCGGCATTGGCCGACGATGCGGCAGATGCGGCCGGTGCCGCAAGCGATGCTGCCAATTCGATGACCGGCGAAGCCATCATCGTCACCGGCACCCGCGCCACCTACAACAACTCGGCCCTGAGCGAAGAACTGATCGCCGACAAGCCGCCGGTTTCCTCGGTCCTCGACATCACTGCCACCCTGCCAGGCGTGCAGGTGCAGGAAGGCGACGCCTTCGGTTTCGACGACTGGTCGACCTCGGTTTCGATCCGCGGCTTCCAGACCGATCTCAACCAGCAGCAGATCGGCATCACCATCGACGGCCTGCCCAACGGCGGCTCGAACTACGGCGGCGGCTCGAAAGCCAATCGCTACATCGACACAATGAACATCCGCACCGTGGAAGTCTCGCAGGGTACGTCCGACATCGGCTCGCTGTCGAACGAGGCGCTGGGCGGTACGCTCAACTTCGTGACGTCCGACCCGCTCGACAATATGCGCGTGCGCCTCTCCGGCTCGCTGGGCGACTTCAAGGCCAGCCGCTATTATGGCCGCTTCGACACCGGCCTGCTCCTGAACGGCGCCGCCATGGCCTGGATCTCCTATTCGCACCAGGAAGCGAGCGACTGGATGGAAGGTTCGGCGCACAACCACCGCGACAACTTCGCCGGCAAGTTCATCATCGACACGCCGGTCAAGCTGACCGGCTATGTCAGCTTCGATGACGCCTACGAAAACAACTATGACCAGATACCCAACGCGGACCAGTATGCCAGTCGCCCGCACGCCGACGCACTGACCGGCGTCTGGACCGGCCTGCCCGTAGCCGATCAGAACTATCGCGGCGTCTGGGGCACCCTGCGCCAGAACTTCTTCGCCTACCTCAAGGCCGAGACCAAGATCGGCAATGCGCTGAATATCAAGGCTACGGGCTATTACCACGACATGGCCGGGCGCGGCGACTGGGCACCGCCCTACATCGTCGACACCATCAAGGACGGCACGAACCCCGAAAGCGAGCTTACCGGCACCAGCAATGCGCAGGGGACACAGGCTTGGTGGCCACGCCGTCCGGACGGCACCGCCATCATTCCGCGCTACTATTTCGTCGATGTGAGCGGCAGGCAGCTCACCCCGAACGCCGGTTGCGTCAGCCCTGTCGTCAGCGCTGACTATAATCCCGCCTGCTACCCCGCAGGGGCGATCGGCGTCCAGTCCTACCGCCACACCCACTACCGCAAGGACCGCACCGGCGGCACAGCGGAAGCCACATGGAAAGCGGATCTGGGCGTCCTGCAGAACACCCTGCGCGGCGGCCTGTGGTATGAAAACACCCACCGCCGGGAATGGCGCGACTGGCACCATGTGACCGACGCGGCCACCGGCCCCGCCTATGACTCGATGCCCTACTGGACGCAGTACGATCACAAGTATCCGCAAAGCACATTCAAGTGGTACGCACAGGATACTGTAGAGTTCGGCCCGATCACGGCCAACATCGGCGCCAAGCAGTTCACCAACCATGTCGACCGCGTCGACCTGTTCCACCAGACTCCCGATACGAAGTTCAAATCAACGTCGAAAGTGCTGCTTTCGGGCGGCGTCCAGATCGAACCGATGGCCGGCCTCAACCTGTTCGGCGGCTATGCGGAGAACTTCAAGGCACTGACCGACGCGGTGCTGGAATTCGGCAATGCCGACCTTTCCCAGCTCAATCCCGAAACCTCGAAAAACTGGGAAGCGGGTCTGCGCTACCAGAACGGCTGGTTCAACGCCTCGGCGACCTGGTTCAAGGCCAAGTTCTCCAACCAGGTGCTCTTCGTCTCGAACAACACGTCGAGCGGCGTCAACTACCTGGGCGAAGGCGACGGCAAGTTCTTTAACGCCGGCGGCATCGACTCCGACGGTTTCGAACTGCTGGCCAATGTCCGCCCCGCACGTGGGCTGAACCTCTATGCCGCCTATACCTACATCAACGCCAAGTATCGCGGTATCAAGGATCTGGTCGCCGGCACCAACGAAGACCAGGACATCATCAAGAAGCAGAACGTAATTGCCGGCAAGCGCGTCGCGGGCATTCCCCGGACCATGCTGGTACTCTCGGCCAATTACCGGTACGGCCCGGTCTCGCTGGGCGTGACCAGTAAGTACACCGACGACCGCTACGTCAACCCGGACAACAGCTGGAAGGCGGACAGCTACGTCCTCACCGACCTCAACGTCAGCGTGAAGGGCGAGGCGCTGAGCAAATCGCTCAAGGCGCTCGAATTTGCCCTCACCATCAACAACCTGACCGACGAGAACTACCTCGGCGGCATTTCGGGTGGCTACGCCTGGATTGGCGCACCGCGTACCATGGTGTTCACCGCCACCGCCGATTTCTGACCTGTAACTCACTGACACTCATCGGGGAGTGTTCCGGCAAGGCGGGACGGTTTTCAGAACCGTCCCGCCTTTTCGGTTTCTCTATCGCTCCCCGCCTGAGGATTTTCCTTCCGAGCGACGTCTGTGACAGTGCAGTCACCGAAATGACAACGCGCTGTAACCGCTCGCGCGTAGTCGCGCCCCAAGTTTCGCGAAGGGGGAAAAATGGCGTCGAAACTACTCAAACGCACACGCACGGGAACTGCCGTGTGTCTGGCCGTGCTGACCGCATCGCCCGCCTTGGCCGGCGATGCGGAAACCGCGCCGGTCATCCACCGCATCGAAGCGCCCGAGGCCAGGCAGGGCGTCGCTTCGGACGGCACCTTCGTCTATGCGATCAATAACGCGACAATCGCCAAGTACCGCATCGCAGACGGCAAGCGGGTTGCCGAATGGCATGGCGACCCCGCGCTCTACCCGCATATCAACAGTTGCACTCTGGCCGAAAAGCAGCTTGTTTGCGCCGCCTCCAACCATCCCGGCGTGCCGCAGCTTTCCTCCATCGAATTCTTCGACCCCGCCACGCTGAAGCCTGTTCGTTCGATCAGTCTGGGCATGGCGCCGGGATCGCTCACGGTCCTCAACCGGCATGACGGACACTGGTGGGCTATCTTCGCCAACTATGACGGCAAGGATGGAGAGCCAGTGCGCGATCACCGCTATACTCTGCTGGCCCGGCTGGACGAGGATTTCCGCATCGATCGCGGCTGGGCCTTTCCCGCCGCCGTGCTGGAACTGTTCAAACCGATGAGCGCCTCGGGCGCGAGCTGGGGACCGGGCGGCCACCTTTACGTCAGCGGGCACGACCGGCCCGAAGTCTATGTGCTCGATCTGCCCGCGGCAGGATCGGTGCTGGCTCTCAAAGGGACCGTGCCGCTTGCCACCCACGGGCAGGCGATCGATTTCGATCCGCGAGAGCCCTCGCTGCTGTGGTCGATAGACCGCCCCTCGCGCACCGTGATCGCCAGCCGGATCGAAGAACAGCGATGATCCGCCTGCGCTTCACCCGGCTGCGCTACCTGCTCGGCGCCATTGCCCTGATCGGCGGCGCCTCGTTCGCCGATCCGCTGCCGGCGCCGGACATCGCGCTGATGCATGCGGACAACCCGGGCGAAACCCCTGTCGCCTGCCGTGCGGGCGATTTTTCGGTGATGACCTACAATGTCGCCGGCCTGCCCTGGCCCCTGGCCAAAAAACCGGCCAGTGCACTGCGGGCTATCGGCGAGAGGCTGGCCATGATGCGCGCACGGGGCTGTGCGCCCGCCGTCACCGTGCTGCAGGAAGCCTTCTCCCGCAATGCCAAGGCCATCGCGACACGGGCGGGCTATCCTTATGTGGTAGAAGGCCCGTACTTGCGCACCGGCACCGTGCCCAAGGGCATGAAGCGCGACTGGATGCTGGGCGAGACTGCCGGGACGCCCGTCGACAGCGGGCTGATGGTGCTGTCCGACCTGCCGGTGCTCGACGTGAAGCGCGCCACTTTCCCCCAGGGCGCCTGCGCGGGCTTCGATTGCCTCGCCGCCAAGGGTGTGGTTCTGGTGACGCTGCAACTGGCCGATGGACGTAAGGTCATGGTGGCAGACACCCATTTCAACAGCAAGGGCGCCTCGCGCGCGCCGGATGCGCGTTCGCTCGATGCCTACCGGCAAGAGACACGCTTCCTCGCCGGTTTCATCACCGCAAACCGGGTCCCTGGCGTGCCGGTCGTGATTGCCGGTGATTTCAACCGGGGCCAACGTCCGAAACGCACAGCTGCGCTCGATGCGGCAATCGGCAAGCTCGGAGGACGTCCGGAAGCAGATGCGCTGCGCAGCTGGATAAGCGGCGACGGCGCCACCCCGCTTGCCCGCTCGAGCGATGTCGAAACAATCGTGCGCCGCGCCCGTGACATGCAGTTCACGCTGGACGGAAAGAACAGCGCGCTCATTCCGACCGGCGCCGATATCCCCTTCGGCACCGAACCCGACGGCTCGATGCTTTCGGACCACATCGGCTACACCATCCGCTACCGTTTTTCGGAAATCTGACGGCGCCGATCTCCGGTTATTGCGCGTGCTGCGGCGACGTTACTCCGCCGCCTGCGTTCCACCGAACATATCCGGCTCACTGCCGTCTTCCACATCCTCAACGTCATTGGCCTTGGCCTTGCGGCGCTGATCGAAGTTGGCCCACACGGTGTTCCAGTCGCCGCGGGTGGCGCCCTTCGAATATTCGGTCGCGCGGGTTTCGAAGAAGTTGGCGTGCTCCACGCCGTTGAGCAGCGGGGTCAGCCAGGGCAGCGGATGATCCTCGACCATGTAGATCGCGGGCAGGCCGAGCTGGCTGAGACGCCAGTCGGCGATGTAGCGGATGTACTTCTTGATGTCCCTGGCGCTCATGCCGGGCACCGGGCCCATCTCGAACGCGAGGTCGATGAAGTTGTCCTCAAGCCGGACCGTCTTCTGGCAGCAGTCGATGATGTCTTCGGTCACGGCCTTGGTCAGGCAGCCGCGCTCCTTCACGAAGGTGTGGAACAGCTTGATGATTCCTTCGCAGTGCAGACTCTCGTCGCGGATCGACCAGGTGACGATCTGGCCCATGCCCTTCATCTTGTTGAAGCGCGGGAAGTTCATCAGCATCGCAAAGCTGGCGAAAAGCTGCACGCCTTCGGTGAAGCCGCCGAACATGGCAAGCGTGCGGGCAATATCCTCGTCGCTGTCGACGCCGAAGGTGTGCATGTAGTCATGCTTGGCCTTCAGTTCCTCGTATTCGAGGAAGGCGCCATATTCGCTTTCGGGCATGCCGATGGTGTCGAGCAGGTGCGAATAGGCCGCGATGTGCACCGTCTCCATGTTGGAGAAGGCGGTGAGCATCATCTTGATCTCGGTCGGCTTGAACACGCGACCGTATTTTTCGTGGTAGCAATCCTGCACTTCCACGTCGGCCTGCGTGAAGAAGCGGAAGATTTGCGTCAGCAGGTTGCGCTCGTGCTCGGAGATCTTCTGCGCCCAGTCGCGGCAATCCTCGCCCAGCGGCACTTCCTCGGGCAGCCAGTGGACCTGCTGCTGGCGTTTCCAGAAGTCGTAGGCCCAGGGATATTCGAAAGGCTTGTAGGTCTTGCGGGCTTCGAGAAGAGGCATGCGACTGGCTCCGGTGTGCGATTCGGTCTGGGAACCCGGCGTTTCTGGCCGCTCGGGCGGATATTCCGGTGCGTCCCTGACGGGGCGTGGAAGAACACGATAGCCAAATTTTTCCGCATGAGCAGTGATCCGGCGCAACCAATCCACAGCCTAGATTACATATATCTTGCGGGTCCCCGAATATGGGGACGCAAGGGCTGGTAGGCAATATGATGTACGAATCGCGGGAAACCGCGCCGCCCGTGCCGTGTTTTTCCCGGCGGGACGGCAGCACATGGAGGACGGACAATGAGACAGATGCAGCCGGGCGAAGAGGTCTGGACGACCGTGGTCGGGACCATCCGCAAGGGCATGAAAGTGATCGCGCACGATGGCACCAGCATCGGCCTCGTTGCCGAAGTGAAAGGCGGCGAATTGCTGTTCGAAGGCGGGGACACCATCCCGCTCACGCTCATCGATGGCGTAGGCGAGGAAGGCGTTCTGCTGCAGCGGCGGGGCGACGAGACGTTCGGACTGAGCGCACAGCCCTAACGCGCCCACCCGGCATCCTCGCTCCCGCCCCTGCGGCAACGAGGATCATCGCAATGTTACTTCCAGAACCAGCTCGGGGCGAGCTTGCGATTTTGCCGGAAACGCCACATCCGCACGTAGAGCCAGATGCCCGAAATCGAGAAGAAGGTCAGCGCAAGCCCTGAAAGCACTGAGATCACAGTGCCGATGGGGCCAAACGTCTCACCCGAGTGCAGGTGGTGGAACAGCCCAACCATCGAGCGAATGCCGGTTCTGTCCCCGCGCGGCGGCATGCAGCGCCATCCCTTGGGGCACTCGAAGCCTGGCGGCGGGGTCGCTGCGGCTTGCGCAGCCGCGCGCGCCGGGCCTGTCGGCTCGCTCGCGGGCCAGAGCACGGCAACCTGGCTAAGAACGCCGGTCACTGCGATCCAGAGCATGAAAACGCCGAAAAAAACCGAAAGCCAGCGATGCCATTTGCGCATGAGAAAATCCTGTTTCTGAAGGGCCGGGCAATTGCATGCAATGCAAGCGGAAGCAACCAAAGCTCTCAAGCCCCAAATTGTCGTAATTGGTATGACCGCGATCAAAACCCGGCATCGAGCTGGAAGAATGCGGACGGCACACAGCGCGGCAGCGGCACGGGCCGGTGAACCGGATCGGTGCGTGCGGCACTTCGTGCTGCGTGAAGATCGCCACCAGTTCCTCGGCCGCGTGCTGCTGTGTGAAGGCCGAAACCAGGGCGTTCACGTCCTCGCGCGCATCGCTGCGTTTCTTCAGCGTATCGTAGCGGGGTAAAAGCTTACTCCGCTGCCTTTTTCTTCAGCAGCACCATGCGCAGCATCGACAGCGCAGTTTCACCCCGCTGGTTGGTCAGTTCATGCCTGAACACCACGATACCCTGCGTGGGACGGGACTTGCTCTCACGCATCTCCACCACTTCGCTGGAGCATGTGAGGGTGTCGCCGATGAAGGTCGGCTTGGGCGTCACCACTTTGTCGAACCCCAGATTGGCGACCAGCGTGCCGACCGTGGTGTCCGCGATCGACAGCCCCACCGCCAGACTGAACGTGAAAGTCGAGTTGACAAGGATCTGCCCGAACTCGCTGGCCTTGGCGGTCTCCGCATCGAGGTGCAGCGGCTGCATGTTGTGCGTCATCGCCGAGAACATCAGGTTGTCGGTTTCGGTGACGGTGCGGCTCGGCTGGTGGACGATCCGGTCTCCCACATTCCATTCGTCGAAAAATCTTCCGGGCATATGATCTCCGTTCGTGCAGGGCGTTCCTATTCCCCCGCCTCCTCGATTTTCACCAGCAGCGCGTCGACCTGCACTTGCGCACCGGCCGCGGCATTGAGTTCGGCCACCACCCCATCGAACGGCGCCGTCAGCGAATGCTCCATCTTCATCGCCTCAAGCGTAAGCAGCTTCTGGCCCTTCGTGACCACATCGCCCTTCTCCACCTCGACCGCGATGACTTTGCCTGGCATCGGCGCGACAATCGCGCCCGAGCCATCGGCCGCGCCGTGCGCAGCATCGTGGCGCCAAGGGGTCAGCAGCCAGGCCTGCCCCTGCTCGGTGACCAGCACGCCGGTAGCGGGTTTTTCAGAGCCCTCGCCCGTCAATGCGATCTCCACTTTCTCGCCATCGAGCAGGAACCATGCTGCACGCCGGGGTGCAGCATTAACGCGGAAACCGGCCATGTCCGTCACCGGCACCAGTGCGTCCGCCGCTGCCTGCAGCACGTCATCCGAGGGCACCGGCGGCTCGCCCATGGCCTCCCCATCGCGGCCGATCAGGCCGGTATCGACCTTGCCCGCCGCGAAGGCCGGGTGCTGCAATGCCTTCACCAGGAACGAGGCGTTCGTCTTCACCGGCCAGACCGCGCTGTCGGCAAGCATTTCGCCCAGCCGCTCGCGCGCCTCGTCGCGGTCGTCGCCCCAGGCGATGACCTTGGCGATCATCGGGTCGTAGTGCGGCGAGACTTCCGCGCCTTCATAGACGCCGGTATCGACGCGCCCGCGCCCATAGGCCCCTTCCGCCTCGCCGAACTGCAGCAGTTCCAGCTTGCCGATGCTCGGCAGGAAGCCCTTGGCCGGATCTTCGGCGTAGAGACGCGCTTCCATCGCCCAGCCGTCGATAGTGAGGTCTTCCTGGCTCATCGGCAGCGGCTCGCCCGAGGCCACACGCAGCTGCCATTCGACCAGATCGACGCCGGTAATCTCTTCGGTAACAGGGTGCTCCACCTGCAGGCGGGTGTTCATCTCCATGAACCAGATCTTGTCCGCCGAAAGCTTGCCCGAGCCATCCGCGATGAATTCGATCGTGCCCGCGCCAACATAGTCGACCGCTTGTGCTGCACGCACGGCCGCAGCACAAAGCGCCTCGCGCGTCGCCGTGTCCATGCCGGGCGCGGGGGCTTCCTCGATCACTTTCTGGTGGCGGCGCTGCAGCGAGCAATCGCGTTCGAACAAGTGGACGACATGGCCGTGCTTGTCGCCGAAGATCTGCACTTCGATGTGCCGGGGCGAGGCAATGTACTTCTCGATCAGCACGTGATCGTTGCCGAACGAGCTGGCCGCCTCGCGCTTGCACGAGGCAAGCGCGTCGACGAAGTCCTCTTCGCTCTCGACCAGACGCATGCCCTTGCCGCCGCCGCCTGCGACGGCCTTGATCAGAACCGGATAGCCTACCTTGCCCGCCTCGTCCGCCAGTACGCCCGGCGACTGGTCCTTGCCCATGTAGCCCGGCGTCACCGGCACCCCGGCATCGGCCATCAGCTTCTTGGCCGCATCCTTGAGGCCCATCGCCGTGATCGAGGAGGGGTTCGGTCCGACCCAGACGATCCCGGCATCCATGACGGCCTGCGCGAATTCGGCGTTCTCGGAAAGGAAGCCGTAGCCGGGATGGATCGCCTCGGCGCCGGTCGCCTTTGCCGCGGCGATGACCTTCTCGCCGACAAGGTAGGACTCGCGCGTCGGCGCCGGGCCGATGTGCACGGCCTCGTCGGCTTCACGCACGTGGAGCGCCTCGGCGTCGGCATCGGAATAGACGGCAATGGTGCGGATGCCGAGGCTGCGCGCGGTGCGGATGACCCGGCAGGCGATTTCGCCGCGGTTGGCGATGAGAAGGGACTTGATCATGATTTAACTCCCAATCCCCGCCCGGAAGGCAGAGGCTAGTTCCTCCCCGAGCTTGTCCCGGGAAGGTGGCTCGCGAAGCGAGACGGAGGGGGAACTGCGATGTTCATGCCCCTGGCGCCCAGGCCAAAGGCGGGCGGGATCGACCGCGCGCGAAAATTGCGGCGCGCGATGACGCTGCCCGAAGGGCAGCTCGGGCACGAACGGCGCAAACGCCCCGATGGATTGAAATTCCGCCGCCAGCATCCGAGTGGTGCCTATGTTCTGGACTTCTACTGCACCGATACCCGGCTGGCCATCGAAGTGGATGGCATGGCGCACGGTACGGGAGAGCCCCCTGCACGGGACAATGCGAGGGACCGATGGTTCGCAGAGGCGGGCATTGCGACATTGCGTATCCCGGCCAGCGCGGTTCTGAATGACTTTGCGGCGGCTCTTGGGCTGATCCTTGCCGAGGCGCGGGCGCGGCTGCCCCTCCGCCACCCGGCTGCGCCGGGCAGTCCCCCTCCCCAAGACAAGCCCGGGGAGGAATGAGAAAGTCACTGCGTTCACGGTCATCACATCCGGAACACGCCGAACTGCGGCCGCTCCGGCATCGGCGCCTCAAGCGCCGCCGCCAGCGCCAGCCCGAGCACGTCGCGAGTCTGGGCCGGGTCGATCACGCCGTCGTCCCACAGGCGCGCAGTGGCGTAGTAGGGGTTGCCTTCGTCCTCGTACTTCTGACGGATCGGCGCCTTGAAGGCTTCCGCCTCGCGCTCGTCCCACTTGGAGGCGTCGCGGTGAACGGTGGCGAGCACGCTGGCCGCCTGTTCGCCGCCCATCACCGAGATGCGCGCGTTGGGCCAGGTGAAGAGGAAGCGCGGCGCATAGGCGCGGCCGCACATGCCGTAGTTGCCCGCGCCGAAGCTGCCGCCGATCAGCACGGTGATCTTGGGCACGGTGGCGGTGGCGACCGCCGTCACCAGCTTGGCGCCGTGCTTGGCGATGCCCTCGGCCTCGTACTTGCCGCCGACCATGAAGCCCGAGATGTTCTGGAGGAACAGCAGCGGGATCTTGCGCTGGCAGGCGAGTTCGATGAAGTGCGCGCCTTTCTGCGCGCTTTCCGAGAACAGCACGCCGTTATTGGCGAGGATCGCCACCGGCATTCCGTGGATATGGGCGAAGCCGCAGACCAATGTATTGCCGTAGAGCGCCTTGAACTCATGGAACTCGCTGCCGTCGACAATACGCGCGATCACCTCATGCACATCGTAAGGGGCGCGCAGGTCCTCCGGAATAATCGAGTAGAGTTCCTCCGGATCGTACTTCGGCGCGCGAGGCTCCTGCAGCGGCAACCCGTGCCGGTGCACCGGGCCGAGGTGGCTGACGATATCGCGCACCAGGGTCAACGCGTGCTCGTCGTTATCGGCCAGGTGGTCGGTCACGCCCGACTTGCGGCTGTGCAGATCGCCGCCACCCAGATCCTCGGCAGAGATCACTTCGCCCGTCGCGGCCTGCACCAGCGGCGGCCCGGCGAGGAAGATCGTGCCCTGTTCCTTCACGATCACAGTCTCGTCGCTCATCGCGGGGACATAGGCGCCGCCCGCCGTGCTCGCCTGGTTGAAGAAGATGCGGCCGAAGTGGTCCTTGTCCGGGAAGACCTCCGCCTGGTGCGGCAGGTTGGCGCCGCCGCTGTCGACGAGGTAGATGCACGGCAGGTTGTTTTCCTCGGCAATCTCCTGCGCGCGGATGTGCTTCTTCACCGTCATCGGGTAGTAAGTGCCGCCCTTCACGGTGGCATCGTTGCACACGATCATGCACTGACGGCCCGAAACGCGGCCGATCGCAGAAATCATGCCCGCGCCGGGAATGTCCTCGCCATAAAGGCCATTGGCGGCGAGCTGGCCCAGTTCAAGCAGCGGCGAGCCGGGATCGAGCAGCCGCTCCACCCGGTCTCGCGGGAGCAGCTTGCCCCGGCTGACGTGCCGTTCGCGCGACTTTTCATTGCCGCCCAGCGCCGCCTCCGCGACCTTCTCATGCAGGTCCTTCACAAGCGCGCGGTTGTACGCCTCGCGCGCCTTCGCCTCGGGGCTGTCGAGATTGACACTGGTCTGGAGCACCGGCGCGCTCATGCTCTCAATTCCTTTCCGGCTGCGCTGTGCATCAGCCTCTTCCCATCGGATTTCGATTTACACGGGCTATCTAGCGAAGCCGAACCGCCAGAGGAAATTGAAAGTTTTCGCACCACGTCATAGACAGCTTCTATGATAGACCAATATTTGCTGCGCTATTTCCTCGCGGTGGCGGAAACCGGCAGTTTCAGCCGCGCGGCCAAGCGGGTGAACGTTACCCAACCCTCGCTTTCGGCCGGAATCGCCAAGCTGGAACGCGAACTGGGTGCCCGCCTGTTCGACAGGGATCGCCAGGGTGTTGCCCTGACGCCCGCCGGAAGCCGTTTTCTCGTGCGTGCCCGGCGGATCGCGGCGGAATACGAACATGCGCTGGTGGAACTGTCCGAAGTGTCCGACCCCACGCTGCTGCGCATCGGCGTGCTGGGAACGATCCCGACGCCGATGATCGAAGGCCTGCTGGAGCAGCACCGCGCGCTGGGCTCCAGCGAGGCGCTGGAAATCCTCGACGGCAGCGAGCGCGACATCGCCGAGCGCCTCGAACGCGGCCGCATCGACATGGCGCTGACAGTGGTGCGCCCGCAGCACGCCCGCTTCCGCCCTGAAGTGCTGGCGCGCGAACGCTACATGATGGTGCTGCCGCGCGATCACCCCCTGGCGGGCGAGGACGAAGTGATGGCCGAACAGCTCGCGCGTGATCGCATGGCACTGCGCCGCCATTGCGAGGGGCTGCCGGAGATCAACCGCTTCTTCATCGCGCGCGGCGTGCGCCCGCGCTTCGTGTTCAAGACCACCAGCGACGAGCGCGTACTGGCCGTGGTCCGCGCCGGTGCCGGGGTGGGCATGATGCCCGAATGCTTCGCCGAACCCTCGGTCCGCTTCATCCCGGTGAGGGATTTCGAACTGACTCGCGAGATCGGCCTGCTCCACGCGGGCGAACCGCATATCGCCCAGGCGCTTGCCAGCCCCTTCATCGGCCTTGTCCGCCGCCATTACGGCAAGGCATGACACTCTTCGGATAACCGGAGAGGAGAAGGCAATGCTGCAACCCGCGGACATGAGCGGGAAGGTCGCCCTGATCGCCGGCCAGACAGCGTGACCGGAGTGTTCAGGCGCGGGATCGGGGCCCTTCACTGCTTTGGCAGCATGGTTTTTGGTGGTATAAGCCAAGCACTTCCGCAGAGAGGGCAATGGGTTGGCGGTGAGCGCGCAGGCGATCAAGATGGCTTGGCGGACTGCTGGCAGGCCGGGCTGAAGTGACGTGCCGGAGACACTTTATGGGATGGCCTGCTT
>JARROF010000070.1:0-25184 GCA_037384205.1 Novosphingobium sp. | reverse complement strand
TGAGAGCTTGGTTGTTATCTTCATGCCGTCGCACACGGCGCGGAATCGGCAACAATATCGCGCGCCGTCCTGGATTTGGACTTCCTGGAACACGGCCGTGTGAGATCATTCGAAAAAGAGCTGCGGGTCGCTGAGACGACCTGGCTTCCGGGTGCCACACCGCCTGTTTACAATCGCAGTTCCCGCCCGCCGCTGATCGACGGCGGGCGGGAATACGACGATCAGAAACGACCGCTGAGCGTTACGCCATAGGTCCGGGGCGGAGCGTAGGTGAAGGTATCGCCGATGCCGCCGCCCTCGCTCGCCTGCGAGAGGTACTGCTCGTCGCTCAGGTTCTCACCCCAAAACCGGATGGTGTAGTGATCCGAAGGATCGGTCCAGGACACCGACGCGCCGAACAGATCGTAGCTGGGAGCTTTAATACGATTGTCCGGATCAAAGTAGTAACCAGAGTTGTGGGCAAAGCTGCCGGTGAGGCCGAACTTTCCGACCGATGTTTCCTTCGTGTAGGTGGCCAGCAGATTGGCAGTAAACCTCGGCGTGCGACCTGTCTGATTGCCCTTGGCGTTAGGCAGGTTGACTGTGTTGCCGAGTTCATCAAAGACCGACGGATTGGGGAAGTCCCCGAATTTCCCACGTAGAATTGCAAAGCCGCCACTGAGACGGAAATTATCGGTGACCGCCGCCTCGAAATCGCCATCGATGCCCTTGATCGTGGCGCTTGCCGCATTCGTCGTAAGGATGAAGGTGCCGGGGTTCGAAGAAACCTGGATGTCCTGGTAGTCATAGTAGAAGGCCGCCAGGTTCAGGCGCACCCGCCGGTCGAACAATTCGGATTTGAACCCCATTTCATAGGCGTCCAGAATTTCCGGCTTGTACGGCGGGCTGGGGTTTTGGGGGGTGCCGGGAGAGAGAACCTCGAAGCCGCCGCTCTTGATGCCGCGGTTGTACGATGCATAAGTATGGATGCCGTTCGCGAATTCATAATCGAGTGCCATGCGCCAGGTGGGCTTCTGGAAACTCGTCCTGTTCTTCGTCGAGTATGCATAAACCCCGTAAGATGACACATCGTAATTTATGCGGATCTTCTCGGAGGTGTAGCGAATACCGCCGGTCGCCTTCAGTTCGGGAAGGAGCTCGTAAGTGGCTTGCGCATAGACGGAGACGGACTTGTTCCTTTGCACGCCCCTGATGAACAGGCTGGCGTTCGGATCAGGAGCGTTTACGGGATCGGGGCTGGCAGCGATGCCGTAAAGCCGGGCGGGAACATAACCACCCTCCATGTTGTAATAGAATGCGCCCAGCGTCCAGTTCAGCGGACCGTTGTCCTTGGAGATAAGTTGCACCTCCTGACTCCAGGTCTTGTTCAACAAGGGCGTGTCGAAATCAAGGACCCGCAGAGGCGTACTGTCGCGGTCGAACCGGAACAGCCCCTTCATGATTCGACGGGCTGACAGGCTTACCAGCTCTGCGAAACCAAGGTCCTGCTTGATTGTCAGCGAACCACCCCAGGTCTTGGACTGAATCTTTGAGGGAAAGTTGGTGTCGGTATCGTAACGCCCGCCGAAGACTTGGCCCGGATTGAGCGGTACTACACCATTGGGATCATAGACATAGTTGGCGGAATGATCGACCAAGTTGTTATAATCGGCAGAGATGGTGACACTTGTCGCCGGCGACGGCTCCCACAGGATTTTTGACCTGGCGCCATATTCCCTGCCGTAATAAGTGTCCTTGCCGTTGAACAGGTCATGGCCGAAGCCATTCCCCTGATTGCGATATTGCACCGCAAAGTCGGCAGCGATCGTGTTGGTCAGGCCGCCCGTGACGTAGGCGCTGGAGCTGACCGTCTGATAATTGCCATAACCGACCTGGAAATCCATCGCGGGGGTATGCTGCGGCGTTTTTGTGATGATCTGGATAACGCCGCCCGTGGCATTGCGGCCGAACAGCGTGCCCTGCGGCCCCTTCAATACCTCGATCCGGTCGATGTTGTTGAATGAGGTCAATCCGCCGTTCGGTGTGGCTATATAGATGCCGTCGATATACGTCGCGACCGAATTCACCTGGTTCGGCGAACCGGCAAGCGCGCCGACGCCGCGAAGATAGGGCGTGACGGTGGAACCGTATCGATTGATTTGCAGCCCGGGAACTGCGTTGGTCAGGTTCTCCGAGGTGGTGATGCCGCGGGCCTGCAGGCTTGACGACGTCACCGCCGTGACCGCGATCGGCACATCCTGAAGCCGCTGGCTGGTGCGCTGGGCGGTAACTATGATTTCTTCGAGTTGCGGTCCGCCAGTTGTCTGTGGATCCTGCTCTGGCGTCGACGATTGGGCCATAGCCGCCTCAGTCGAGAAGACCGTGACAACCGCCGATAGCATAAGACGAGTTTTGAAGGACATTTTCCCCTCCCTGAATTTAGGGCCGCTGACCGGCCTCCTGCGGAACCATCTTCATATGGTTTGCATGCATATCGTAATTAAATATACGGTATCTGTCTAGGGTCAGAAATCATTGATCATAGCCAGAAGATAACGGTTGCGGCGTGGGCAATGGCGAAGAGGAATGCGTTGGGGCTTCTGTTGTAGCGGGTTGCGACGCGCCAACGCATGTGGCGTCAAAGCCGGAAACCTAAGCCGAGAGGTTGGTGACATCGGCGATACCTTTCTGTGCGAGGCTGTCGCTGGTGACGATGTCCTGCACGCCCGATTGCTTCGGATTGATCGGCTGCAGTCTGGACGAAGGCTGCGCAGCTGATGAACGGTATAGCTGCAAGACAGATTATATTACATATGAACTAAGGGACCCTCATGACTTGTACCCCACCCCTGGGATTTTTTCGGTAGCAGCGCGGGCAGACATTTCTGCAGGCGCCGCCGATTCATTTTAAGGTTGATCTGGGGAAACTCTGTCAGACTTCTTCGGGCTTGTCGGTCCCCAATTGGTGACTGGCATCTGCTTGCTGACTGTGTTGTGCTATATTCTGTCGTTGCAAGTCCGGTTGAACCGCCCCGGGGATTGCCGGAGTCCGTTTAGATCAAATTATACGGCTATTGGGAAGTCGTGCAGCATGGCAAACAGGGTGGACTTGATAAGTCACAACCTAATGAATTAAAATAATTTTATTGTTGATTCGTCGCCAAGCCCATTCCCACACACATGAGCCGGCTGCCAATTTCCCAGCATGCTTTGTCTGCTAGGGTCTGTTCTTCTTCACGCACAGGCTTGATCGGCTGGACCTGCCTACCGGGCGGCCCGTGCCGGACACCTGCGCCTGTTCCAGCTCAAAGTGATGAACGGCGATCGGGACCTGCCAGGTCTGTCCATTAGCGGATCGCCTGCAACTCGTGTCGCAACCGGCATTGCCCCAAAAGCCAGGGAGCGGCCGCGCATACCTGGCTCACCGAACGTGAAGCCGATCTGCCCCCCGGCCGGCTATTTCTACGTCGTCTTCTCGCTGCCCGTCGAGATCGCCGCCATGGAGCGAGAACGCTGCGCTAAAGCGTAAAGCGTCCAGACAGCATCCGGCCGACCGCACAGATCCGCCCGAATCCAAAATCCCCATAGATTGCGCCCGGTCTCGCCGCGGCTCGCACACGTTCAGTCATTCAGCGCCTCAGTGTGCGCCACCAAAGCAGACATGGCGGTTATCCGCGAAATCCGGCCAAAACCTGCCTGTCCGGACTCGCTTCTTTTTGTCAGTTGCTCGAGTAAACAATCGACCGGCGAGCCTTCAAAGCTGTCGTGCGAAGCCAATCAGTTCCTGGCGCGCTTGCCGCCGTAACGCTGACCGATATAACTGCTCAGCTGCTGCATGACGGACATCGCGGCAACGGCTGCGTCGACGCAGCGCGGCGCCGGAAGCTTGCTTTTCCCGGTGGCGCGGCGTTCGACCTTTTCGCACAGCCGTTCAATGTCGGCGCGGGTCAGGAGGTTCTTTTCCCGCATCACGCACAATACCAGCGCCCGGTACAGCTCGACAAAATTGGTGAAGCGTTTCAGCCGCGTCGTCCCCAGTTGTTGTTCCGCAGCATATGCGGTGCGTTGCGAATCGAGCGAGGTGAGGAAGGAATCGATCCCGGCACGGTAGCGCGCACCGGACAGATTGGCGGCGATGCCCGCAGCGTGCACGCGCTCTGTCTGCGCCGCGACTTGCTCATCGATCGTGCCACGCTGCGCCAGCGCATCGGCGACTTCGCGGAACGCGGTCTGAATGGTCTTCTGATAGGTCGCTACCGCCGCCCGTTGCGATGCGCGGGCATAATCCAGATTTCCCTTGTTGCGGCCGCCGTCGACCAGCGGAAGCCCGATCGACGGCGTGGCGGTATAAATACCCGTACCATGGTCGAACAGGCCGGAGAGCGCGCTGCTGATCGTGCCGAGCGTGGCGGTCAGCGATATGGTTGGGAAGAAGGCGGCGCGCGCGGCGCCGATATTTGCGTTTTGCGCGATCAGCTGATGCTCTGCTTGGAGTACATCGGGGCGTTGCAACAAAATGCCTGACGACAGGTTCGCGGGCAAGGCGTCGATCGCCACGTCGGCGTTCTCCAAGCTGCTGGGCAGGAGATTGTCGGCAACGGTCGTTCCGACCAGCAAGTCGAGCGCGTTGCGATCTTGCGCGATCCGGGTACGCAGCACCGCGATGTCGTTGCGCGTCGCCTGGTAATTGGTCTCGGCCTGACGCGATTCGAGCTCGGAGGCGACACCGATGCGAAATTGCGCGTTCGTCAGGTCAAGTGTCTGCTTGAATGCCACCAGCGTCTTTTCGGACAGCGCGAGCTGATCCCGATCGGAGGCAAGCGTAGCCCACGCGGTGGCGATCTCGGCGATCAGGCTGATCCGGGCCGTGCGTTGCGCCTCTTCGCTTGCGAAATATTGTTGGAGCGCGGCCTTGTTCAGGTTGCGGATACGGCCGAACAGATCGACCTCGAACGCCGAAACTCCGACTTGCGCATTGTATATCTCGACATCCGGCGATGCCCTGCCTGCCACGGCGCCCCCGGTTCCTGTTCCGGCCCCGCCAGCGGTCCGGCCCGCTCCTGCGGCGCTGTTGGTGAAAGTGGCGGAACCCGAGGCCTGGATCGTGGGCAGTAACTGGGCGCGCTGGACCCGGTATTGCGCGCGGGCCTGCAGCACATGGGCGGCGGCCAGCTCGAGATCCTGGTTGTTGTCGAGACCCAGCTGGATGACCTGTTTCAGCCGCTCGTCCTCGAAGAAATCGCGCCAGCCGACCTTTGTCAGGTCACGCGCGTCGCTCGGCACGACCGGGCCGGCGCCGGGATAGACGCCGCCATGCGGCAGCTGCGCGGGCGCCGCTGCCGGAGGACGTACGTATTGCGGGGCGAGGTTGCAGCCCGAAAGAACGGTGCTGGCCATCGCGGTCAGGAATAAGCTCGTGCGCATGGTCACTGCCGTCATGCTCCCTCAGGTGCTGTGGGCGCACCTTGTGTTTCGTCGGACGTGTTGGCTTCGCCCGTATTGTCGGAATCGCCCTCGTGCCGGCCGAACAGGCGCAGGACCACCACGAAGAAGGTGGGTACTAGGAAGATCGCAAGGATCGTGGCGGACAGCATCCCGCCGACCACGGAGCGGCCTATCGCGTTCTGCCCGCCCGCACCGGCCCCGCTGGCGATGGCCAGCGGCAAAACGCCGAAGATGAACGCCAGGCTGGTCATCAGGATCGGTCGCAGGCGCAGCTTGGCTGCATCGATCGCCGCATCGAATGCGTTCATGCCATCGCGCATCCGCTCTTCGGCGAATTCCACGATCAGGATGGCATTCTTGGCCGACAGCCCGATCGTGGTGATCAGGCCCACCTGCAGGTAGATGTCGTTATTCAGCCCGGTCAGCGTGGCGGCCAGCACCGCGCCTATGACTCCCAGAGGCACCACCAGAATGACCGAGATCGGCACCGACCAGCTTTCGTACAGCGCGGCAAGGCACAGGAACACGATGAGCAGCGACAGCGCATAGAGCGCGGGTGCTTGTCCGCTCGACAAGTTTTCCTCGTACGACAGGCCGGTCCATTCCAGTCCTGTGCCCGGCGGCATCTTGGCGTGAATCGCCTCCATCGCCCTCATCGCGGCGCCAGTCGACAGGCCTGGCGCGGGCGTGCCGAGGATTTCCATCGCCGGCTGGCCGTTATAGCGGCCTATCTGCGCCGGCGCGTTTGCCCAGGTCAGCGTCGAAAACGCGGTGAACGGGGCCATCGTGCCGTTCGACGACCGCACGAACAAGTCGCCCAGATCCTCTGGCGACATGCGCGACGCGGCGTCGGCTTGCAGATAGACCCGCTTGACCCGCCCGTGATCGATGAAGTCGTTGACGTAGGCGCCGCCCCAAGCGGTAGCGATGGTGTTGTCGATCTGGGTGATGTCCAGCCCCAGCGCTTGGGCCTTGTCCTGATCGACATTGACCTTGAGCTGCGGCGCTTCGTCGAGCGAGTTGGACCTGACCCCGGCAAGCGCGGGATCCTTGGCCGCCATGCGCAGCATCATGTCGCGCGCCTCGACCAGCTTGTCGTGGCCGATGCCCGCCTTGTCGACCAGTTCGAGATCGAAGCCGGTCGCGTTGCCCAGTTCCTGCACGGCGGGCGGCGTGATCGCGAAGATGCGACGCTCGAGCGCACCGACGAGGGGCTGAATTTGGTGCGCGACCACTTCCTCAAAGACGAGCACGCGCTGGTGAAGGGAGTCTTCACCGTCAGCGGGTTCAGCTTCGCCGGTCAGGGCCAGAACACCGGTCTCGCCTTCGTGCAGTTGCGCGCGCTGAATCGCGCCCCCTTTTCGTATCTGGCCTTACCCTTGTCGAACTTGTCGTTGAACCAGCGGAAGAAGCGGGCGAGCAGACCATTGCCCTCGGTCTTGCCCGGATCGTGCGGCTTCAAGATGCTGGAGCACAGCGCGGGTGTGAGGATCAGCGCGACCAGCACCGACAGGACCATCGCCGAAACGATGGTGATCGAGAACTGGCGATAGATCACGCCGGTCGATCCGCCGAAGAAGGCCATCGGCAGGAACACTGCGGCCAGCACTATCGCGATGCCGACCAGTGCGTTGGTGATCTCGTCCATCGACTTGCGCGCCGCGTCCTTGGGACTGAGATGTTCCTCGGTTATCAGGCGCTCGACATTCTCGACCACGACGATCGCATCGTCGACCAGCAGGCCGATCGCCAGCACCATGCCGAACAGGGTCAGCGTGTTGATGGTGAAACCGGCTACCGCCATGACCGCGAACGTGCCGAGCAGCACCACTGGAACCGCGATTGTCGGGATCAGGGTGGCGCGGATGTTCTGCAGAAACAGGAACATCACCAAGAAGACGAGGACCACCGCCTCAATCAGGGTCTCGATCACCTGATGGACCGAGAGCCGCACGAAGGGCGTCGAATCGTAAGGGTAGGCGACCTGAACGTCGCTTGGAAACTGTTTGGCGATCGCGTCGATACGCGATTTGACCAGGTCCACGGTTTCGAGCGCGTTCGCGCCCGGCGCCAGCTTGATGCCGATGCCCGATGCGGGCATGCCGTTGTAGAGCGCTGAAAAGCCATAGTTCTCCGCGCCGATTTCGACCCGCGCAACATCACGCAGGCGTACCAACGAACCGTCGGTCTTGCTCTTCAGGCGGATGTTGGCAAATTGCTCGGGCGTGGTGAGGCGCGACTGTACCGATACCGTCGCGTTGAGCATCTGCCCCTTGAGAGCGGGTCGCCCGCCGATCTGCCCTGCGGAAACCTGCGCGTTCTGCGCCTTGATCGCGGCGCTCAAGTCGCTCATGGTCAGATGGTAGTTGTTCAGCTTGAGCGGATCGACCCAGATGCGCATCGCATACTGGGTGCCGAACACCTGGGTATCGCCCACGCCCTGCACGCGGCTCAGCGGGTCCTGCAGCTTCGAGGCGACATAGTCGGCAAGGTCGGTCTGGTCATGCGACCCGTCCTTGGAATAGAGCGCCATGACCAGCAGGAAGCTCGAAGTCGACTTGGCAACGCGCAGGCCCTGCTGCTGGACTTCCTGCGGCAGCATCGGGATGGCGGCCTGAAGCTTGTTCTGGACCTGCACTTGCGCGATGTCGGGGTTGGTGCCCTGCTCGAAGGTCAGCGTGACGGTGACCGTTCCGGCCGACGAGGACGAAGACGAGAAGTAGCGAAGGTGGTCGAGCCCCTTCATCTGCTGCTCGATGATCTGCGTCGTCGTGTTCGTCAGAGTCTGCGCGTCGGCGCCGGGATAGGTGGCGCTGATCGTTACCGCGGGCGGGGCGATCTGGGGGAACTGCGCAATCGGCAGCGAACGGATCGCCAGAGCGCCGGCGAGCATAACGACGATCGCGATCACCCAGGCGAAAATCGGGCGATCTATGAAGAAACGTGCCATCTGGGCTTAATTTCCCTGTGCCTGAGAAGCGGCGGGCGCCTGACGCTGCGGGCCCGATGGCGCCTGTGCCCCGGCCTGCCTGGCGTGGGGCCGATAAGGCTTGGGCGTTACCGTCGCGCCCGGACGCAGCATCATTGCTCCTTCGACAATCACCTTGTCGCCAGGCTTCAGCCCGCCGGTAACGATCCAGTTGTCCCCCTGGGTGCGATCGGTCGTCAGCTTGCGCTGTGCGATCGTGTTGCCTGGGCCGACCACCAGCGCCACGGCATTGCCCCGCTCGTCGCGGCTGACCGCTCTTTGCGGTACCAGGATGGCGTTGCTCCGCACCCCTTCCTCCAAGATCGCACGCACATACATGCCCGGCAGCAACAAGCCTTGTGGATTGGGGAAGACCGAGCGGATGACCTGCGATCCGGTGCTGGGATCGACTGTCACGTCAGCGAAGCGCAGCCGCCCTTTGGGGCCATAGGTTGTGCCGTTCTCCAGCTGCAGCTTGATATGCGCGTTGCCATCGCGGGCGACTTGCCCGTTGAGGATCTGCTGGCGCAGGTTAAGCAGATCGTTGCTCGATTGCTGGATGTCGACATAGATCGGATCGATCCGCTGGATGGTCGCGAGCGGATTGGTCTGCGACGCGGTCACCAGAGCGCCGGTCGTGTAAGTTGATCGACCGATGCGGCCGGTAATCGGCGCGCGGATGGTGGTGCGCGAAAGATCTATCTGCGCATTGCGCAGCGCTGCCTGCTGCGCGGCAACATCAGCCCGCGCCTGCGCCGCGCTGGTCTCGGCGTTCTCATAATCCTGCTTGGCGATCGCATTGATCTTGACCAGCTCGCCATAGCGCCGCGCCAGCGCCGCGCTCGACGCGATCGACGCTTTCGCGCGCGCCAGTGCTGCCTGCGCACGCGCCACCTGTTCGCGATACGGCGCGGCATCGATCCGGTAGAGCGGCTGCCCCTTGTGCACGATGTCACCTTCGGTGAACAGTCGCGCCTTGATCAGGCCGTTGACTTGCGGGCGTACTTCGGACGTCTCGTAAGCAGAAGTCCGGCCCGGCAGCCGACTCGTCAGCGTCACCGGCTGTTCGGTCACGGTGACGTAGGAAACCGGCGGTGGGTCCGCTGGCGGTTGCGCCGCCTGCTTGCCGCAAGCGGTCAGGATCAACGCCATCGCGAGCCCGGATTGACGCATAAAAGTCATGCTAATATCTACCAATTGATGTATGTTAGTGAACGTTCACTCACAAATGCTGCTACTGCGAACAAAGCTAATGGTCAAGCGATGTCGAGAGGGGAAATGGGGATGGCTCAAGGATTGATGTGTTGCCAAGGAAAGGGGGACCGCGCGGAAATGCGCCGCCAGCGGATCATAAATGCGGCTCGTATGTTGTTCGTTACACATGGATTTCATGCAACGGGCGTCGCTCAGATCGCCAAGGAATCGGGGATCGCCGTAGGCCAGATCTATCGCGATTTTGAAGGAAAGGAAGCGATCGTCGCGGCGATCGTGGAGGCCGATTGCGCTAACTTCGTGGCGCAAGATTCACTTCACCGCGCGATCTCCGCGCGCGACTCGGCAGCGGTTTGGGGGTGGCTTTGCCGCTTTCTCTCGAAACCCAAGGAATCGGAAACGGATCCGCTTTTCGCAGAAATTGTTGCGGAATCTGCGCGCAACGATCGCATCGCGGCAATATTCAACCGGACGAACAAGGAGGTATTGGGGTACATGCTCGACGCGATGGCCTTCCTTGCGCCGGGCGAGCATTTGGTTGAGCGCAGATCGCTGCTTGCTGACCTGATTTTGACCCAGTCGCTTGGGCTCATGCAGAAAAGAATGTTACGCTCAACCCCCGATGCCGATCTGCTCGCGAAGACGATGCTTTCCTTGGTTGAACGCGACATCAAGGAGATGCGCGCTGATCCGGCCCGGCAATCTCGCGCGGCCCAGGATACCGAAGAGGCTCCTGCCAAAAGGGGCTCGATCTGTTTCATGTTCTGATACCTTGGCCGGTTTCCACGGTTCTGTCGCATATTTTGTTTGGCGCTCAAGGGTCTGTGAGCAAGACGATGGATTTGCGGTAGAATTGGGTGCACTTGCGCCGCAACTTCTTCGGGCTTGCCGATCCGCTACCCGCTCAACTGCTGGAAAGGCCTCTTGCTCTCGATCGACGACGGCCGCATCGATCAGCCATGCCTCCTGCCATCATATGCCGGGACTAAACACCTGGGTTTCCGGCGGCCAAGGGCGGGACAACGTGGGCCATGCTGTATGGCCTGCGCGGCTGGTCTTGTCTTTGCAAGCACAGGCAGGTATCAGGGCGCCGCAGTCCAGAGGAAAGGTGCGATGAACAACTAAGCAAACAGCGCAGATTTTGTTGCCTTGTCTTGCCTGGTGTTCTCATGTCGTATCTTGTTTTCGATGGCGTTGCCTGTGCGACGCCGGATGGTTCTCTTCTCTTTTCGGGTCTCGATCTTTCGCTGGGGCGGGAGACGATTGGTCTTGTCGGCCGCAATGGCGCGGGCAAGTCGACTTTGCTCGCAGCGGTGGCTGGGCGTGTGCCCGTTGTGCAGGGCACTGTCACGTGCCATGGCCGGATCGGGTTCCTGCGCCAGTTGCCTGGGGTCGGGGCCGATACGGTGGCGGACGTGCTCGGGACCGGGGACGCGCTCGCGCGGCTCGATCGCATAGAGGCGGGGCAGGCCGGGCAAGACGATTTCGCCGAAGCGGACTGGACCCTGCCGGCCCGGCTCGATGCGGCGCTGGCGGCGGTGGGGCTGCCGCCGTTCGAGATGGCGCGGCCGCTGGCCAGCCTGAGCGGCGGGGAGCGGACCCGGGTGATGCTGGCGGCCATGCTGCTGGACGAACCCGATATCCTGCTGCTCGACGAGCCGACCAACAATCTCGACGATGCCGGGCGCGAAGCGGTCATGGAATGGCTCGCCCGCTGGACGGGCCCGGCGCTGGTCGCCAGCCATGACCGCGCTTTGCTGGAGCATGTGGACAGGATCGCCGAACTGACGCCTGTCGGGGTTCACGTGGTGGGCGGCGGCTGGAGCCTGTTCGAGCGTGTGCGCGGCGAAGAGCGGATGCGGGTGGAGCAGGCGCTGGACAAGGCGCAGGCCGATACGCGCACGGTGCGGCGCGAACGGCAGCGCGAAACCGAAAAACAGGCCCGGCGGGACAAGCGCGGGCGGGCCGCCGGAGCCCGGGGCGGGGCGCCGAAGATCTTGCTCCACGCCCGGCAGCAACGCGCGGAGCGGACGGCGGCGCGGACCGGTGTCGTAAGCGGAGGCCTGATCGAGCGCGCCGGAGAGGCGCTGGCCCGCGTGCAGGCGGATGTGGAACGGACGGTCCCGTTTGCCATCGCGCTTCCGCCTTGCGGCCTGCCTGCCCAGCATGTGCTGATCGACGCGCGCGGGCTCGTTTGCGAGCATGACCGGCGCCGCCTGTTCGGCCCACTGGACGTCATGGTGCGTGGACCGGAGCGGATCGCGCTGACCGGGCCGAACGGTTCGGGCAAGACCAGCCTGATCCGCATGATCATGGGCGCAGCGCCGGACATGATACCGTACACGATGCCGTGCTCTGGCCGGATCGCTTTGCTCGATCAGCACCTGAGCCTGCTGGACCGCGAAGAGACGCTGTTGGCGGCCATGCGGCGGCACAACCCGCAGATGGCGCCGCAACAGGCCCACGATGCGCTGGCCCGCTTCGGCTTCCGCAACCGCTGGGCCGCGCGCACGGTGGAGAGTCTTTCGGGCGGAGAGCGGGTACGGCTGGCGCTGGCCTGCCTGTTCTCCCGCCCGCAGCCGCCACGCCTGCTGATCCTGGACGAGCCGACAAACCATCTGGATATCGATGCCGTTGCGTTGCTCGAAACCGCACTGCAGGCCTACGACGGCGCCATCCTGTGCGTCAGCCACGATCCGCAGTTTCGCGCGGCGCTGAAACTGACGCGCACGATCACGCTGCCGGGTGAGAGGTGGACTGCATGGGCAAAGCGGGCTCTGGCCGCTTTTCGTGCGGACAGTCCTCCCCTCCTCTGAAGAAGAGGGGGCCTCGTGTGCTCACTCCACTCTCTGTGATCGAACTGTATGGGCCCGCAGGCCTTGGGCCGCAAAAGGCAGGAGAGACTTTCCTAACGGGCCCCGCCCGGCACGCTGCGCCCGGCGCTCCTGTGCCGCCGCTCTTTGAACTGTACAGATCCATGATATGGCCATGGCCGCGCAGTGTAAATTTGCGCGGTTTATAACACATTGTAACCAAAAGGACTTGCCAAGACTTGCCATGGTGCGAGTGGACACACTTCGTGAGGTTCCCGCGCAGTGGTTGCGGCCTATTCGACGGTAACGCTCTTGGCGAGATTGCGCGGCTGGTCGACGTCGGTGCCTTTCACGCAGGCCACGTGATAGGCCAGCAGTTGCACCGGCACGGCATAGACCAGCGGCGCGATCAGCGGGTGGACCTTGGGCATCTCGATCGTGGCTATGCAGCCTTCTCCGGCTTCGGCAATGCCTTCGGCGTCCGAGATCAGCACGACCTTGCCGCCGCGCGCGCGCACTTCCTGCATGTTCGAGACGGTTTTTTCGAACAGCGGGCCCGACGGGGCAAGAACGATCACCGGCACGGCTTCGTCGATCAGCGCGATGGGGCCGTGCTTCATTTCGCCCGAGGCATAGCCTTCGGCATGGATATAGCTGATTTCCTTGAGCTTCAGCGCGCCTTCCAAAGCGAGGGGATAGTCCAGCCCTCGGCCGAGATAGAGCACGTCGCGGGCTGGCGCGATCAGGTGAGCCATTGCTGCGATTTCCTCGTCGTGAGCGAGGGCGGCATTGAGGCAGGCCGGGGTTTCGACAAGGTGGCGGACAATGGCCATTTCCTCGTTCCGGTCCATCCGCCCGCGCCGGACCGCTAGATGCGCGGCGAGGGCGGCCAGCACGGCAAGCTGGCAAGTGAAGGCCTTGGTCGAGGCGACGCCGATTTCCGGCCCGGCGTGAGTCGGCAGCAGCAGGTCGGCTTCGCGCGCCATCGTGCTGGTGGGCACGTTGACGACCACGGCGATGGTCTGGCCTTCCGCCTTGCAGTGGCGCAAGGCAGCCAGCGTGTCGGCGGTTTCGCCCGATTGCGAGATGAACAGGGCCAGCCCGCCCGGCTCCAGCACCGGATCGCGATAGCGGAACTCCGAGGCGACATCGATGTCCACCGGCACGCGCGCGAATTGTTCGATCCAGTATTTCGCGACCATGCCCGCGTAGAAACTGGTACCGCAGGCGACGATGGTGATGCGGTTGACCGCCGAAAGGTCGAAATCGATCTGGGGCAGGGCCACCGACTGATCGACCTGCCGCACATAGCTGTGCAGCGTCTGGGCGACCACGGTGGGCTGCTCGAAGATTTCCTTCTGCATGAAGTGGCGGTAATTGCCCTTTTCGATCGCCACCGCAGAGGCGCCGGAGGTGACCACTTCACGCTCGGCCGGCCGGTTCTGCGCATCGAAGATCTGCGCGCCTTCGCGGGTGATGACGACCCAGTCGCCTTCCTCCAGATAGCTGATCTTCTGCGTCAGCGGGGCGAGGGCCAGCGCGTCCGACCCGAGGTAGGTTTCGCCTTCGCCATAGCCGACCACGAGCGGCGAGCCGAGGCGGGCGCCGATCAGCATGTCCGGGAACCGGCGGAACGCGATGGCTAGCGCGAAGGCGCCGCGAAGCTGGGGCAGCACCGTCTTCATTGCATCCTGCGGTGAGACGCCCGCCTCGATCTGTTCCGACACCAGATGGGCAACCACTTCGGTATCGGTCTGGCTCTCGAACGTGCGGCCGCGCGCCTCAAGCCCTTCGCGCAAGGGACGGAAGTTCTCGATAATGCCGTTGTGGACCAGTGCCAGTTCGCTGGTCGCGTGCGGGTGGGCATTGGCAGCGGTGGGCGCGCCGTGGGTGGCCCAGCGGGTGTGGGCGATCCCGGTCAGGCCGGGAGCAGGGTCCTGCACCAGTTCCTTGACGAGATTGAGCAGCTTGCCCTGGGCGCGGCGGCGGATCAGCGCGCCATCGTGAACGGTGCAGACCCCGGCGCTGTCATAGCCCCGGTATTCCATACGCCTGAGGCCGTCGACCAGCCGGTCCGCCACGTCTTCCTTGCCGACGATTCCGATAATTCCGCACATTCGCTTTTCGATACCCCGATTACTGGACGGCACGCAGGCCGCGCTCCGCTCCCTTTACCCTGTAATGGCTGGTGCTTCGTGTCGCGAGTGTGAATGGAATGAAAAGGGGGGCGGAGGTAATTACCGTCGGCCTCAGGAGGTAAATCTCCACAATCCCTAGTCGCCGTCGAGAAGGTCGCCGAATCCGCCCAGGATCGAGCCTTCGCCGCGCCGCTGCCCGCCGGGCATGGCGGCAGACAGCATGCGCCCGGCCAGGCGGGAGAAGGGCAGGGACTGGATCCAGACCTTGCCCGGCCCGCGCAGCCGCGCGAAGAACACGCCTTCGCCGCCGAAGATCATCGACTTTACCGATCCCGCGCGCACCACGTCGAACTCGACGCCGGAGGTGAAGGCGGCGACGCAGCCGGTGTCGATATGCAGTTCCTCGCCGGGGCGCAGTTCGCGCTCGATCACGGTGCCACCCATCTGCACGAAGACCCAGCCATCGCCCTCCAGCTTCTGCATGATGAAGCCTTCGCCGCCGAACAGGCCGGTCATGATCCGCTGCTGGAAGTGAATGCCGATCGAAACCCCGCGCGCAGCGCACAGGAAGGCGTCCTTCTGGCAGATCAGGCGGCCGCCCACATCGTCCAGCTTGATCGGCAGGATCGAGCCGGGAATCGGCGCGGCGAAAGCGACACGGGCCTTGCCTTGGCCGTGGTGGGTGAAGACGGTGGTGAACAGGCTTTCGCCGGTGACGAGGCGCTTGCCCGCCCCCAGCAGCTTGCCCATGAAGCCGCCGTTATCATTGTTCGAACCGTCGCCGAACACGGTCGACATCTCGATGTCCGAATCCTTCCAGACCATCGCGCCCGCTTCGGCCACCGCGCTTTCGCCGGGGTCGAGTTCGATTTCGACGAACTGGAGTTCCTGCCCCTTGATCTCGAAATCGACATCGTCGGCGATCGAGGAACTGCGGGTGTGGCTCCAGGGACTGGTGGACATCGGGTACTCCATGCGGTGCAAAAGGGATAAACCGTCATCGGTTCGTTTGGTGACGATGTGATTTCCAAGTCATGACTTGTCAAACCACGTTGATCCGATATTCTGCGTGTTTCGACGAACACCGTCTGACGAGCAGGGCCAGCAATAAGGGCCACCAGAAGAATCCGGCACAGACCGGCGCAGTATCGGTGTTTAAGGGAGAGGAAATACACCGATGCGCAGCGCATTTGGATTTGCAGGATTATTGGGTCTTTTGTTGGCCGGAAGCGCGCAGGCCGCTTCGGTGGCGGAGCGGGCTTCGGCCGTTGCCGTGCCGCCGTCCGCCGCGCTGGCGGTGGCGTTCGGTCACGATGTAAAGCCGGAAGCGAAGTTCGATGCCAGCGCCGGTACCCGGGTGGACAAGGCCTTCGACATGATCCGCCGCGGCAGACAGGCCCAGGCCGTGCGCCTGTTCGACAAGGTGATCGCTTCGGTCGACCGCTCGCTGGCCGGTGACAGCCGTGCGCGCCTGTGCCGTTCGGACCGTACCGTGCAAGGCGCGCATCCCGATCGCGTAGTGCTGGTCGACAGCGCGCTGTGCGATGCCCATTTCGGCAAAGGCTTCGCGCTGATCGATCTCGGGCGCGGCGATCTGGCCGCCGGCGAACTGCGCAAGGCGATGCAGATGGCCCCGGGCAATGCCCACTTCGCCAACGAATATGCCGAACTCTTCAAGTCCCGCCGGGAATGGCAGAAGAGCTATGACGCCTTCGCCCATGCCTGGACCATCGCTGACAAGAACAAGAGCGGCCCCGATGCGGACATGGCCGCGCGGGCGCTGCGTGGCATGGGGTACAACAAGATGCAGATGGGCGATCTGGAGGCGGCGAAGCGGCTGTTCGTGCAGTCGCAGGACTATGAGCCCGGCAGTCAGGCGGCGAAGATCGAACTCGGCACCATTGCCCGAAAGCTGGCGATCGGTTCGTAAGCCTCTCGCGGAATGAAAGCGGGCCAGGCGCAATGCCAAAGCCTGGACGTAAATCCGAACTCTAAATCAAGCTCCGCTCACCCAGAGCTTGTCGAAGGGTGTCCTGCGTGGCGGCTGCCTGATTGAGGCGATTGAGGAGATTGAGGCGCAGTGCGAGCGTCCTTCGACAAGCTCGGGACGAGCGGACGCGGGCAGATATTCGCATGTGACTCCGGTGACGGTGTTTCGCTTCCTTGCAGTGACGAAAGGGGAGGCGGGAGCGATCATCAACAAGCCTTGGTGCAAGCCCTATTTCTTCTGCTCGGCCTTCTTCCTTTTCATGGCGTCGTGGAAGCGGTCGGCCCAGCCGGGCTTGATCAGTTGCTCGCCGCGCACCAGTCGCAGTTCGCCGTCGGCGACATCGCGTGTGACGGCGCTGCCCGCCGCGACAATGGCGTCGGCACCGATCTTTACCGGCGCGACAAGCGCGCTGTTGGAACCGATGAAGGCGCGCTCGCCGATCACGGTCTTGTGCTTGAAATAGCCGTCGTAATTGCAGGTGATCGTGCCCGCGCCGATATTCGCCCTGGCGCCCACTTCGGCATCGCCGAGGTAGGTGAGGTGGTTGGCCTTGGCCCCTTCGCCCAGCACCGCGTTCTTCATTTCCACGAAGTTGCCGATTTTCGAACCCTGCTTGAGCACAGCGCCGGGGCGCAGGCGGGCATAGGGACCGATCGCGGTGCCGCTTTCCAGCACCGCGCCTTCGAGGTGCGAGAAGGCATGGATCACCACGTCATCGGCAACAGTCACGCCCGGGCCGAAGACCACGTTGGGTTCGATCGTGACGTCACGGCCGAGCTGCGTGTCCCAGGCGAAGAACACGGTCTCCGGCGCGATCAGGGTGGCGCCGTCGGCCATCGCCTGCACCCGGCGCTTGGCCTGCCAGCGCGCTTCCGCCGCCGCCAGTTCGCCGCGGCTGTTGATGCCGCCCACTTCGTCGGGATCGTCGGTGACGATCACCGCACAGATGCGCCCTTCGAGCGCGGCGATGTTGACGATGTCGACAAGGTAATATTCGCCCGCCGCATTGTCGTTGCCGACTTTACCGAGCAGGTCGAACAGATCGGCGGATTTTACCGCCATCAGGCCGGAATTGCACAGGCGGCAGGTACGCTGTTCCTCGCTGGCGTCCTTGTATTCGACCATCATGGCGATGCGCCCGTCGTCATGCGCGAGGACGCGGCCATATTGTAGCGGATCTTCCGGCTCGAAGCCGAGGACGACCGCCGCCGGGGCATCGGGCGCATGGAGCCGATCGATCATCGCGCGCATCGTCTCCGCCCGCACGAACGGCACGTCGCCGTAGAGAATCAGCACATCGCCATCGAAACCGGAAAGCGCCTGTTCCGCCTGCTGCACCGCATGGCCGGTGCCCAGTTGCGGGTCCTGCACGGCGATCGCCGCGCGCCCGCCCATCGCCTCTTCAAGCTGCTCGCGCCCGTGCCCGGCCACCAGGACCTGCCGCTCGGGCGCCAGTTCCTGCGCGCTGGCCAGCAGGTGTTCGATCATCGGCCGCCCGGCAACCGGGTGGAGCACCTTGTGCAGGCTGCTCTTCATGCGAGTGCCTTTTCCAGCGGCGAGGACGACGATGGCGAGAGGGGGGCTGGCGGAAGTCATGAAACCCGTCTGCCAGCAAATTGTTGCGGTTTCCACTCCAAGAGGCCACTGGGGCGCACATGGACGAATTTCCTTTCCAGATCGTCGGTTTCGACCTCGACGGAACCTTGCTCGATAGTCATGGCGACCTGGCCCGCGCGGTCAATCACGCGCTCGCGCTGGAGGGCCGGGCGGTGATACCGGCGGCCGAAGTGCGCGATCTGATCGGAGGCGGTGCGAAGCTGATGCTGGAAAAGGCACTGGATGTTACCGGAGGGGCCCTGCCGGAAGCGCGGTTCGACGAACTGTACCAGTCGCTGCTTGCCTATTACGAAGACAATATAGCGGTCGAGACCCGACTATTTCCCGGCGGCGAGCAAATGCTGGACGGTCTTGCCGCACGCGGCGTGAAAGTGGCGGTCGTCACCAACAAGATCGAGCGCTTTGCCGTGAAGATATTCAAGGAACTGGGCCTGACGGACCGGTTCGTTACGGTTATCGGCGGCGATACGCTGGGCCGCGAAAGGGCCAAGCCCAAGCCGGACCTGTTGCACCTGATGCTGGAACGGACAGGCGGGGGCCGCGCCGCCTATGTGGGCGACACCACATATGACACTGGCGCAGCAGCGGCGGCCGGGCTGCCGTGCGTGGCGGTGAGCTTCGGGTTCAACGATCTGCCGCCTGCGCAGCTTGGCGCGGCGGCGGTGATCGATCATTTCGACGAACTGATCCCGGTGCTGGAGCGTCTTTAGACCGCGCGGTCGAACCGACCCGAACGGCCGACCGGGTTTGGAGTCCTGCTTCTGGGAGGCCCCCCTCCGCTTTCAGTCGGTTACAGGCTATGCGCTACGAGAGCGGTTGTCACACGGCATTTCATCATCGCTACCATCTCGTGTGGGCTCCCAAGTACCGGTTCAAGGTGCTCCATGGCGACGTACGCTTGCGGGACCGGGAGATCATCGCGCAAGATCCAGCGGGAGTTCGAACACATCCGCAAGCGCTATTGGGGGCTGCGCTTCTGGCAAAGAGGCTACTTCTCGACCACATCCGGCAACATCACCGAATGACATCATCATGCGGTATCTTGATCGACATACCCACAAGGATGGCTTCAGCCGTTACGTATGAACCTATAGGCGTCAGCCGGTCGGTCATTCAGTGTTTTTCCGAAAATTTCCATGGCTGGCATGGACAAACTTCGCGAACTTTCGCTTGGACGGGGGGGCGCCAAATGAGAAGGGCCGCACCGGAAAACCGGTACGGCCCTTCGCATGGTCAGCGGCCGGAAGTGCCGCCAGCGAGCACCTTTATCGCTTAATCAAAAATCAGCGATAATGCCTCGCGACGGAAATTGCCGACCTCTCTGCTGAACCATGAGACATCGGATCACCTCCTTTCGCGCTGTTGAGCCAAGATTACCGCACGCATGATGCGGCATGAACTTTGGGCCAGTTGTGCGGTTACTTGCAGGCACAGCTCGGGGCGCCGAAAAGTGCGGCCCGAAACAGCGGGAAAATCCAGCACTTTTGCCCCGATTCGGCTGCCTTTGCGGCTATCGCTCAGCGGCAGTCCTCGATCACGCGAGAGACTTCGGTCCAGCTCGGGACATAGAGCGGCGGCGCGCCTGCGGCTTCCACGGCGAAGCGGCCGCGGCTGAAGGCCATCGCATCGAGCAGGGGATCGCGCGCGGACAGCGTCACCGCCACGCCGCCTGCAACCGGTAACGCTGTCAGCGCGCGCTGGGTGTCGCTGGTGCGGATGGCCATCGGCACGGGGGCGCTGGCTCCGGCCATAGCGCGCAGCAGCGTTACGGAATGCCGCGCCGGATTGCAGTGCATGAGGAACTGCCCGTTCGCGAAGACCGCATCCGATCCGGCGGCCGAGGATGACCAATGCCAGTCTCCGGGCGTCGCGGGCTGTTCGCGCCAGTCGGGCGAAGGCTGCACGCGGGCAGGAGGCGACGGTGGGGCCGGGCGCGTGGTCGCCGAAGGCGTCGGTTTCGGCGACGAGGCCGGTTTCGGCGGTCGAGGCACGCAGGCGGTGAGCAGCACGGCGCTGCAAAGTGCCGTCAGTGCCAGGATGCGGGGAGGGGCGGCGTGGGCGCGTGGATTTGCCTTCATGCCTGGGGTATGGAATGACACGCGCCCCACCTCAAGTGCATAAGCCCAGATGACTGACCCATCCGCTTCTCGTTCTGTCGGAAAAAAACGCGCTCCGGCCAAGATCCGTGTCGACCAGATGCTGGTTGATCGCAGCCTTGCCGAAAGCCGCACCCGCGCGCAGGCGCTGGTGCTGGCCGGGCTGGTGTTCTCGGGCGAAACGAGGATCGCCAAGTCCGGCCAGACTCTGAAAGCCGATGCTCCGCTGGAAGTGCGCGGGCGCGATCACCCCTGGGTTTCGCGCGGGGGCGTCAAGCTGGCCCATGCGATTGAGCATTTCGGCCTCGATCCCGCAGGGGCCGTCGCCATGGACATCGGCAGTTCCACCGGCGGCTTTACCGATGTCCTGTTGACCAAGGGCGCGGCCCATGTCTTCGCGGTGGATTCGGGCACCAATCAGCTTGCGTGGAAGCTGCGGCAGGATCCCCGGGTGACTGTGCTTGAGCAGACCAGCGCCCGCATCCTGACGCCCGAACAGATCGATGTGCCGTGTAACTGGGTGGTCTGCGATGCCAGCTTCATCGGGCTGGCCAAAGTTCTGGAAATCCCGTTACGCCTTGCTGCGCCGGCGTGCCGCCTTGTCGCCTTGATCAAGCCGCAGTTCGAAGTGGGGCGCAATGAAGTGGGCAAGGGCGGCGTCGTGCGCGATCCCGCCCTGCACGAGCGTGTCTGCGGCGAAGTGAGCATCTGGTTGGAAGGCGAGGGCTGGGAAATTCAGGGCATTGTCGAAAGCCCGATCAAGGGTCCTGAAGGGAATGTGGAGTTTCTCGTTTCGGCACGGCGGAGATATTGATGGTTAACAGGCGATTGCGCGTTCAGCTTCGCGCCTGCACAAAACGCGCCATTGTCGTGGTCGCCAAGTGATTCGGGAGTAGTTAGACGAAATGACCCTGCTCGCCTCTTCGGGCCAGTTGCGTGCCAGTTTCATCCGTTGGGCTCTTGTGTGCATTCCGCTCGTCGTCCTTCTGGGTTTCCTGTCGGGCAAGGTGGCGCAGAGCGGACCGGAAAACCCGTGGTTCGCGGCGTTGGTCAAGCCGGAGGCCTATCCGCCGCCGCAGATCTTCGGGATCGTGTGGACCGCGCTCTACATTCTGATGGGGTTGGCGTTGGCGACGATCCTGTCCGCGCGCGGTGCGCGGGGGCGCGGTCTCGCGGTAATCGTGTTTCTGGTGCAGTTCGCGCTGAACCTTGCCTGGTCTCCGGTGTTTTTCGGTGCGCACCAGATGACCGGGGGATTGATGCTTATCGCGATTCTCGATGTCGTGGCGCTCATCACCGTGTTCCTGTTCAGCAAAGTGCGTTCGGTCGCCGCGATGCTGCTGGTGCCCTATGTCGCCTGGCTGTTTTTCGCGACGTATCTGAACTTCGCGTTCCTTCAGGCCAATCCCGCGATGGACGGGGCTGCCGGAAATGGCGCGGTGGTGCGTTACGAGATCTGATCTTCTCTTGCGCTTGGGCGCGGAGAGTTCCATTTAGGCGCCATGCAAAGCGAAAACCCCTTCGTCGCCGACTTCGCCAAGATGATGAACAGCGCCGCCGGCACTCTGGCCGGAATGGGGCGCGAAGCGCGCGACAATGCGCGCGAGCGGTTCAAGGAATTCATGGGAGACATGGACTTCGTCAGCCGCGAGGAGTTCGAGGCCGTCAAGGAAATGGCCGCCACCGCGCGCGCCGAGGCTGATGCGCTGAAAGCCCGGCTGGATGCGATCGAAGCGAAGCTGAACGCAGGCGGCTGACAGGGCCTGCCTGCTGGTGCTTCGGCAAGCTCGGCATGTGCGGTAATTGGTAACGCGGCGTTCCTGATCCGCTCATCCTGAGCTTGTCGAAGGATGGGAAGTGCTGTGGTTGCAGTCTGACTGGCAGCCGTCCAAAACCCGGTCATGCACTTTCGCGCGCCCGCTCTCGTCTGCGCCACGCATGCGCACGGTGAAACCGCCGTCATTGCCCGGTTGCTGACGGCGGATCATGGGCTTGTCGCGGCCTATGTCGCCGGGGGCAGGGGGCGGCAACTGCGCCCGGTGCTGATCCCCGGTAACGCCGTGGATGCCGATGTGCGGTCCAAGACCGAAAGCCAGCTCCCTTTCGGCCGCGTCGAATTGCTGCAGAGCCGAGGTCCCTGGCTGACTGAACCTTTGCCTGCCGCCGCCATCGCCTGGGTGACGGCGCTCACGGCCTCTGCCTTGCCCGAGCGGCATCCTTATCCCGCGCTGTACGAGGCGCTGTCCGCGCTGATCGAGGCCGTATGCGTGGCTCCTTCCGCGCGGGGCTGGGCGCTGGCGCTGCTGTCCTATGAAGTGCTGCTGCTGCGCGAACTGGGCTATGGTGTGCCGGTGCAGCGCCCGGACCAGTCCGACTGGCCTGCGATTCTCGACGCATTTGACCGGATAGGGCGTGAATTGGCCCGCTATCCGCTTGCCGATCGCCGCAGAGACGTTATGGCGGCCCGCGACCTGCTGCGTGAGCGGCTGAAGCGGATCGAAGGCTGACGGAACATGACCAAGAACTCTCTGCGCATCGCGGTTTTCGCCGGTGACGGCATTGGCCCCGAAGTGACCGAACAGGCGGTGCGCGTGCTCGAAAAGCTGGATCTTTCGGGTCTTGAGCTGGTCGAGGGCGATGTCGGTGGCATGGCCTACCGCAAGCACGGCAGCCCGCTTCCGCCCGAAACGCTGGAGATCGCGCGCTCGGCCGATGCGATCCTGTTCGGCGCCGTCGGCGATTTCTCGTGCGACAACCTGGAGCGCCACTTGCGCCCCGAACAGGCGATCCTGGGCCTGCGCAAGGAATTGGGCCTCTTCGCCAACCTGCGTCCGGCGCGCGTGTTTCCGGGGCTGGAAGATCTCACCACGCTGCGCCCCGAAGTGGCCAGCCAGATCGACCTGCTGATCGTGCGCGAACTCAATGGCGATGTCTATTTCGGCGAAAAGGGCATTCGCACGCTGCCCGATGGCCGCCGTCAGGGCTGGGACATGATGTCTTATGCCGAGGACGAAGTGCGCCGCATCGCCCATGCCGGGTTCACCGCCGCGATGGGCCGTTCGAAGAAGCTGTGCTCGGTGGACAAGGCCAATGTGCTCGAAACCTCGCAGCTCTGGCGCGACGTGGTGATCGAGGTGTCCAAGGAATACCCCGAGGTGGAACTCAGCCACATGTACGTCGATAACGCAGCGATGCAGCTGGTGAAGAACCCCGGCCAGTTCGACGTGATCGTGACCGGCAATCTCTTCGGCGATATCCTGAGCGATCAGGCCAGCATGTGTGTCGGTTCGATCGGCCTGCTGGCTTCGGCCAGCCTCGCCGAGGGGACACAGGGCCTCTACGAGCCGATCCATGGCTCCGCGCCCGATATCGCGGGCAAGGGCCTTGCCAATCCGATGGCGACGATCCTGTCGGCCGCTATGCTGCTGCGCCACTCGCTGGGGCTGGAAGAACAGGCCGTGCGGATCGAGAAGGCCGTGGCCGGTGCGCTTTCCGCCGGTGTGAAGGGCGGCGATCTGGGCGGTTCGGCCGGGACGCGGGAAATCGGTGATGCAGTGGTCGAACGGCTTTAATAAAGCTTTTTTGATTTTTACGATGTACACGCGGGGCGCATGACCATTTCCAGTTCCGATCTTGCCCAGATCGCAAGTGTCGCTGCCGGTTCCGTCAGCCGCCCGTTGGAGCTGGCCGTCGTGCTGCCGACTTACAACGAGCGCAAGAATGTCGCGACCATGGTCGAACGGCTCGAAGAGGCGCTGAAGGGCATTGCCTGGGAAGCTATCTTCGTCGACGACAACAGCCCGGACGGCACCTCCGACGAGGCACGCGAACTGTCTTTGGCCGATTCGCGCGTGCGCTGCATCCAGCGTATTGGCCGCCGGGGCCTCGCCAGTGCCGCGATCGAGGGGATGTGTTCCACGGCGGCGCCGGTGGTGGCGGTGATGGATGCGGATCACCAGCACGATCCCAAACTGCTGCCGCAGATGCTGCAGGCGGTAGCGTCGGGCGAATACGATCTCGCCTATGCCTCGCGCTTTGCCGAAGGCGCCAGTACCGAGGCCTGGGGGCGGCCGGACCGGGTGAAGGTTTCGGGCCTTGCCAACCTGATCGCCAACAAGGTGACCAGGGTCGAACTCACCGATCCGATGAGCGGCTTCTTCATGCTGCCCACGCGGACCCTGCGCGCCGACGCGCATCGCCTGTCGGGCGTGGGCTTCAAGATCCTGCTCGACATTCTCGCCACGGTTGACCGGCCGCTGCGCGTGAAGGAATTTCCCCTCCACTTCGCCGCCCGCGCGGAAGGCGAAAGCAAGCTGGATCAGACTGTCGTGTTCGAATTTCTCGTAGGTCTTTACGACAAGTGGCTCGGCCGCATCATTCCCACCCGCTTCGCGCTGTTCGGCACGGTGGGGGCGATGGGCGTGGTGGTGCAGTTCGCGGCCCTGTGGCTGGTGCTGAGCGTGGTCCTGGGCGAGCGTTTCGTCTACGGACACTGGGAAACCGGCCGCATGACCTTCATCGCGGCGAACACGATCGCGGCGGCCGTGTCGATGACCTTCAACTTCGTGCTCAACAACGAACTGACCTATTCGGACAAGCGCCTGCGCGGCTTCGGCCCGCTGATGCGCGGCTGGGCGCAGTTCGGCGTGACCTGTTCGCTGGGCCTGCTCACGAACGTCGGCGCGGCGGCCGTGCTCAAGAGCATGGGCATTCATGACGTGCTGGCGGTGATCACCGGCATCGTGCTGGGCGCGGTGTGGAACTTCGCGCTGTCGTCCAAGTTCGTCTGGGGCAAGTACTGACGGCTGCGTGCGGTCTGTCTGCCAGTGCGCAGGGCAGCTGGGGTGCGCATTGTAGGCGAACGGGGCCAAAACTGGCGGTAGTTCCACGGCGGCTATCACAGCTTTTTATCGACAAGCGGATTTT
>JARROF010000069.1:0-22698 GCA_037384205.1 Novosphingobium sp. | reverse complement strand
CCTGTCAAGTTCCGGCATTGCTTTCGGCTTTGGCATGACAAAGCCGGGTTTGCGCCAGAGTTTCATGCATCGTTTCACTCTGCCCCGGCCCTGTCGAAGCCGCTCGGTCGCACGCCGAGCCGCCTGCCGGTCATCCGGTGCCGGCGGAATTCCGATGGGCCGCCGCGTCAGGCGTCCTTCGGTTGCAGCACGAACGGGATCGTTACGTAGCCGCGTATCGCCACGGCCGTTCCGCCATGCGCGGCGGGTTTCCAGCGCCAGTGCCGGACGGCTCTCAGCGCGGCCCGATCCAGCGCCTTGCTGCCGCTGCTGTCCGCAATCTCGATGTCATCGACGCGGCCGTCCGGCCCGACCAGCACCAGCAGTTTGACCACGCCCTGCTCATGGCGGCGGCGGGCTTCCAGCGGATAGACCGGCGGCTTGATGAAAAGCGCCTGGCCGGCGAGGTCGCCCCCGTTCTGCGCGGCGGCACTTGAAGCGGGTTCGGAGGCCGCGGCTTCCGCCTTGACGGGCTGCGGGGCGGCAATCCGGACCGGCTGCGCCGGCGGCGGGGTATCGAGCGCCACTTTCACCGGTCCCGGCGCGGGAAGCTGGATTTCCGGCCTGGGCACGAAAGCGGGAACCGGCGCTTCGACGGCTTTTTCGAGCCGTTCGGGCGGCGGCGCGGCCTTGGGCCTGGTGTCGAGTTCGCGCAGGTGCATCACTGTCAGGTGGCGGCGTTCCTGATGTTTGCCCACGATGGTGATGGTCGTCATGCCGGCCAGAATCGCCAGCACGGTGCCGGCTGCGGCGATCATGGCGACGGGGCCGGAGCGGCGCGAAGGCTGATAGACCGAACGTTCGCAAGGCGCTGGCGATGCGAAGACCGGTTCCTGATTCGCAACCGCCGGAACGGTGCTGCAGGTCGGGCCCGCTGCCGCGCTTCCCTTCGGCGGTTTCGCTGGCCGCCCGTCCGAACTTGCGGGAAACGCTGTCCTTGCGAGTGTTGCCACGCCTGCCCTCGTCTGCAATGAATTCTCGATATTGAGAGTCATTCTCATATGCATCGAAGGGCGGTTTGTCCAGACATTGCCGGGTGCCGGATGGATCGCTGGGAACAGGGCGCCGGCCTGGTTTCGATCCTCCCGAAGAAAGGAGGAATGCGCACCGCGGCGGCGATGCTCGCCGTGCGCGCGCTTCTCGCGCCGGGACGGCCGGGATCAGTGCAGATTGGTATCAGGTCTCGGACCAGCGCCGAAGCAGGTTGTGATAGACGCAGGTCAGTTGCAGCAGGGCATCCGCGTCGGCACCGTCCAGCGTGAGTTTCTGGATCGAGGTGTCGAGTTCGAACAGGGTGCGCCGCTGGCTGTCGTCGCGCACCAGGCTCTGGATCCAGAAGAACGAGGCGATACGGGCACCGCGTGTGACGGGTTCCACCCGGTGCAGGCTGCTGGAGGGATAGATGATGGCATCGCCCGCGGGTTTGGCCACTACATGTTCGCCGTATGTATCGCTGATGATCAGGCGGCCGCCCTCGTACTCGTCCGGATCGTTGAGAAACAGCGTGCACGAGACGTCGGAGCGCAGATGCTCCTCCCCGCCGATGCTCATGACGGCACCGTCGATGTGAAAGCCGTATTCGCCGCCGCCACTGTAACGGTTGAAGCGTGGCGGCAGGATCTTGCGGGGCAGAGCGCCCGCGAAGAACAGCGGGCTGCGCTTCAGGGCATTGAGCACGGCGCGGCCCAGTTCCGCCTTGAGCGGGGAGCCGTCGGGCAACTGCTCGTTGTTCTTAACTTTCGCGCCCTGATGCCCCACGGTCTCGCGTCCGTCGGTCCAGTCGGCATTGTCCAGCCTGCGGCGGAATTCGGCGACTTCATCGGCCGTGAGGACTTGCGGAACGTGGAGCAGCATGGTGTTTCCCGATTGCCGAAAAGGGCCGGGCCCTGGCTCCGGCCCTGTCTTGTTGTGGCTCGATCCCTATCAGAAACCGAAGTCAGCGCTGAACAGGAATGTTTGCGGCGTGCCCGGGGTGTAGCGGTAGCCGCTCTTGTTGATCGAGGCGATGTAGTCCTTGTCGAACAGGTTGTAGACGTTGACGCGCAGCTTGACCGCATCGTTCACGGCATAGGCCAGCATGCCGTCCACGACCGTGTAGCCCGCGGTATAGGCAGGGGTGCCCTGCGCGCCGTCGGTGCCGCGGTGCAGGCCGCCGTTGTGACGGGCGCCACCGGCGATCTCCACCCCGAACGGGAAGCGGTAGTTGCTCCAGATGGTCCAGGAATCGCCCGGGATATACGTGAGGTTGGGCGTGCCGTCGCTGGTGATGACGGGGCCTTCGGTCACTTTGGTCTTGAGATGGCTGTATCCGGCGGAAACCGACCAGGCATCGGTGATGTTGCCCACGGCGGACAGCTCGATGCCGCGAACCCGCTTCCTGCCGGTCTGGGTCGGGTTGCCGAGATCGTCGAGCACGTCGCGGTTGATCTCGTTCTTGACGGTGGTCTGGAACACGGCCGCGTTCAGGGCGAGCATGTCGTCCAGCGCGCTCCATTTCACGCCGCCCTCGAAGGTTTCGGCCTTTTGCGGATCGAAGTCGGGATTGTTGGCTCTGTTGCTGGCGGAACTGAGCGCGAAGTTGTCACCGCCCGGAGGCTGCTGCGAAATCGCATAGTTGACGTAGAGGCTGAGCGTTTCGACGGGCTTGTACACCGCGCCCAGCTTCCAGTTGAACAGCGTGTCCTTGGTCTTGAGATCGTTGGTGGTGACGATGGTGCCTTTCGGTTCGCTGCCGCAGTCCACCGCGCGGCGGCCGGTGCCGCCGCATACGGCATTGCTGAAATAGGTGGTCTTGTAGTGATCGACGCGGATGCCGCCGGTCACCAGCAGGGTCTCGTTGAAGACCTTCGCGGTGTCGAACAGATAGAATGCCTGGGTATCGGTCTTGCCGCGCGAGAAGGCGCCGGACCGGAAATCGGCCAGCGTGCCGATGTCGTTCCAGTCCGGGTTGTAGAGGTTGGCCGGCGGACGCGAGCCGGTGGCGGCCCGGGCGTGCAGGACCTGCTTCTCGCTGGCGATCTCGATGCCCATGCTCAGGCTGTGCTCGATCGCGCCGGTGGCGAAGTCCGCGCGCAGGTTGAGCTGGTCGGTCAGGATCCGGTTGGTGGAATCCCGGTATGTTGAGAGATTGCGGGCCAGCGTGTAGGTGGAAAGATCCGCCGGATCGGTGGCGCTGACATTGGCGCTGGTCGGCATGAACGAGGTGAGCAGATAGTTCTGGCTGGTCTTGCCCCAGCGCGCGGTGTTGGTGAGGTGCATGCTGTCCGAGAAATCGTGCTCGAACTTCAGCGTCGCCATCTGCGCGGTGACATCGTTGCGATCGTCGCGCGTGCCGTAGAAGTTTTTCGAATCGACGCGGTGGCCGATCAGCGGTTCCAGCCCTGTTTGCGGCTCCCAGCCCGGCAGGCCGATGGTGGGGACGTAGCCATCGGGAATGTTGTCCTGATCGACATAGAGGAAATTCGCGAACAGCCGCGTCCGCGTGCCCAGGCCCAGGGCGAGCGAGGGGGCGATGCCGATGCGCTTGTTCCGCACATGGTCGCGCGCCGGATCATCGCTGTCCTGCCACAGCACGTTAAGGCGCACCGCCGCATGGGGCACAATGCCAAGCGCCTGGTTGAAATCGGCCGTGGCGCGCTTCTGCCCATCCACTCCGACAGAAGCGGTGCCGGAAACGGCAGTGTCGAGGAACGGCTGCTTGCTGACCATGTTGATCGCGCCGGTCGGCGCGGTGCGGCCGTTGTCGGTGCCGGCCGGGCCCTTCTCGACCTCGACCTGCTCGGTGTTGAACACATCGCGCGAGATCGCGCCGAGATCGCGGATACCGTCCACGAAAATGCTGCTCGACGTGTCGAACCCGCGCATGCGGATGGCATCGCCTGTCGTGGTGCTGCCGTTTTCACCGGCATAGAAGGTGCCGACGCCGGGGCTGTTGCGCAGGGCCTCGGTCAGCGTGGTGGCGCCCTGCTGGTGGAACAGCTCGCGGCTGATCACCTGGATGGTCTGCGGTGTGTCCTGGATCGGCTGGGTGAACTTGGGCGAAGCCACCCTGTCGACCCTGACGGTCTCGTCAATCGCGGTGTCGGTCACTGTGACGCCGCCGAGCTGGGGGGGCTCTTTCTGGCTGGCGGTTTCCTGCGCGAGGGCGGGCGTAGCCGCGAGGCCGAAGCAGCTCAGCGCCAGATAGGCGGGCGTGGCCGATGCGAGCGATTCGCGCAAACGGGATAGTGACATGTATTCCCCCTGATACGATTGGTCTGTGGGGTACGCTATTGCAAGTCATTCGCGATATCACAAGGCCTTTCAGGGTTTCGGCCGGGAGGGCCCGAAATTCCTGCGCTTCACGCGCCTTTTCCGGGGCCGGGAGCAGACCGTCCGATAGGCCGGGTGTGACATTGCAGATACATTAATGATACAGATTCGCAGTAACGTCCCGATTCGCGGCGACCGGCAGGCCGGGGAAGCTTATGCCGGCACGCCTTGTCCAATCGCTCCCGCAGGGGCTATCCTCGGCGGGAAACGACAGCAGGAGAACACGTGCAGCGGGTCAATATCGAGAGGGTGGAAAGCGATATTCACGCCATCGCGCAGTTCGGCTTCAACGAGGCCGACCGGGGCGTTTACAGGCAGGGGTTCAGCGAAGCGGACATGGCCGCGCGCCAGTGGGTGCGCGACCGGTTCGAGGAACTGGGCATGGCGCACCGGATGGACGGCGCGGGCAATGTGATCGGTCGTTACGGTCCTGCCGAAGGCCCGGACAGTCCGCCCTGCGTGATTATCGGTTCGCATCTCGATTCCGTGCCTGCGGGCGGCATTTTCGACGGGGTGCTGGGCGTCGTGGCCGGGCTGGAATGCGTGCGCGTGCTCAGGGAAAACGGCGTCGTACCCGCTTTCCCCATCGAGGTGATCGCCACCAGCGAGGAAGAGGGGCGTTTCGGCGGCATGCTCGGCGCGCAGGCGATGACCGGGCGCGTCACGCTGGACTGGCTCGACACCGCGCGGGACGAACACGGCTTCATGCTCAAGGATGCGATGAAGGCGGCCGGGCTCGACAGCCACGACGTGCTCCATGCCTACCGCAGGCCGGAGGATATCCGCGCCTTTCTGGAAGTGCATGTCGAACAGGGGCCGGTGCTCGATACCGAAAAGACCACCATCGGCATCGTCGAGGGCATCTCGGGCGTGTTCAAATGGAACTGCCGCCTGATCGGCAAGCCCGACCATGCCGGCGCCGCGCCGATGGACATGCGTTCGGACGCGCTGATGGGCATGGTCGATTTCGCGCACGAAATCTCGCGCATCATCGATGAGGAGGGCACCGACAAGAGCCGCATCACCATCGGCCACGTCGCGCTCAAGCCGGGCTTTCCGCACACGGTGCCGGGCGAGGCGGACTTCACCATCGTCGGGCGCGATCTTGAAGAGGAGGTGATGCAGCGGCTGTCCGACGCCTGCCGCCGGGTGCTGTCATCCATCGCCCGCAAGCACAAGCTCAAGTTCGAATACGAGGAAATGAGCTGGCTCAAGCCCGCCTATTGCGATGAGGGCATTCGCGCGCTGATGGAGCGCAAGGTGCAGGAACTGGGCTACAGCTACCGCACCATGCCCTCGGGCGCGGGGCATGACGTGCAGTTCTTCTGCAACCACACCAAAGCGGGAATGTTCTTCGTGCCCAGCGTCAACGGCGTGAGCCATGCGCCCGACGAATGGACGCACTGGACCGATATCGAGCGCGGCTGCCAGCTCCTGCTCGAATGCGTGAGGGAACTGGCGTGCGGTGAAGATGGGGCGGCGGGGATGGCGGTTTCCGGGTAAGCCGGACCACGGCCTCTCCGTTCGTCCCGCGCGAAGTCTGGGTCCGCAACCTCACAGGTTCCCGGCTTCGCCCGGGACGAACGGGAGGGGGCAAGTACCTTGCGCCAGCCTCCCTGGCCCCAACCTCAGAGCAAATCCCCGATCGCGTGCAGCGCAATCGCGTGGTTGAGGATGATGTCCTTGCGCGTGTTGGCGGCGTGATCGTCCGACTTGCGGTATTCCTCGATCGAGGCGGTCAGTTTCGCCTCGTCGAAAATACCGGTCTCGGCGATCTTTTCCGATGACAGCCACTTGCCGATCAGCTTGTCGATTTCCGCCGTCTTGGCCGCGTCGGTATGCGCGGGCGGGGCCATGAAGGCGAATTTCTCGCGCTTGTAGAGCACTTCGGGCAGGACGTGCTTCATCGCCTCGCGCACCACCCATTTCTCGACCCCGTCGCGCACGCGCACATGCGGCGGGATGCGCATGGCGAGTTCGGCCACGTGGTGATCGAGGAAGGCCGGGCGGCTTTCCAGGCTGTTGGCCATGTCCACCCGGTCGCCGCCCCAGTTGAGGATCTGCCCTTCGAGCATGGTCTTGATCCACGAGTACTGGCACTTGTCGAGCACATGGCGCCCGTCCAGCATCGACTTGTCGAGGCTGTAGGCGATGGCGGCGATCGGATCGTAATCGCCCAGCTTCGCCTTGAATTCGTCCGACAGCAGCGGCTTCACGCGTTCGAGCGTGAGCATCCACGGCTGGATCCAGTTGGGCGTGAAGCCCATGACCTCTTCGAACGCCGGATGGCTGATCGCGGTTTCGGCCAGCACCGAGCCGGAGAAGATCTTGTTCCGCTCGCGCATTTCCTGTGCGGCGGGGGTCTGCGAATAGGCCGGATCGTGCAGGAACAGATCGGCCTTGAACTGGGCATAGCCGCCGAACAGTTCGTCCGACCCCTCGCCGGTGATCACCACCTTGTAGCCGACATCGCGCACGTGGCGGCTCATCAGCATCTTGGCGACGCCCAGCGTGTTGTAGAAGGTGCGCTCCGAATAATGGACCGCATCCTCGAAGTTCTTGCCGTAGAGATCCTCGGCCTTGAGCTTCAGGATATCCTGATCGGCGCCTGCCATTTCCGCCATTTCGGTGGCGATATGCGCTTCGTCGTAGCGGTCGTCGTCGAAGGAAATGGTGAAGGCTTTCACCGGAGACTGCTGGATCGCGGCGGCCATGCCGATGATCGAACAGGAATCGATGCCGCCCGAAAGATAGCAGGCCACCGGCACGTCCGCTTCCAGGCGGAAGGTGATCGATTCCACCAGCGCCTCGCGCACGCGTTCGATGAATTCCTCGTCGCTGGCCTTGTCGTGCTCGCCGTCGCGCGGGAATTCGGCGTCCCAGTAGCGCTTTTCCTCGACCGCGAAGCCGTCGCCCTTCTTGCTGACCACCAGCATGTGGCCGGGCTTCAGCGCCTGGATGCCCTTGTAGAGCGTCATGCCCGGCACCATGACCTGCATCATCTGGTGGAGCTGCGCCCTGGGATCGACTTCGCGCGGCACGTCGGGATGGGCGAGCATCGCCTTCATCTCGCTGCCCCAGAAGAAGCCGCCGGGGCCATTGTGCCAGAACAGCGGGCGGATGCCGAAGCGGTCACGCACCAGGATCAGCTGTTCCTTTTCCTTGTCGAAGATCGCGAAAGCGAACTCGCCGCGCAAGTGCCCGACGAAATCGAGCCCGTGCTTGCGGTAGAGCTTCAGCGCGATCTCGCTGTCCGACTTGGTGTTGAAGCGGAAGCCATCGGTGCGCAGCAGCCCGCGCAGGCGCTTGTAATCGTAGAATTCGCCATTGATGGTGCCCACCAGCGATCCGGTGCCGTCATCCTCGCGCCCGTGGATCGGCTGGTCCCCGGCGTTGAGGCCGATGATCGAGAGGCGGGTGTGGATCATGGCAAGGCCGCGGTCCGGATCGAAGTGAAAGCCCCGCCCGTCCGGCCCGCGGTGATAGAGCGTGTCGGCCATGCCCTCGGCAAGCTTCGGGGTTTGATCGGTGTAGCCCTTGGGGCTCCAGAGACCGGCAATGCCGCACATAGATGGATATTCCTTGGGTTGGCCCCGCTTCGCGGCGGGACGAAGGGATAGGTCAGGCCAGAAGTTCTGCCGGAACGACGTCCGCGACGCGGCCGAAGATCGCCAGCAGCAGCGCCTGACGGATCCAGACGGCGCCATCGGCCTGGTTGAAGTAGAGATTGTGCTGGGTGTCATCGAGGCTGACATCGAGTTCCGCCCCGCGCGCCAGCGGGTGCAGGATCACGGTATCGTCCTTCAGCTGGCTCTCCGCCGACAGGGTGAAGGTGTCGCCATAGAAGCGATAGCCGTCGCCCAGGAACGCGATGGCGTTCATGTAGATGACGTCGAGATATTCCAGGCTCTGCTGGAGGTTCTGCGAGAAATCGATGCCGATCGGGCTGTTGTTGGTCAGCTCGCGCAGTTCCTCGCCCAGCGGATCGGCCATTTCGGAAAAGATGGTGATGTGGTTGATGTTCTCGTGGAACAGCAGGGCCAGCATCAGGAAGCTCTTCACCGTGCGCATATTGCCCGGTGTGCCGATGATGCCGATGTTGAGGCGGAATTGCTCGGGCAACTGGCCCCAGGCGATCTCGGGCCGCCATTTCAGCAGCGCGTACCAGTCGGCCAGGGCCTGCGTGGGATGCTCGTCCGAACCGTTGCCGCCGTTGAGCAGCGGCATGCGCAGGTATTCGCACATCTCGCTGACCGCCGACTGCTCGGTGTGGCGCACCACCACGACATCGGCATAGGAATTGAACATCTGCCCGATGTCGCGCATCGATTCGCCCTTGGCGACGCCGGTGGTCTTGCCATCGGCGACGCTGATCGTGCGGCCGCCCAGATGCAGCATCGCGCTTTCGAACGAAAGGCGCGTGCGCGTGCTCGGCTCGAAGAAGGCGGCGGCCATGATCTTGTCATCCATGGCATGGGCGACGTCGAGGCGCTTGAGCTGGAGATAGGCGGCGAACTTGGCCAGCTCCGCCAGCATCTCCCGGTCGAACAGGGCAGCGGACAGGATCGACTGGCCACGGAGCTGATCGAGGATCGAGAGGTTGATTCTGGGCGACTTGGCAATGAAGTCCGCCGGGTTGGGGCAATTGCCGATCTTGCCCGGCCGCTTGATAAGAACGGGGGCGTGATCGACCTGCGATGCGGGGCGTGTCACCATACGTCTCCCCGCATCAGGTCGCGCACCAGCAGGGTGGACAGGCCGAGGGCGGTCACGGCGCACCACGCCAGCGAGCCGTATACGAGGACGGACAGGAATCCGGCGGAAAAGTTCATGCTGTCTCACTCAGCTCGGCCCAGTCGAACCGGGACTTGGAAAAGCGGGCGCATACCAGCACCCAGATCATCGAGACGGCCGTGGCAATCAGCGAGGCCACATACCATCCGATTGCGAAGTAACTGACAAGGCCCACACCAGCGCCCAGCAGCATGCCGCCGATCGCGCCGGCCCTGTTGGCGCGGCGCCAGTAGAGGCCGGTCACGATCGGCCAGATCATCGCGCCGACCAGCGGCCCGGCGAAGAACAATACCGAAGCCAGCGTGCCGATACGCGGGACGCATATTGCCCAGGTGAACAGGCCGAGCGCAAGGGTGACGTATTGCGCCACCGTCTTGAGCGTTTCCGGGCTGGCGCCGGGGCGCAGCAGGCGGCGGTAGACATCTTCGGTCAGGAGGTCGGCCGTGGCGGCCAGCAGGCTGTCGATGCTCGATGCCAGCGAGCAGAACACGATGATGAAGATCGCGATGGCCCCGGCCTCGCCCAGCACTTGCGAGACGACCAGCGGCCCTACCATGTCGGCGGACGGCACCGGCACATTGAGCGCGCCTGAGGCCAGCGCGATGAAGCCCGCGGCGATGGGGATCGGAAACCAGATCAGCCCGCCCAGCGCAAAGGCCTTGCCCGCCACGCCCTCGCGAAAGGCAAAGGCGCGGCTCCACCATACATTGTTGTGAAACACCTCGCCCAGGCCGAACAGCAGGTTGTTGAAGATCGCCATGATCGCCGCCGGAAACAGCACGTCGAGCAGGGCGGGATGTTCGGCGGTGAGGTTGGCGTGGATCTCGTCCACCGAGACGTGCGAGAGCACGGCCATGCCGACGATGACGATGCCGACGATGATGATCAGGCTCTGGATGAAGTCGGTCCCGATCACCGCCGCAAGCCCGCCGCGCATGGTGTAGAGCACGCAGACGCCCAGGATCACGCTCATGCCCCAGACATAGGGAATGCCCGAAAGCGCATTGAGCAGGATGCCGCCCGCCATCGCCATGCTGACCAGCCAGGTCAGCGAATAGAACAGCGTGAAGACGAGGTAGATGCCCCAGGCTGCCCGCCCGTAGCGCAGGCGGAAGAAATCGCCGCTGGTATAGCCGCAAGGCATCAGTGCGCGGATGCGGCCTGCCATGCGGGCGAACAGGAACAGGCCGAAGCTGGCGGTGCAATAGGCCAGCATGCCCCATACGCCGAGCTGCAGCGCGAACTGCGGGGCCAGCATCGTGGTGTTGGACGTGATCCAGGTCGCCGCCGCCGTTGCCGAACCGAGCGCCAGCCCGATATTGCGGCCCGCGAGCGCGTGATCCTCGAAACTCTTGTTGCGCCGTCCCCAGTAGATGCCGAGCCCGATCCACAGCGCGCTGAACGCGGCCAGCAGGATCCAGCCGACGAGGGGCGGCAGCATCGCAGCCGTTTCACTCATCGCGCGCTCCCCGGATAATGACAGCCAGAGTCGCCAGGAAGACCAGGGCGCCAAGGGCGACGAGGATCAGCGCGCGGGAAAGCGACTGGTGGGCGACAGTCAGCAGCAGCGGTGCCGAAGACCGGCCCGCGGTATCGGTCAGCCGCAGACTGTATCGGCCGTTTGCCAGCCCGGATACGAACAGCGAATGATTGGGGCCGCTGTAAAGAACCCGGTCCGTCCGGGCGCCTTCGTGCGTCATGCGCAGTGTAACCGGCGTGTCCGCCTGCCATTCCACCACGACATGGCCGCTGTCGCTGGAAAGCGGGGCCTGGCTTGTGAAGCGGGGAGAAGCAGCCATCACGGCCGATGCCGGTGCCAGCAAGGCCAGAACGGCCAAGGATACCGTGATCCTTTGAAATCCGGCACCGATGAAGCGGCGCTTTTCCAGGGATCGGGAAACGACGAAATTCGGCAAGGCCGAGCGTAGCCTTGCGATGATATTCTCAATGGAAAAAAAGATTGTCCCTTGTCCGTCCTGCCGACCGAACCGCCGGTGCTCCTGCTGGTGTGTTGCCGGATCGGGGTGCTAGCAAACCTGATGCGAAAAGGAAACGGCGGGTGTCGCAGCGTTCCACGGCAGTGTCTGTGATAGGTGGAGTACGAATGGGCGGGCGACTATTGATTTATGATATTCAAATTGTTGCGGATGCACCGTGTTATTGAATGCGCGCATGATAACGGTGATTGTTTGCGCCGGTCATCCGCTCGGCGATGATTGAAGTGTTACCTTGGTGTCCCTGTGCCCTGCCGATCGCAGGGGGATGGCCGATATGGCGTTCGCGGAGGATGACACAAGCCAGGTATCGCCGGTCCGGCCGGGGATCGGGAAGCGAATCGTCGGCGTAGTCCTGCGCGGCCAGCGGCGCACCGCGCGGCGGGGCCGCCAGAAACGCCAGAGCAGCGAGCGCGGCACGCCGCATGTTCATCGCGAGCCTCCCGGCCTGGCGATCAGTTCGGGGATGTCCGCATCGGTCAGTGCGAGGGGCGGGTTACCAGCTGGCAAGGGGCCGCAGTTGCGGGGTTTTCTTGTGGATGTGCCCTTCCATGCGCCTGAGCAGGGGATCGAGCGCGTCGATTGCCTCGAACAGGTGAGGGCCCTTGTTCAGCATCACGCATTCCGCGCGCGCCGCCATGGCGGCGTCGGTCAGTTCGCCGCGATGGGGCAGGCCCTCCTTGACCAGCTGTTCGAGCACTTGCGTGGCCCAGATCACCGGCACTTGCGCGGCTTCGGCAATCCAGAGGATTTCCTCCTGCATTTCCGCGAGGCGGGCGAAGCCGATCTCGATGGCAAGGTCGCCCCGGGCGATCATGACCGCCACCGGATTGCGCGCGCCCGCACGCACCACGATGTCCGGCAGGTTGTGAACGGCCAGGGCGGTTTCGATCTTGAGGATCAGCGCCAGCGGACTTGTCCGCTTCGCTGGGAGGCTTTCCAGCGCATCCTGCAGCATCCGCACATCGTCCGGCGTCTGCACGAAGGAGAAGGACAGGCCGTCCGCATGTTCGGCGATGAAGGCGATGTCCTCGCGGTCCTTGGCGGTGAGTGCGGGCAGGTGCAGCGCGGTATCGGGCAGGTTGATGCCTTTTTCGGGCTTCAGTTTCGCGCCTTTTTCCTTGGTCCGGGTGACCGAGGCAATGAGCAGACCGCGATCGGCGAAGTCTGTTGTGGCGGCGATCTTGCCGTCGTCGATCAGCAGCCGCTCGCCCGGGCGGGCCTGCACAAGCACTTCGGGCAGCGTACATTCGATCACGAAGGCGACATCGGACGGGACCGGACGGTCGAGCTGCCCCGGCGCGACCATGGCAATGCGCTCGCCGGGAAAGATTCGCCTGATCTCGCGATTGGCGCGCAGGGCGCCGGTGCGGTTCTTCGGACCGGCAAGATCCATGAAGATGCGAAAGCGGTGGCCGCGCCGCATTTCCGCCTCGCGGGCATGCGCGATCATCCGCTCCCATGCATCCGCGTTGTCGTGCGCGCAGTTGATTCGCAGCGCTTCCACGCCGCGCTGCGCCAGGCTTTCCATGAAGGCGGGATCGTGCGCCGCCTCGGCCGGGCATGTCACCAGCAGGGCCGCCTGCCGGTCGTGCAACGGGTTCAGCAGAGCCAGGGCACGGGCTCGCAGGCGCTCTTCGCCTGCGAAGAACGCGGCGGGATCGGATTCGGGGGGAAGCGCGGTTCCCCGCATGGCGGCGAGGGCCGCGCGGACGGCGGCGAGTGTCGGCATGACCCGGCTTTCGAGGCGTCCGAGCGAGGACAGCCCCTGTGCCATCAGCGCCCTTTGCAGCACGCGCAAGTCATGATGCCGGAAGGCGAGGTAAGCGGCGAGGTTCTCCGCGCTCGGCCGGAAGTCCTCGCGGATGTTCCATGGAACCCACCGGGCCATCCGCTGACCGGCTTCGGTTTCGACTTCGCCGATCAGTGCATCGATCTCTGCCTGCAGACGGCCGATGCCCGGTGGTCGGGGAGCCGGCGGGCGGGGGGAAAAGCGCCCCTGGCGATAGGTCATCCGGATTCATCGTTTCAGCAGCTCGAATGGTGTTCCGGCGCCCTCACACTCTTGCTTGCGCCAAGAGAGCCGCAAACGCGCCTTGCGTGAGCATACCATCCGGATTCGACAGTTGTGAGACGACTTTTCGCACGCGAAAAGGATCAGGAATCCATCATCCAGAACAGCGCCCAGGCAAGGCCGGTCGCGGCCAGGAACAGCGGCCAGGACCAGTAGAAGTCATGGCCTTCGATATAGGTGTGCCGGATAGCCATCATGCCGCCGTGCGAGCCGTTCGATCCGATCACGCCCGACACGATCCAGGTCAAGAGGAACCCGGGGATCAGGGCCTTTATGAATGGCATTGCAGTCACCTGGTCTGTTGTGGCGCTGCGCGGACCTTCGCACCGCAGGGTTCATTTCGCTTTAGCGCGGCGGCCTTGCCCGGTTCGATTGCCAAATTTGTTCGCTGCCCGAACTGTGGACCCGTCATCTCTGTGCCGTCGTCTGCTTGAAACCCGAGGAGGCGTACATGTCTGACAGTCCGGAATTCCAACTGGTGCGCAGGCGCTTCATGGAGATGCATGGCGCGTGCGTGCGGCCGGCTTTCGGAAATTACCGCCGGGTCGAGCGCGCCGAACAGGCCCGCGCCGCGCTGGGGTATCGCCGTGCGGACAGCGAGCCGCTTTTTCTTGAGCGCTATCTCGATGCGCCGGTGGAAGTGGCGGTCTCGGCCGCGACCGGCAAGCCCACGATGCGCGAAAGCATTATCGAGATCGGCAACCTTGCCGCCGATGATGCCTTTGCCATGATCGAACTGTGGGGCAGCGTCGCCAACGACCTTGGCGCCAACTGCGAAGTTGCGGTGGCCACGCTGACGGCGCCGCTGCGGGCGATGTTCGCACGGATCGGCGTGCCGCTGTTCGTGCTGGCCCCCGCCGCCGCCGCGCGGGCGGACGATCCCGAGGGATGGGGCCGCTACTACGCCAGCGATCCGCAAGTCTGCGCGGGTGTGATTTCGCAGGGCCAGAAGGCCATCGCCGCGTTTCTTTCGCGCCGCCGGAGGGCCGCGGCATGAACGGCCTGCTTTCCGTCCTCCACGAACACGCGCTGAGTTATCCGTGCGGCATCGCGCTCGATCCGGTCACCTCGCCGCCGGTCTCCTGGGAAGACCTCGCGCGGCGCGTCAGCGATATGGCGCACGAACTGGCCCCCGCCGCCGTCGGGCGGGCACAGCCGCATGTGCTGTGTCTCGATCATGGCGCCGAGGCTGCCATTGCCGAGCTGGCTCTGCTCGAAGCCCGAATTCCTGTGCTGTCGCTGCCCGCGTTCTTCACGTCGGAGCAGGTGCGGCACGCCATTGCCGCCAGTGGCGCCGGGGCCGCAGCGCCTTCGGCGACACAGCCCGCGCCGTCCCCACTTCCCCGTGGGACGGCGCGGGTCACATTCACATCGGGTTCGACCGGTACGCCCAAGGGTGTGTGCCTGTCCGCCCCGCAGATGCTGGCCGTGGCCGCATCGGTGGTGGAAGCCGTCGGCGCCGAGCACGCCGGGCGCCACTGCGCGCTACTGCCGCCGGGCATCCTGCTGGAAACCGTCGCCGGGTTCTTCGCCACGATTCTGGCAGGCGGGACTTACGTCTGTCCGCCGCAGGCCGAAGTCGGTCTTGCCGACCCCTTCCGCCCTGATTTCGGGACGATGGCGCGGAAGCTGGCGGCCTGGGAGATCACTTCGCTGATCCTGGTGCCCGAATATCTGGCCGGGCTGGTCACGGTGATGGAAAAAACCGGCATCAGCTTGCCGCGTCTGACGCTTGTCGCCGTCGGCGGCGCGCGGGTGCCCGGTGAATTACTGGACCGCGCACGCGCCCTGGGGCTGCCGGTGCGGCAGGGCTATGGCCTGACCGAGTGCGCTTCGGTGGTCTCGCTGGAAAGCGTGCAGGAGGATGCGCCGGGTTCCGCCGGGCGTCCGCTCGCCCACATGAAGGCCCGGATCGCGCCCGATGGCGAGATCGTGCTGGAAGGCGAGATGTTCCTTGGCACTATCGGCGAACCGCGCGATCCGGGGCCGCTTTTTACCGGCGATATCGGCCGGATCGACGATCAGGGCCGCCTCTGGGTAGAGGGTCGCAAGTCGGCCCTGATCGTCACTTCGTTCGGCCGCAACATCTCGCCCGAATGGGTGGAGGCGGAATTGACCGCGCAGCCGGACGTTCTGCAGGCCATGGTCCATGGCGACGGCATGCCCGCGCCCGAAGCGCTGCTGGTGCCCGCGCGGCCCGATGCCGATCTCGCCGCGGCCGTGGCGGCGGCCAATGCCGCGCTGCCTGCCTATGCCCGGATCGCCAAGTGGCGCGAAGTGGCGCCGTTCACGCCGACGAGCGGGCAACTGACCGGCAATGGCCGCCTGCGCCGCGCGGCCATCGCGGCGATGTGGCTGGACGGGGAGCCCCGTTTCTTCGACGAACTGGAAGCGGCCACGGTCCGCGGGCGGCTGGGCTTCCTGGCCGTCCCGCAAGTGCGCGCCGGGCTGGCGGGCACGATTTCGCGCCGGATGTATATCGATTACCTGCAGCAGGCCTGGCACCATGTGCGTCACACCGTGCCGCTGATGCAGGCGGCACGGGCACGTCTGCTCGACCGGCCGGACCTGCTCTCCGCGCTCGATGAATATATTTCGGAAGAGACGGGCCACGAGGAATGGATTCTCGCTGACATCGCGGCGGCGGGCGGCAATGCCGATGCGGCACGCGCCAGCGATCCGGCGCCTGCGACCAAAGCCATGGTCGATCACGCCTATCGCTGTATCGAGGAGGGCAATCCGGTCTCGTTCTTCGGCATGGTCTATGTGCTCGAAAGCGTCAGTGTCGCCATGGCCCAGCGCGGGGCGAGCGCGGTCGCGGAGAACCTGGGGCTACCGCCGGAGGCGTTTACCTATCTCACTTCGCACGGCGCGCTCGATCAGGATCACATGGCTTTCTATGCCGAACTGGTGAACGGGCTGGAGCGCGAGGATGATCGCGCCGCGATCCTCACCATGGCGCGCGAGATGTTCGGCCTGTTCGGCGGGGTTTTCGCATCGATCGAAATGGAGGACCTGCATGTCGCCGCTTGAAGGAAAGCGCGTGGCGATCACCGGGGCCGCGGGCGGCATCGGTACGCCGGTGGCGCGGATGCTGCGCGAGGCCGGGGCCTGGGTCGTCGGCATAGACCGGACGGAATGCAACGCCTGCGACAGTAGCATCGTCACCGACTTGTCCGACGATACGCAGCTTGCCGCGCTGGCGGAGCGGCTCTCCGGCGAATGTCCGGACGTGCTGGTGAACATCGCCGGGGTCATGCGCTTTGGCCTGCACGAGGATCAGCCGATCGAGGCGCTGGCACTGTGTTACCGGGTCAACCTGCTGGTGCCTGCGGTTCTGGCCCGTGCGGTCGCCGCGCCGATGCGGGTGCGGGGCAGCGGGCAGATCGTCAATATCGGTTCGGTGCTGGGTTCCATTCCCTATCCCTGGTTCGCCGCCTATTCGAGCAGCAAGGCCGGCCTTGCCGCGCTGAGCCAGGGGCTGCGGCGCGAACTGATGGGCACGGGCGTTGCCGTCACCCATATCAATCCGCGTGCGGCGCGCACCGCGTTCAACAACAGCGAAGTGAACCGCTTCCTGGAAGTGACGGGCATGAAGGCGGACGCCCCCGAATGGGTCGCCGCCCGCATCGTCGCCGCCATCGCGGCACGCCGCGAGACCGTAAGCATCGGCGTGATGGAGCGTATTTATGCCGCGCTCAATGCGATCTCGCCGAAACTGATCGACAATGGCCTTGCCGGGCAGATCCGCAAGGCGCGCGCCGAGTTCTGCTGAACCGGCCAATCCTGAGAGGAGTTTCCCCATGATCAAGCGTGTTCTGCTGGGCAGCGTGCTGGCGCCCGTTCTGGTTGCCGCCATGCCCGCCATGGCCCTTGCCGACATGGCCAGCGACGTGAAGGCGGTGAATGACGGCTGGGCGCACATTTCCTACGAAGTGAAGGGATCGAGCACCCAGACCAAGGCGCTGGACAAGCTGGCGAAGCAAGCCGCGGCGATTGTCGCGCGCTATCCCGGCAAGGCCGCGCCGCTGGTGTGGCAGGGGATCATCGTCAGCGAACAGGCGAATCGCGCGAACTTCTTCCACAAGCTGGGGCTGGCGACGAGGGCGCGCGACATCCTGCAAAAAGCCTACGCCATCGATCCGAAGGCCGAGGATGGCGGCGCGGCGATGAGCCTGGGCGTGCTTTACTTCAAGGTACCGGGATCGCCGCTTGCCTGGGGGGATGACGACAAGGCGGGCAAGCTGCTCAGGCAGGCGCTCGCGCAGGACCCCGACGGGCTGGATGCCAATTACTTCTATGGCGATTACCTGCTCGGTCAGGGCGACAAGGCCGGCGCTCGCGAGCATCTGCAAAAGGCCCTGCGCGCGCCGCACGATCCCGATCGCCCGGTGTGGGATGCGGGCCGCCGCCGCGAAGTGAAGGCCCTGCTTGCCAAGGCGGGCTGATCCTTCGGTGTGATGATGACGTTTACCCGCCGATGATTTTCGCCCGCCGATGATTTTCGCCCGCCGTCTGGCGCAGCAGCTTGCGCGCCCCAGCGGCATGGCCGGGCGGCTGCTCGGCGGTGCCATGGATGTGGTCAATCGCAAGCCTCTCCGCCTGGCCGTGGACATGCTTGCGCCCGCGCCTGGAGAAGCGATCCTGGATGGGGGCTGCGGTACGGGGGCGGCAATGGCGGCCATGCTGGCGCGTGCGCCGTGCCACGTTACCGGGGTGGATGCGTCGGAAACGATGCTGGCCGCGGCCCGGCGCAAGCTGGGATCGAAGGCAGCCTATGCGCAGGCTTCGTTGGAAGACCTGCCCTTCGCCGATGCGAGCTTCGATGCGGTGCTGGCGCTCAATGTGCTCTATTTCAACGATGCAGGGAACGCCATGCTGCGTTCCCTGCATCGTGTGTTGCGTCCCGGCGGCCGTCTCGTTGTTTACGTGACGGACAGGGACAGCATGGCAGGCTGGTCCTTCACCCGGGAAGGGCTGCACCGGCTCTATGATGCCGATGCCTTGCACGAAGCATTGACAACATCCGGATTTGCCTGTGAGCGCGGCAAGGTGCATGGGGTGCCGATTACGCGCTCGGTCAGGGGTCTGTTCGCCTGTGCCCGGCGCTAAATGCCGGGAGCAGGCTGGAGGATGGAATCTGGGGAGTACGGGGAATCCAATGGACTGGTGGGGCTGCTTGATAGGCACCGCGCCGAACTGTTGCGTTTCCTGACGGCACGATGCGGTTCCGCCGATGAGGCGGAGGATATCGTGCAGGAATTGTGGATCAAGGTATCGGGACAGACCACCGGGCCCATCACCAACGGGCGCGCCTATCTGTTCCGGATGGCGAATAATCTTGTGCTGGACCGGGCGCGCGGGCGCCGCCGGTCGATGCAGCGCGAGCGGAACTGGCTGGAGGCCGAGGGCGGCGGCGTTGCCCATATGCCTGAGAATCGCGCCGATCCCGGTGAACCGGCGGACGAGATTATCGCCCGCGAACAGGAAGCGAAAGTTCTGCGCGATGCCATAGCCGCGCTTCCGGACGGGGCGCAGCGGGCCTTGCGCCTCTATCGAGCGGTGTTGAAAAGCACCTCGCGCTGGCCATGAAGCGGCTGAGGGAGGCGCTTTCCGGCTGCGGAGCCTTCGACGCGGCGGCGTCTATGGGGTACGGGGAAAGAAGCGGAAGGGAACCGCGCATGGAACAGGGACAATGAAGAGCGCAGAGGATCAGATCCTGGCAGAAGCGGCTCGCTGGCACATCGCCAGCGGGGACGACGCCATGGACTGGGACGCCTTCACCCTCTGGCTGGAAGCTGATCCCCGCCATGCCGCCGCTTACGATGAAGTGGCGCTGACCGACGGCCTGCTGCAGGAACACCGCGCCGATCTGGAGGAGGCCGTCCGCGCCGCTCCTGCCGAGGAGGACCGTCCTGCTGTCGCTGCGGCCAACGATACCGCGGAGATCATCCGTCCGGTTCTTGGCAAGCGGATGCGCTGGGCCGGAATGGCGATCGCCGCCACGCTGGCGGCCGTGCTTGCCGTGCCGCAGTTCATGGCGCCGGGCGCGCAGGTTTACGAAACGGCCGGTGCATCGCGGCAGATTGCGCTGGAAGACGGCTCTACGATCATGCTCGCGCCGCGCAGCAGTCTGACTGTCGAAGGGCGTCATCAGGATCGCATGGCGCTTTCGGGCGGCGCGCTGTTCGATATCCGGCATGATCCCGACCGCCAGCTCACGATTACCGCCGGTGGCCTGCAGATCAGCGATATCGGCACCCGCTTCGACGTGCAGGCGCAGGACAAGCTGGTCCGGGTTTCCGTCGTCGAGGGCAAAGTGGAAGTCCGTTCCGAGAGTCTGGCGGCGCCGGTGCGGCTTGCGGCAGGCAAGGGCCTGTCGTTCGATGCCCGGGGCGGTACGGCCAGCGTGGCCGCCGTGCGTGCGGACGATGTCGGCGCCTGGCGCAAGGGCCGTTTGTCCTATGATAATGCACCTTTGACTCTGGTCGCGGCCGATTTGCATCGCTATGCGGGGGTCGAAGTGGCGGTGCCGGACGCTTTGCGTGACCGGCGTTTTTCGGGGACTCTGGTAATCGGCGATGGCGATGCGGTACTCCGCGATCTTGCACAGGTCATGGGTCTGCGTCTCGATGGCCGCGCTGGTGCCTGGCGTCTGGAGCAGCCCGCCAGCTGAAGCGCGCGAGAGCGGGCGCCGGCATGTCGATGTCAGTGCCGGAACGCTGGCGAATGCGATCGGGGAACTGGCGCGCGAGGCGAAAGTCTCGATCGGCACGGAAGGCGCACTCCCCGATATTCGCACGCCGCGTATTCATGGTTCCATGGCCGTCCGCGAAGCCCTGCGCCAGTTATTGACCGGGACCGGCTATGTCGCCCGCCAGGTAGGCGAGACGGCATGGCGCATCGAGCGGGTGCCGGTAGCGCCAGCACTGTCGGTTCCAAGCGCACCGCCGCCCGAAGCGCCGCCGGTTCCTATCCTCGTCACTGCAACCAAGCAGCCGCTCGATCTGCTTTCCCTGCCTGCCGCCGTATCGGTGGTACAGTTGAACGATGTCGAACGGCGCGGTCCGGATAGTGCCAGCGCCACTGTATCTTCCCAGCTTGAAGGGCTGGCGCTGACATCGCTGGGGCCGGGGCGCAACCGCATGTTCCTGCGCGGCATTGCCGACAGCGCCTTCGGCGGGGAAAGCCAGTCGACAGTGGCGGTCGTGCTCGATGAGGCGCGCCTTACGTATTCTGCGCCCGATCCCGATATCCGCCTGGTCGATATCGATCGGGTCGAAGTGCTGAAAGGGCCGCAGGGATCGCTCTACGGTACCGGGGCGCTGGGCGGAATCTACCGGATCGTCTCGCATCCGGCTGACCTCGATGATGCCAGTCTGACCCTGTCCGAAGGGGGCAGTGCCGCGCTGCACGGCGAGGCAGGCAATTCGGGTTCGATCATTGCCAACCTGCCGCTGGTGCGGGGAATCGCGGGGTTTCGGCTCGTCGGCTATGCGGCGGAGGAGCCGGGCTGGATCGATACCGGCTTGCAGGATGACAGCAATTCCAACCGCGTCGCCGGCGCGCGGGCTATGCTGGGCGTGGAACCGGGGCAGGGCTGGCGTCTCGATATGACCGGCTTTGCCCAGTGGCTTGAAACGCGCAACAGCGGCTATGTCTATGCCGCCGGGTCCTATGCGCGTCCGAACCAGATCGCCGAGCCGCGCGACAACGACTTGCGGCATCTCGCCGGGCGCCTGTCGGGAGCGATCGGTTCCATCGACGTGCTGCTGGCGAGTGCGATGACGTGGCACGAAGTCGGCGATAGGCTCGATGCCACGATCGGCGCGGAAAGCTTTGGCCTGGCCGATCCGCAGACTTTCGACGATGAGCGCACCTTTCGCGTGTGGGACAACGATCTGCGGCTGCGCGGGCATCTGGGATCGCTGAAATGGTTGGCCGGCCTTTCGCACCTTGAAGCACGCCAGACGCTTCTGGCGACGCTGAACGGCGCATCGGGCGGAAAAGTGACCGCCGATGACGATCACCGTGTCAGCCATGATACCGCGGTCTATTTCGATCTCTCACTGCCCGTGACGTCGCGGCTTTCGCTGGACGGGGGGGCGCGCCTGTTCGCTTCGTCGGTGCATGAAAAGCGGCTGGTGGCCTCGCATCTGATCTCGCGGGGGCAGAGCAAGGCGGGCATGACACCCAGCTTTGCGATCGCGTGGCAGCCCCATGCGAACCGGCTGCTCTATCTGCGCTACGGCTCCGCCTTTCGGCAGGGCGGGTCGGATATTGCCGACAACGGCACTATCGAGACGCTGAAGGGAGACGAACTGGGCTCGATCGAGGCCGGGTGGCGCGAACGGCTGCCGGGCGGGGGCCGTATCGAGGTAAGTGCGTGGTACACCCGCTGGGACGATGTCCAGTCCGACGTGCTGCGTACCAATGGTCTGATCGAGACGACCAACGCCGGGTATGCGCGGATCATCGGCGTGGAGGGAGCGGCCGGGTTCATGCCGGTCTCCGGCTGGCACGTGGAGGCCGGAGCCAACTACACCAATGCCTTGCTGACACACAGCGCGCTGGGATACGAACTGCACGACCGGCATTTGCCGGTCGTGCCGGAATATACCGTGCGCGTGGCTCTACGGCACGATTTCGCGCTGGGGTCCGCCGATGCCTGGGCGCGGATGAGCCTGCGCTATGTGGGACCTTCGCGGATGAGTTTCGATCCCGGTCTCGACCGGACGATGGGCAACCTTGTGGAAAGCACGTTCGAAGTCCATGCCCGGCTCCGTGCATGGGATCTGGGCCTGCGGGTGCAGAATCTCTTCGCGGACAAGGGGAACACTTTCGCTTTACACGCCGCAACGCCCGATGACGCTGAACCTGATGGTATCCCGTACGTTTTGAATGGGGCCGATCGCAGGGGAGGGGGTATAAAGGTGGCGGCAGCATGCTGGGAATGGTCCGGCTTTTGCCGCCGGTGCCGCCGCCGCCACAGTATACGAGTGGAACCGTCAGGGAGCGAAGGCCCGAAGATCGCAAACGGGTTTCACTGACCTTCCGGCCGCCCGGAAGCGGGGTCGCTAGCCGCCGGACAAGGCCTGTTTGCCCTGATCGCACGACAGGGGCGGTGCGGGAGGTCACTTGCCCGGTGTGAGTTTTCGCACAAGGCGCGGGTGCAGGGGCAGGCGATCTGTTCAGCCGGTGCCGCAACCGATCCCCGCACGATGGGCGCGCTGGATCAGCTCGATTTCGCCGGCAGCCGCGCGGACGATTTCCGCAAGCCGGGCCACGTCGCAGACCGTCAGCCTGCGTCCGGCCGAAGCGGTGATGCCCTGCTCGCCAAGGTAGCTCAGCTCTCGTGTTACGGCCTCGCGATGGGTGCCGATGCGGCTGGCCAGTTCGGCATGGGTGGGGGAGGGCGAGACGGTCGCTTCGTTGCCGTCAACGCCGGTATCGAGCGCGAGGCGCAGCAACTCGCAATGCAGACGG
>JARROF010000068.1:0-13580 GCA_037384205.1 Novosphingobium sp. | reverse complement strand
AGAAGCGCTGGGAGCTGATTCAGCGCCCCTGCGGCATGAAAGCCGCCTGCTGCAGCTTGCCTTGCATGTATGTCCCCAGTTTGACCACAAGCCAGTCCTGCAGGGTGCCCACTATGAGCCCGACTGCCTACCTATGCTTCAATGCATATCGTAAACAGCAATTGACCACGCAGGGGCGTTGCCGTCACTGCATGAGGCCCTATATCTGCCCGCGTTGCGATTCACTTGCAGAAAAGGATGTATTCCATGACCATCGCCGTTGGAGACAAGCTGCCTGACGTCAAGCTGATGAAGGCGGGGGAAAGCGGCCCCGAGCCGGTCCAGACCGCGGATTACTTCGCGGGCAAGAAGGTCGCGGCTCATAGTGGGCACCCTGCAGGACTGGCTTGTGGTCAAACTGGGGACATACATGCAAGGCAAGCTGCAGCAGGCGGCTTTCATGCCGCAGGGGCGCTGAATCAGCTCCCAGCGCTTCTCGATGGTAGTAAACGACGGTGTGGTCGAAACACTGAACGTCGAAGCGCCCGGCACGTTCGAAGTCAGCGCCGCGGAATACATGCTCGGCCAGCTCTGAGCCCGGCACGCGCCTGTTCACGGAAAGGGCGGTCTTCCTTCGGGAGGGCCGCCCTTTCCATTTGCGCTTCTCCTGTCTTGAGAAACGACATCGGCGGCGTCAATCTGACCGATTAGGGACGCGGCGCAGATGGCGCTCGAACGGCTCGGCGAGAGACGGATCTCGGGCACCGATGCCCGCCTTGCCCTTTTCGATCAGGAACGCGGTGATCCCCTTCGAGCCCTCGCCTGTTTTTGGCATAGACCACCAGCGTATCGGCATAAGTGCCGTTGGTGATCCAGAACTTGGTACCGTTGAGCCGGAAGCCGCACCGGTCTCCGACATCGCCAAACGGCCCACATGCTCGCCGGAGATCAGCTTCTGCAGGAATTTGGCCTTCTGCTCATCGCTGTCCCAGCGACGGATCTGGTTGACGCACAAGTTCGAATGCGCGCTTTCGCCCGGTGCGAAAGCGAAATCGGGGGTTGCGCGCATGTCGTATGATCCTTTCCGGGAGGCTTGCCGTTCGCTTTTCGCGGCTCTCAAGAGCGATACAGAGTGAAGACGCAATACCGTAAGGGGCAGCCTATGGTGCGCTCTCACCGGCAAGGGTCAGCCCTGTAAAAGCTGGACGGAATCGCCATGCTTCAGCAAGGATCGCATTCCGGCAGAACCGCGGCAACGGTAGCGGGAGACTTGCCGTCTTGAGGCCATGATGAAACGCGTTCCCCCTGTCCCATGTCCCACGACCGCCGAATGGTGGCGCGGTGCCGCGATCTATCAGATCTATCCGCGCAGCTTTCGCGATGCGAACGGAGACGGCATCGGTGATCTGCCCGGCATCACAGCAAAGCTTGACTACGTAGCCGCGCTCGGTGTCGATGCGATCTGGATCTCGCCGTTCTACGCCTCGCCGATGGCCGATTTCGGCTATGACATTTCGGATTACTGCGCGGTCGCCCCGGTCTTCGGCGCGCTGGCACAGTTCAATGCCCTTGTCGCGCGGGCCGCCGAACTGGGGCTGAAGGTTCTGATCGATCAGGTCTATGCTCATACATCGGACCAGCATCCCTGGTTTGCAGAAAGCCGCGCGAACCGCACCAATACGCGCGCGGACTGGTACGTCTGGGCCGATCCCAAGGCGGACGGTTCGCCGCCCAGCAACTGGCAATCGGTGTTCGGCGGCCCTGCCTGGCGCTGGGACGCGCGGCGCGGGCAGTATTACATGCACAATTTCCTGGCACAGCAGCCGCAGCTCAACCTGCATAATCCGCACGTGCAGCAGGCGCTGCTCGATGTCGCGAAATTCTGGCTGGAGCGGGGTGTGTCCGGCTTCCGGCTCGACGCGCTCAACTTCGCGATGCACGATCCGCTGCTGCGCGACAATCCGCCCGCGCCGGACGACGGCACACCGCGCACCCGCCCCTTCGATTTCCAGATTCATCGCTACAACCAGTCACACCCGGACATCGTCCGGTTCATCGAGCGGTTGCAGGCGCTGATCGCCAGCTATCCCGACACCTTCTCGCTCGCCGAAGTGGCCGGGCAAGAAGCCGTGCGCGAGATGAAGGCCTTCACGCAGGGAACCCGGCGGCTCGACAGCGCCTACAGCTTCGCGTTCCTCTACGCCGAAACGCTGACGCCCGCTCTGGTCGCGCAGGCGCTGGAGACCTGGCCGGACGATCCCGGCACCGGCTGGCCCAGTTGGGCCTTCGAGAACCACGACGCTCCCCGCGCGCTATCCCGCTGGTGCTCCGCCGAAGACCGTGAAGCCTTCGCGCGGATGAAAGCGCTGCTGCTGCTCTCGCTGCGCGGCAATCCGATCCTGTTTCAGGGTGAAGAACTCGGCCTGCTGCAGGACGACATACCGTTCGGGCAGTTGCAGGACCCCGAAGCCATCGCCAACTGGCCGCTCACCCTCGCGCGCGACGGCGTCCGCACGCCCCTGCCCTGGATCGACGAGCCGCCCGGCGGCGGCTTCACCAGCGGTAGGCCCTGGTTGCCGCTGAGCGCACAAAACCTTGCCCGTGCGGTGGAGCGGCAGGAGGCGGACAACGCCTCGCTGTTGCACCTCACCCGCCAGTTGCTGCGCCTGCGCCGGGGCCGCGCGGCGTTGCGCCGGGGCCGCTGCGAGGTGTTGCTGGCGGACAAAACCCGGCTCGCATTGCGCAGGGAATGCGAGGGGGAAAGCCTTCTGGCACTGTTCAACATCAGTGGCGCGGATGCGTCATGGCCTTCGGATATAGCGCGGACCGGGAGTGTGCTTGCTGCCGTGAACGGTGCCGCTCCGGGCACCCTGCCCCCTTGGGCAGCGCTATGGATGATCGAGACGGACCAGGTCACCCGGAAGTGAAATAAGTCATTGTATACGCCGGTGCATTGGCAGGAGGCCTGCGATGGCCGGAGACGTTCAAGCTCAACGCCATGCGCCGCGAGATGATCTCCTCACCTCCGCCTGGCGGCGAAACATGGCCCACGTTGCCCCGCCCTTGGCCGGAGACCTGGCTCAGGGTCCGGGGCTCTCTCAGGCCCCTACCAGCCCCTTGATCGCGCTTTCGAACAGCGCGCGGCCGTCGGTGCCGCCATGAGTGGCCTCGACGGCGCGTTCGGGGTGCGGCATCATGCCCAGCACATTGCCCGCCGCATTGAGCACGCCCGCGATCCGGCGGGCCGAGCCATTCACGTCACCCAGATAGCGGAACGCCACCCGGCCTTCGCCTTCGAGACGGTCCAGCGTTTCACCGTCGGCGAAGTAGTTGCCGTCGTGGTGGGCGACGGGGATCGAAATTTCCTGCCCCGCTTCATAGCCGGCGGTGAACAGAGACTGCGCGTTCTCTACTTTCAGCGCCACGTCGCGGCAGACGAAGCGGATGCCCGAATTGCGCAGCAACGCGCCCGGCAGCAGGCCGCTTTCGGTCAGCACCTGAAAGCCGTTGCACACGCCCAGCACCGGCACGCCCTTTTCGGCGGCGGCCACCACCGCCTGCATCACCGGCGAGCGCGAGGCGATGGCCCCGCAGCGCAGATAGTCGCCATAGGAAAAGCCGCCGGGCAGCGCGATGAAGTCCAGCCCCCCGGGCAGGGCATGATCGCCGTGCCACACGCGCAGCGCCGGGGTGCCCGAGATCTGGCCCAGTGCCTCCGCCATGTCGCGGTCGCAGTTGGAGCCGGGAAAAGTGATGACGGCGGAGCGGAAAGCCATCAGGCGGCGACCTTCTCGATGCGGTAATTCTCGATCACCATGTTGGCGAGCAGCTTGCGGCACATGTCGTCAAGCGCTTCGTCGCTGGTGCTGTCGGCCACGTCGAGCTCGAACAGGCGCCCGGCGCGCACATCGTTGACGCCCGAAAAGCCCAGCCCTTCAAGCGAATGATGGATCGCCCGGCCCTGCGGATCGAGAACACCGGGCTTGAGGCTGACGTGGACGCGCACTTTCATTCGCTGGGCCTTTCGCTTGCGGGCGGCAGATTCGTTTGCAGCGCCTATGACTCCTGAGACGCGCCGCGGCAAGCCGCAGGATTCGGGTTGTCCGCGCCCATGCGCGAACTTCGGTCTGGGCCAAGGCGCCCGTTCGCCATAAAGACTTGATTGAACGCACCGCCGCAACCTGCCATCCCGCGCGGACTCGAAACGGAGCATAACATGCCGATTTCCTTTGCCGGTCAGGTCGCGGTAGTCACGGGGGCAGGCAATGGCCTGGGCCGCGCCTATGCGCTGGAACTGGCGCGGCGCGGCGCGAAAGTGGTGGTGAACGATCTTGGCGCCGCGCGCGACGGCACTGGCCATTCGGACGCTGCGCTGGCCGTGGTGGAGGAAATCCGCGCGGCGGGCGGCGAGGCGATGGCCGATAGCGGCGACGTGTCCGATTTCGCGCAGATGGAAGCGATGGCTGCGCGCACCCTGTCGACCTGGGGCGGCATCCACATCCTGATCAACAACGCGGGCATCCTGCGCGATCGCACGTTCGCCAAGATGGACCCGGCCGATTTCGAACTGGTGCTGCGCGTCCACCTGATCGGCAGCGCCTTTGCCACCAAGGCGGTGTGGAACACGATGCGCGCGCAGAGTTATGGCCGCGTGCTGATGACGACCTCCTCCACCGGGCTCGGCGGCAATTTCGGGCAGGCGAACTACGGCGCGGGCAAGGCGGGCGTTCTCGGCCTCGCCCGCACCCTGCGGCTGGAGGGCGCCAGGCACGACATCCGCGTGAACTGCATCGCCCCCACCGCCGGCACCCGCATGACCGCCGATATCTTCCCCGATGAGGCCTACAACGCGTTCCAGCCGGAAAGCGTGGTGCCCGCAGCCTTGTTCCTCGTCTCCAAGGATGCCCCGACCGACGCCATCGTCGCGGCGGGCGGCGGCGTATTCCAGAGCGCCTTCATCACCATGAACGACGGTGTGCTGCTGCCGCAGAGCGATTGCACCGTGGAAGGCTTCGCGGCGGCCTGGCCCCGCATCCGCGAATTCGCGGGCGATCATGTGCTGGAAAACGGCATGGAGCAAACGCACTACGCGCTATCTATGCTACTGAAATCGCAGAGTTAACATTTTGTAATCGCGAATTGACGCGACACCCGCGAGACGGCATCCCTTCGATAGGGAAACACGGGGCAACAACTTGCGAAGCTATCTCGACAGGCGTGACAACGCCCGGCTGCTCACACTCTCGCGCTTCACGCGCGGGGTGATATGGATTTATATCGCGGTCTGGGCGGCCTATGCGATCGCCAGCGGTTGGCTCTTGAGCCTTGTTTTTACGGGCGGGACGTACGGGCCGGCCTGGATGATGGCCATAGGGCTGCGGGGAATCATTGGCCTTCTGGGCGTTGTCATCTTCCTGATTTGCCTGCCGCCATTTCTCATGTGGTTCTACAAGGCCCTGTCAAACCTCCATGACTCGGGGCTGACCGGCCTTGCCGCCGGCCCAACATGGTCGACTGCGAGCTTCTTCGTGCCGGTGGCCAATCTCTTCATCCCCTTCGCGGCCATGCGCGAACTGTGGAACCGCAGCCATGGAGAGGACGAATGGCAGGCGAAGGCCAGCGTGACGGAGGTTTCCATCTGGTGGACCTGCCTTCTGGCGGGCACACTGCTGGTCAGCTTCATCGGTGTCATCGAAATCTTCAATTTTTTAACAAATTTGAAGATCATCACGCCGATCGGGGTCAATCATGTCCTCAACCTGAGCGGCGTTTGCCTGTGGATCGTATCGGCGCTGTTTCTTCTGCGCATCGTCGCGAACGTGTCGAATGCGCAACAGGCCCTTTCGGACGAGAGAGCGACGTTCGCCTGAGGTTCAGCTCACCCCTCCACCACTTTCAGCAATTTCCGCTCCAACGGGCTGAGCACGCCTGTCAGTTCATGCCCGCGTTTGAGCACTTGCCCGGATTCGCCGAACAGCGTCCACATGCCCTGTTTTCCGCGCAGGCTGGGGCGTTTTTCGATGCGGGCCTGCGGGCGTTCGGCGGCGCGGCGGAAGGCGCTGAAATTGGCGGCGTCCTTGCCGAAATCCATCGCATAGTCGCGCCAGAACCCGGCAGCGACCATGCGGCCGTAGAGATCGAGAATGCGCTGAAGTTCCAGCCGGTCGAACCCGACCTGCAGCGGCTTGCGCCCCGGAAAAGCTAAGACACTGGCGGAAGCGGGATTCGCCGAACCGGCCGGGCCTGCCGCCATATGGTTCAGACGCCCTTGCAGGCCGGTTCGCTCGGCTGATCCGCCTCGCCCGCCAGTTCCTCATGGGCGGCCAGCAGCGCCTCCACCTGCTCACGCAGGGCCGCGACCTGCTCTTCCAGCTCATCCACGCGCTGGTTGCCCACCGGCTCGCACGGTTCCTTGCAGGGCGTGCCGTAGGGCATGAACTCCTTGGCGTAGGTCTCTGCCCTCATCAGCGTGGAGCGCGCCTTGACGCCGATCATCGTCGCGCCTTCGGGCACGTCTTCGGTAACGACCGCGCTGGCGCCGATCCGCGCGCGCTTGCCCACCGTGACCGGGCCAATGATCTGCGCGCCCGATCCCACGATCACGTTGTCTTCCAGCGTCGGGTGGCGTTTGCCGCCCACGCCGTTGGTGGGATTGGAACCGCCCAGCGTGACGCACTGGTAGATCGTCACGTTGTTGCCGATATGCGCCGTCTCGCCGATCACGGTGAAGCCATGATCGATGAAAAAGTTCTTGCCGATAGTGGCACCCGGATGGATGTCGATCGAGGTGAGGAAGCGGGAGAAATGGTTCACCGCGCGCGCCAGGAAAAACAGGCGCGCATTGAACAGGACATGCGCGATCCGGTGCCAGAACAGCGCCCAGACGCCCGGATAGAGCAGCACTTCCCAGCGCGAACGGGGCGCGGGATCGCGTGCCACGACAGAGTCCAGATAGCGGATCAGGTTACCCATCATGTTCCGTAATTCCCATCAATCGGGCCGCGATGCAACCTTTTGCCCGAAACGGGGCATGTTTTGGGCCTGGCCGCGGCGCTCACTCCTCGCTGAGGCCGCCGCTTTTCGTTTCCGCCAGAGCCTCTCGCCAGATCGCCATTGTCGGCGGCTGCTTGCGCTCCAGGCTGAGCCGGTCAATCGCGGCGACCAGACGTTCCACGCCCACATGGCTACGCTCACACCGTCCTGCAAGATATTGCATTGCGGAATCGTCGAGAACCAGCCCGCGCATCTCGGCATGAACTTCTATCAGCGCCTTCAGCATCGCATCGTCGGGCTCGCCGATTTCAAGGTCCAGCGCGGCACCCAGGCGGGAGGCGAGATCGGGCAGGCGCACCTGCCAGCAGCCCTCCCCCACGCCGCGCGGCCGCCTGGCCACGATCAGCAGCGGACGCCCGCTTTCCTGCGCCCTGTTCCAGCGATGAAACAGGGCGTCCTCGTCCAGCGTCTCGGCATTGTCCACCGCGTCACCCAGTCCCGATTCGGCGAACCAGCGGGCCAGCAGCGACTTGCCCGAACGCGGCGGCCCGGTGAGGATCGCGGTATGGAAGGGCCACTTGTGCGGCTCCATCAGCGCGTCGAGCACGCCGCTATTGGCATTGCCCACGACAATGCGCGGCGGACTGTCGCTCGCGGCGGACAGCGGAAGGGCAATCTGTCTCATGGCAGACCTAACGGGTGATCTTCAGAACACCGCCGAGGCTCGAGACTTTCCAGCCCTGTGCACGCAAGGCGGCGGCGAGACGGTCTGCCCCGCCCGATACGGTGACGCGCATGACCGAAGTGCCGCCGATCGCCAGGCTGACAGTCGCCGCGCCCTGCACGCCGGGAACGCCGCGCACGGCGGCAAGCGCCCCGTCGACGGCCGCGGCATCGGGCGTCGCGAACTGGACGGAGACGGTTTCCGCAGAAACGCCCGAGACATTTTCCGCCGGAAGCAACGGCGCGTCCTGCGGTGCGGGACCGGACGGTGTATCGTCTTGCGGCATCAGCGCAGCGCTGAGCTGATCGAAAGCCCGATCCAGCGCGGCGCGGCCGCTGTTGAGCGTTGGATCGGGCCGAAGCACGCCTTTCGCCAAGGCATCGCGGTAAAGTCCGTCGATACGCTCCACGGCCCGGTCGAGCATGCGCGGCAGCTCTTCCTCGCTACCCGCCGTCATTGTGAAGCTGCCGAGGAATGTATTGTCGAGGCCATAGCGAGCCGTAAACGTACCCTTGACCGGGCCCCCCGGCCATTGCCGTTCCAGCCGTGCAACCGGCGTCACTACGTCAGCGGCGTCGAACTGGCCCAGCAGCGTGCGCCACCACAGGCGGCTGCGGCGGCCGGGCTGACCTGCGGTCAGCACCAGCGATTCGCCGCCGGCGCCGACAGGCCGGACATAGTCCACCGGACTGGAGGACGCCTGAAATTCAGCCCAGGCCCGCTGCCAGGGACCGCGCACCTCGAACACTTGCCGCACGCCGCCCGAATAGAGCACCGGAATCACCAGTATCGGCGCGGAACGGGCGATGCCACTGCCCTGCCCTCCGACGAACTGCCCGGCCTTGGTCTTGTCGAACACCACGCCGAGCTTGGCGATATAGCGGTGCGGCCCGACCTGTTCGTGCTCGATCACAACCGAGGAGACCATCGCATCGATCGCTCCGAACGGCATGGCTGGCCCGCCCAGCTTCTTCCATGCAAGCTTTTCGGCCTGCTTCCAGCCTTCCAGCCGCGCGTCCGCGCCGGTCTTGGCGGACACGTCCACGGAAATGTCGTCGACCTGGATGTCCTCTGAATTGACCAGCGGGGCGATACCGCGATCGCCCTCTATCTGCGCCATGAGTCGTGCGCCGCCGATGGCGGTCACTCCCACGACGGCCGAAACCGCGAGCAAGACGGCTGCACGCCTTGCCCGTCCATTGAGGGCCAGTCCGTTGCGGACCGGCCGCAGGAATTCGGGAGAGTGTATAAACGCCATTGTCGAAACCGGGGGCCTTTTGCCCAAACGGCGATGGAAATCCAAGACGTAAAGCGCTAGGCGGCGCGAATGTCCGATGATAACTCCCAGAAGAGCTACTCTTACGAGCAGGCCGGCGTCTCGATTGCGGCCGGAAACGCGCTGGTAAAAGCCATCGCGCCGCTCGCGAAATCAACCGCGCGCCCTGGCGCCGATGCGGAACTGGGCGGCTTCGGCGGCTTCTTCGATCCGCGTGCGGCCGGCTACAAGGATCCGCTGCTGGTCGCCGCGAACGACGGGGTGGGCACCAAGGTCAAGCTCGCGATCGACCATGACCGGCACGACCACATAGGCATCGACCTTGTCGCCATGTGCGTGAACGACTTGATCGTGCAGGGCGCCGAGCCGCTGTTCTTCCTCGACTATTTCGCGACCGGCAAGCTGGAGAACGGCGTGGCCGAGCGCGTCGTTGCCGGGATCGCCGAAGGCTGCCGCATGGCCGGTTGCGCGCTGATCGGCGGCGAAACCGCGGAAATGCCGGGCATGTATGCCGCGGGCGATTATGACCTTGCCGGTTTCTGCGTCGGCGCCGTGGAACGCGGCGAGCAACTTACCGGAGACCGCGTTTCGGCCGGCGACGTGCTGCTGGGGCTTGCCTCGTCCGGCGTGCATTCGAACGGCTATTCGCTGGTGCGCCGCCTTGCGGCTGACAAGGGCTGGAAGCTCGACCGCCCGGCCCTGTTCGATCAGGACACGTTGCTCATCGACGCGCTGATCGCTCCCACGCGCATCTATGTGAAGAGCCTCCTGCCCTTCATCCGCGCCGGGCGCATCCACGCGCTGGCCCACATTACCGGCGGCGGCCTGCTGGAGAATGTCCCGCGCGTCCTGCCACAAGGCCTGCATGCGCGCATCGATGCCGGCGCCTGGGTGCAGCCGCGGCTGATGGCGTTCCTGCAGGCGCAGGGTCATATCGAACCGGCCGAGATGGCACGCACCTTCAACTGCGGCATAGGCATGGTCCTTGCCGTCAACCAGCAGGATGCCGGCATGCTCAAGGCCGAGCTGGAATCGGCCGGGGAAGACGTCTTCGTGATCGGCGCGATCGAGCCCGGCGAGAAAGGCTGCACAGTGCAAGGCCGCGCCGACGACTGGTCCGCCCGTGAGGGCTGGGAGGCCGTTCATCTTGCCTGAACGGTATTGCGAGCGGGCCAAAGTCGCCGTTCTGATATCGGGCAGCGGCACCAACATGGCCGCCCTGCTCTATGCCAGCCGGGCGGAGGACTGCCCCTACGAGATCGTGCTTGGCGCCGCCAACGATCCCGATGCCAAGGGGCTGGCGCTAGCCGAAGCGGAAGGCGTTCCCACTTTCGCCCTCTCGCACAAGGGCATGAAACGCGCCGGGCATGATGCCGCCATGGACGCTGCAATTCGGCAATCGGGCGCGCAATGGGTCGCGCTGGCCGGATACATGCGTATCCTGACGCCGGAATTCGTAAGCCGCTGGGAAGGCCGCATGGTCAACATCCATCCTTCCCTGCTCCCCAAATATACAGGCCTGCACACGCACGAGCGCGCCATCGCGGCGGGTGACAGCCATGGCGGCGTGACTGTCCACCTCGTTACCGCCGAACTCGACGACGGGCCGATCCTCGGCCAGACCCCGGTCGCGATCCTGCCGGGCGACACGCCCGAGGCCCTGGCCGCACGCGTGCTGATTGCCGAGCATCAGCTCTATTCGCGCTGTCTGGCGAAGCTGGTCACGCGTGAGCGCGACCCCGAATGGCTGCTCGAACAAGTGCGTGCCCGTGCCATGGCCTTGCCCGAAACAGACGAGGTCTCCAGCCATGGCATGCCATGCTTCGGCGTCATGAAAGGCAAGAAATTCGCCTATTTCATGGCCGACCATCACGGCGACGGCCGGATCGCCCTGCTCGCCAAGATCAGCGGCGCGGATGAACAGGCCATGCTGATCGAGCAAGACGAGGAAGGCTATTTCCGCCCTGCCTATTTCGGCGACGGCTGGATCGGCATCCGGCTCGACACCGGCAGGCATGACTGGAAGGCCATCGAGGAATGGCTCGCCCGCTCATGGCGGGCCATCGCGCCGAGGCGGCTCACCGTACTGATGGACGCGGCCGACCAATTCTGACGATGTTCGTCAGGCTGCGGTGTGACGGGCCTCGCGGACCACTTCACCGATCCGGTCCAGCAGCGAAAGCCGCTCTTTCTTGAGTTCCTCCAGACGCTCGTCCGAAGCGGCATCGAGTTCGGATTCGATGCGCATGATCGCATGGTTCACTTCGTTGTAGCGGTCAGCAAGCGCAGCGAAATGCCCCTTCGTCATCTTGAGGCTGTGCAGCAGATCAACGTCGTCCGGAAATTCTATCGCGAGTTCGTGGAGCTTGTGCGACATTCAGGCTTCTCCCAGTAAGATGCGCCAAAGTAGCCTCGGCGCGGGTTTTGCGCCTTGCGCTGGATCAAGCGGCCCAGCGAGCCGGATCAGATTTCCGAGTAGTCCGCCGCGGGCTACGTTCACGCGTGCCGCGAAAGAGCTTCTCCGGCTCTTGCGGATATCCGGCCATCATCACGTGATCGTCATACACTTCGACCGGCGTTCCGACAAAGGGAAAGCCTTTCGGGCTGCCGTTTACAGGGAAGCTTGCAGTATCGCCGACCTTGAAGCTCTTCGAAGGTCTTCTCATCGAAATTGAACTCAAAGCGGCAAGCTTCCCCTGCCTCACCCGTTCCTTGCATCGCGGATCTCCTCTTTGCAGAGAGAGAGCCGCAACAATCCGGCCTGGATCAAACGCTATTCCCGGTATCCGCGCCGGGTATGCGATACCGGAAGGACAGATCACCAGCGGCATCGGCCGTTCCCGCAGCCTGATCGAGAGTCTGCGCTTCAGGCACGGGCTGCGAATGGCAATTGGTCACGGCAAATACGAGCACAAGCCCAACCGCGCCTGCCAGCAACCATAGACTGTAGATGGGAATACGCAGCTTTACAGGGCCAGTCACTGACTCCTGGCCGCACTTTCGCCAAAAGGCGCGCGCGCGCTGCCCGCATGAGCCATGAAAGATGTCAGCATAGCCCCCAGGAAAGAAACCGAAGCGGCGACCAGAATTGTCCTGCGGATCATTTCCAAGCCTCACCTGCCGCTAGGCCGGCATATCGGACAGAAATCATGGGCATAAACTCTCCTTCGGTCTTTTCTGGCGGGTCCGCTGGACGGCGCGAGCAGCGACGATTTCTCCATTGGACCGGCTGGTTTGTGATGGCCGCGAATTCGAGATCACCGGCACGACGGAACTAGGTAGCCGCGTCGGCGTAGAGATTTTCGGCGTCGCCTTTTCAGAACTGGGCACAGTACCATGACGAGTTCCATAATTGCCAGAATCGGCGGAAGCTACCCAGTGTTAGCTATATAATAATATGTTAACTAGACAAATTGGTGTTATTTCGCAAGTGCAGCAATGCGTGGTCTCCCAGCGGGATTGGCCATTGGTTCGAACAGGCGGCGATTTAAAGGGGATAGCCGTCGCCCGCCTACCGTCCCTGTCACATTGAGTTGGCAGGCACCCCGCCCTCCAACCGGCTAGGCCATGCTGTCCGGGTTGCCACAAAAGAATTGGGCCGGACGGCAAGATCGTCCGGCCCTTCATCTTTCTGCGCATGGCTTTTTCAACGCTTTCCAACCACTAAGGACACGAACATGCAGGTTAAGACGCTGAAGCTGCACGGGCCCCCCTACGGCGCAAAGTTCTGGAAGGAAAAGGACGAAACCTATTCCCTTCCCGACGAACAGGCGAAGCCGCTGATCGACGGGAAGCTGATCGCGAAAGTGAAGCCTGCCGCCCAGTCCGGCAAGGCAGCCGACCCCTAAGGAATAATACCCAGACACGAGTCGCACCAAAAGAAAAGGCCGCCGTTTCCGGCGGCCTTTACCATTATTACCAATAATTAACCCTGAATCAGCCGACGATTTCTTCCGGCTTGAAGAAATAGGCGATCTCGATCGCAGCGTTCTCGTCCGAATCCGAACCGTGGACCGAATTGGCCTCGATCGATTCCGCATAAGTCTTGCGTATGGTGCCTTCGGCGGCATCGGCCGGGTTAGTGGCGCCCATCACGTCACGGTTGCGCTTGACGGCGTCTTCGCCTTCCAGCACCTGCACGACGACCGGACCCGAGATCATGAACGATACGAGATCGTTGAAAAACGGGCGTTCCTTGTGGACCGCGTAGAAACCCTCGGCCTGCTCCTTGGTCATCTGGATGCGCTTGGAAGCGACGACGCGCAGGCCGGCTTCTTCCAGCATCCTGGTCACACCGCCGGTCAGGTTGCGGCGGGTGGCGTCGGGCTTGATGATCGAGAAGGTGCGGGTAACCGCCATGGTTCATTCCTTGCGAAGTGGAGAGTGTTATTTGCCGCGCGCGCCCCTAGCGGGGTTTGCGCCGCGCGGCAAGCTGGCGCGAACGATGCAGCCCCTCTCCGGAACGCTTGTGTCGGGCAAAATCGGGACACGATAGCGTTTGAAGTAGCGTGTCCCGACTTTGCTCGACACAAATGGCACATGGTCCAACTGACGGCGTTGAAGCTCAACCGGCCTGAATCCAGCGGCCGCCTTCCTGCTTCCAGTAAT
>JARROF010000067.1:0-13318 GCA_037384205.1 Novosphingobium sp. | reverse complement strand
GCCGCCGATGGAAAGCGTCGGCGTTCTGGCCTGATCAAGAGCCTTCTTGTAGCTCTTGGAACTGATGACGATGTTCGAGAAGTTCTGGGCCTGAATATAGGTCAGAACGTCGAACTGCCAGTCTCCCCGGCCAACCAGCCGCAGGCTGCCCTGCTGGCCTGACGACGTGGAGTCCGCTCCTTTGAAGCGCAGCGTCCGGTCGTCGTTGTAGATCAAGCCCGAGGCCTGGATTTCGATTGTGCCCGTCAGCGGAGCAACGGCGCGCAGGCTACCCGACAGTGACTCGTAAGCAGCCCGCACCGAGGCATCCACGCGCTGTTCCTTCGGGGTTGTCCAGAAGCCCTTGCCCTTGTCCCATTGCACACCGGCAACAAGGAAGCCTTTGCCCAGCCGGGGGGCGACGGTGGCGGACAGTTGCGTCTCGCCGCGATCGTCGATCAGGGCTTCGCCATTGATGAGGCCGATGTCGTCCGGCCCGGCGCTGGTCAGATCGATCGTGCCGGAAACGGCGCCGGTGCCGAAAGCGCCCGTACCGCCTCCCCGCACTATACGCGCACCGGCAAGCCGGTGGGGGGGCAGCGCGGAGAGTGGGATGTAGCCGAAGAAGGGATTGGCGACGGGCACGCCGTCGAGCAGCACAAGCGTTCGGCTGGAAGCGTTGCCGCCCAGCGCACGTAGCGTTACACCCTGCGCCGAAGGGTTGGCCGAGCGACTGTCGGAGCGGCGGAACTGCGCAAATCCGGCGACCGAAGACAGCACATCCTCGATCCGCCCGGATGCACTGGAGATAACAGCGTCGCGCCCGAGCGTCGTCACGTCGTAGGCGGGAGTAGCGGGACCATCGTCGAGTCCGTTGCCTGTCACAACGATGGCGCCACCCGGTTCCCCTTCCTGTGCCCGTGCCGGTTCGATGCCGGTCAGGGCCATGGCCAAAGCGGAAGCCGTGGCGGCAAGGCGGGGCAAGCCGGGTAGGGACGGCCGTTTGGCGGAGTGGACGTTCATACTCAGGCCCTCTCGTGGCGACGCTTCAGATGCGTTGCTCTTTTACTATGAATTATAGCGAGTTGGGCCCCTAACAACGCAGCCGTCTTGTGGCAACGATGCTGCGACCGAAGTCAAAGGGCAGCGCATCTGCACTATCTTTTCGCTTTTGCGCAAGGCCTGCGCGTTCATCTGCTTCGCCGTGAAGTTTCCTACGGCTTCTGGGGTGTGACTGGTTTAGGGGTGTGACTGGCCATCAGGCCTTGCACGATCAGCCCGGCCCGGAAGGCCGTGCGAATATGCTCCAGCCTATAAGCACCGGCGGGAGCATGGCAAAGACGGGCAGTGCCGGAAGCGGGCGTGCTGGGGATGAAGAACAGCGGTCAGGGCGTATCAGGTGCAATTCCTGCTTATAAGAAATGACTAATTCACTACACTTGTCTGTTGTCCAAGGGTGAGGAGACGTCGGTTTTGACCTAGGTCAAGACGTCCCGGAAAATTGCCGTCATGGGTCACTGCATATCACAAGGCGAGGATGGAAAGGCAGGGAAAATGACAGTGGTTTCGGTTCCCGACATGCGGATTCCCGGCACGACGCTGTTCGATGGGCACGCGGCGGGCAAAGGCTATCAGCTCAATGCAATGTGCTATTCGTTCAACGAAGCCCGCAATCGCGAGGCATTCCTCGCGGACGAGGAGGCCTACTGCACGCGGTTCGGACTGACGCCCGAGCAGCGCGAGGCCGTACGTGCCCGCAATGTGCTTGCTATGATCGCGGTGGGGGGCAATATCTACTATCTGGCCAAGCTGGCTGGCATCTTCGGTCTCAACGTTCAGGATGTGGGCGCGCAGCAGACTGGCATGAGCGTCGAGGCTTTCAAGCAGATGCTGCTCGATCAGGCTGTCCCCGAAAAGATGGAGGACTGAACCATGGCCCATATTGTAGGCGGCTATTTCACCAGCCATGTGCCCGCCATTGGTGGCGCCATTCAACGCGGGGATCAGCAGGAGCCTTACTGGAAGCCTTTCTTCGACGGTTTCCCGCCGGTGCGTGACTGGCTTGCCGAAGCGAAACCGGATGTGGCGGTGTGCTTCTACAACGATCACGGTCTCAATTTCTTCCTCGACAAGATGCCGACATTCGCGGTCGGTGCGGCGAGCGAGTACCGCAACGAGGATGAGGGCTGGGGGCTGCCGCTCTTCAAGTCCTTCCTGGGGCATCCCGAGCTGAGCTGGCATGTGATCGAACAGCTCGTGAGTGATGAGTTCGATATCACCACGTGCCAGTCGATGCTGGTCGACCACTCGGTGTCGATCCCCTTCGAACTGGTTTACCCCGATGTGGAGGCCTGGCCGGTCAGGCTGGTGCCCATCGCGATCAATACCGTGCAGTTCCCGCTGCCTTCAGCCAGGCGCTGCCTGGCTTTGGGGCGCAGCGTTCATCGTGCGCTGCAGAGTTGGCAGGGTGACGAGCGGATCGTTGTAATCGGTACAGGCGGTCTGTCGCACCAGCTCGACGGAGAGCGGGCGGGTTTCATGAACCCGGACTATGACAAGTTCTGCATGGATAATCTGGCCGCCGATCCGGACGCGCTGGTCAAGGATACCACGAAGGAGATCGTGCGGCTGGCCGGATCGCAGGGCGTTGAAATCCTCAACTGGATCGCCGCGCGCGGCGCTCTGGGCGACGGCATGACAGAAACCCACCGCAACTATCATATCCCGATTTCGAACACGGCGGCAGCGACCATGGTGCTTGAGCCCGGCTGAGCAGGGCGAAACAGGCTGAATTCAGGGAATGATCTGTCCGTCCTGCTTGTAGACGGGCCCGCCGCAGCGGCACGACAGCCGGCGTATAGCCGCCGACACGCGGGCCGAGAGCAGCATCGTGCGGGCATTGGCGACACCTTCCCATGGCTCCGTCGAAAGCCGTGCAGGTTACCAGGCCAGAACTGCCGAGAATACTTGCCGATGAAACGATCCGACCGTCATGAATGACAATCGAGACGTTGTGCTTTTCGGCCTTCGAAATGCCGTCGATCAGCGTGCCGCAGTCAGATCGCTTCGGAATGAGGCGGATGCCGGGCTTTGAAAGGCCTGGCGTGGGAAATTTCCCACCCCCGGCAGTGATCCTGTCGGGGGTGGGCGTGGTTCAGGCCGAGATGCCGTTTGTCACGGCCTGAACAGGGCGGGCCTGCACTACGCAGACTTCGTGATAGAGCGGAGCATCTGCGTCCTTATCCAGCAGGTCTTGTGCCTGATGGGCGGAAAGGCGCGCCTTGCCGTCTTCATCTGCGAAGAAATAGCACATGAACTCCTTTTCAAGGCCTGTGCCCTGCAGCGCGCCTTCAAGCGCCACAAAGAACGAAATGTCCGTGCCGGCATCCTGACGCACAATGCGCGATGCGATCTTTTCCGGCTCGAATCCGTTGGCTCTGAACATTTCGAAAATCAGGTCGGTGCCGATACGGCAGCCGAAATTCATGACGACTTCTGCGGCAGGCGCATACTCGCGAATGCGGCGCAGAAGCGCTTCGTTCAATCCCAGACCCACGGCATTGAAGGGATATTCGTCAAACATCGCCCAGGGATAATAGTGCGCGATATGGTCATGGGCCTGTTCTTCGGCGCTTTCGGGGAGGGCTACGTCCTGTTCCTCGCGGAAGGCGGAGAAGCGCACGTCGTTGGGATCTCCCACCTGCGGCAGGCAGGCAATGACGACGTCCGTTTGGGCGATTTTCGCGCGAGCCTCATCCGTGTCGATCAGGCTGACGGCACCTTTTACGGGCTGGAACAAGTCGGCGTGTTCGGGCGAAAGGCTGATGAGATTGCGTTCAGCAAGCTCTACAAGGCGCGGATCCAGATCGCTGCCATAGAATACGGATGCGCCGCAGAAACGCAGCACGAACGCGGCATTGATACCCGTCCCGATGCCCACTTCGTAAACGGCTTTCCCCTGCAGCCCGGCCCGCTCCAGGCCCTGCTGGAAGGTTTGCGTCCACGGATCCCTCGGGTCGAACGCATAGCTGGGCGCTTCGGGTTTGGGTGTACTTTTATCCTGGTCGGGAATTATCTCGGCACCAGAGGCAATAGCCATCATGTTTCCTTCTTGCAGAACGCAACACCCCCTCTGATGTTGCTTTCCTGACACCGCGATTGTCGCAGCAGCCACAATCGCGATGGTCGCATGTCAATCTGCCCGGGGATTTTCAGGCCAGGTATCGCTTCAACGCAAAAATCAGGCCAAGGTCAGGCCGTCATCGTCTATTTCATGTTCGTGTCGATCATTGCCTGGTGGCGGGCAGCAGGCGAACCTGATTGACCGCAGATCCCAAGGAGCCGGCAATGCGCTCCATGTCGCAGTCCTCGCTGACCAGCACGCCGATACGGGGCGCGCCGGTTTTGCGGCCTACCAGCGCCTGCTTGATGCGCAGAACGGCCGGGGCATTCGAAAGACCACTACAATCAAGAGTGTGCGAAACATACATTCAATGTGCTCCTTGTTTGGCAGGCCGCGTGTTCACAGGCCCACAAAGCCGAGCAACAATACCCGACGTGTAAAACATAGCTCTCGCCCTGTTTCCGCATCACGGATCAGCATCAAACGGTGGCGCAACATCGACTTGTGGCAGGCGAAAGGCGGCAAAAAAGCCATCTGTCGGAATCCCGCAAGCGAAAATAACCGTCATACAACGGCGCCAAGAGCGCTACACCGCCGCACTCTCCCAAGAGGCTGCAGGCGAGAATTCACCCACAGACAAAATTTAGCTTGTTATTTTTGTTCAAGGAAGCCAATTTTCATCGGCATTAGGGTTAGGCTATGTAGCCAGCCATGTGATGTCAAGCGCCTTGGCGGGCGCGGATCGCCTGCGTCCGGCGTTGCTTCTCTCGTGAAGGCCACTTGCAGAGGCATGCTTGGGCTGGCCGGTAATCAGTTTCGAAAACCCGGATCGAGGCGATCCAAAAGCCGTATGTGCGCCTCCCATTCCAGTTGAACGTCGCCGTCGACATAGGCCATCTGGACAATTTGTTCAGTGGCGCGGCGCATTGTGGTCTCATCCAGTTTCTGGATCGGCATGCCCATCGCCAGCGTTGATTCCTGAATTTCGCAGGCGCGGCACAAGTTGAACATGTTCGAGAACATCTGTGCGGCATCCGGCCCAACTGTCAGCAGGCCATGGTTTTTGAGGATCAGGGCTGGATGCATGCCCAGGCTGGCTACAATCCGCTCCCGCTCTCCCAGATTGAGCGCAACACCTTCGTAGTCGTGATATCCCAGCCGCTCATGGAATTGCAGCGCGATCTGGTTCGTCGGCAGGAGGCCGTCGGCCAGACACGATACCGCAACCCCGGAGCGGGTATGGGTGTGCATCACCCAGTGGGCATCCTCGCGCCCGGTATGAATGGCGCTGTGAATGGTGAAGCCAGCCGGATTTACGCGGTGCGGGCTGGGGGCGGCCTTGTTGCCCTCCACATCGATCTTCACGAGCGAACTGGCGGTGATCTCTTCCCACAGGAAGCCGTAGGGATTGATCAGGAAACGCCCCGGCTCGTCCGGAACCCGCGCGGTGATGTGGGTGTAGATGAGGTCGGTCATCTTATAGTGGGCAGCCAGTCGGTAGCATGCGGCGAGATCCACGCGCACCTGATATTCCGCATCACTCATCGCCGGGGTTTCGCAACTGGTTGCCATCATATCCTCGCTTGTTGTCAGCGGCTTGCTGCCGCCCGCTGGGTTCGATGCCGGAAGGCCTGCCGAAGAAGCCCGGCGCGATTTGCCGTCTGCCCAGGGTCGCGGGGCTTCGGCTGTGTTGACCGGCATCAAACCCGGCTTTACTCGTTCCTATACGTTTGTATAACTTGGGCTGCCGCGCAAGTGCGAAGTTGAGATGTCGCGTCGTCGCGGTGCGCGCGACGGTGATGCAGCCGGATGCGGAAATGCCGGCAGCCAGGGTGTTCCTGTCAGGAGATTGTGCAAGATGGCGAACCCGGGAATAATCCACGGCGTTCTGTTGAGTGATACGTTCGATCTGAAGACGTTTTACAATCTCGACCTGACAGGCCGGGCAGACGACGTGCGCCTGCTCAATCCCGATGAAGTGAGTGATCCCGCCGCGATTCGTTTCGCTGTCTGCTGGCTGCCCGGGGCCGAGGCTTTTGCGCCGTACCCGAATCTGGAAATGGCGATGTCGGTCGGTGCGGGTGTCGATGATCTGCTGGGCCATCCCGGCCTCGACGAGCAGGTGACCATTTGCCGGGTTCGTGATCCCTATCAGGCTGATCTGATGGCCGGTTACGCCGTTCACGAAGTGCTGCATGTGGAGCGCGATTTCGGCGCGTATCAGGGGCACAAGGCGGACGCGCAATGGGCCCCTCTGCCGCTGCGTCCGCCGCACCACCGGACAGTCGCCGTTCTCGGCCACGGTTCGATGGGCGCTGCCGTGACGCAGGCGCTGGCGGCCTTGGGCTTTACCGTCACCGCTGCCTGCCGCCGTCCTCCGCGGGAACCGGTCAAGGGCGTTACATATTTCACCGGGGACGATGCCGTCATGCGGGCTGCTACCGGTGCGGATACGCTGGTCAATGTGCTGCCGCTGACTTCGCAAACTCACGATATTCTCAACAAGGATCTGTTCGGCAGGCTCGTGCAAGGCGCCTGGCTGGTACAGATCGGCAGGGGGGAGCATCTGCATGTCGAAGACTTCATCGACGCTCTCGACAGCGGGCAGTTGAGCGGAGCCAGTCTCGATGTCTTCGTGCAGGAGCCTTTGCCGACTGAACATGCCTTCTGGCAGGATCCGCGCCTGCGCATCACGCCCCATATTGCCAGCGATGCAACGCCCCATGTCGTGTCCGAGCAGGCGGTGCAATCGGCGCGCGAATTGCTTGCGGGGCGCCCGCTCAGTCTCGCCGTGGATCGGGAGCAGGGGTACTGACTGCACGGCCCTGCCCCTTGATATATTGTTATTCATTTGTATAACAGTGGGCGTGGAGGCAGGGAGCGCTACTACTTTCGAGGCCCCAGAATATGAGCCGTAAAGCGTTTCAACGTCTCACGCTTGATGATCGCCGCCGCAGCCTGATGGAAGCGACGCTGGCCTGTGTCGCGCGTGATGGTCTGCATGGAGCTACCGTGCGTCGCATCACCGAACAGGCGGGGGTAACGGTGGGGCTCGTCCGGCACTACTTCGGCAGCAAGGACGAACTGATCAAGAATGCCTATGCCTATCTGATCGGGCAGCTCACATCTCAGGCGAGCGAGAGTTCGCGGCAATATGAAGGTGGGCCTGCGGTACAGTTAGGCCATTTCCTGCGGGCGAACATGACCCGGCCCAACTTGTCCGAACGCAATGTGTCGCTCTGGGCGACGTTTATCGGCAGGGTCCGCTCCGACACCTATTTCGCCGACATTCACCGCGAGGGGTACAGGGAGTTTCTCACCGTGCTCGAAACCCTGATCGAGCCGGTTCTGGCTGCCCATGGCCTTGGGCACGGCGCCGCGGCGTGCAAGCGCCATGCGATTGCGCTTAACGGGCTGATCGACGGCCTCTGGATGGAAGGCTCGCTGAACTCGGGGCTCTACAATCAGGCCATGCTGCCTGAGCTTGCCTTAGAAGCCGGTGAACGCCTGCTGGGGCTTCCTGCCGGTGCCCTCTCGCAGGTCCCGGCACCACACGAAGAACAGAGACTGACATCATGCGCTATGCCGGAATAACCGACCGCCTTGCCGACCTCGGCGGGGAAAAGTGGGCGATCCACAACGCGGCCCGGGCCAGGGCGGCGGATGGTGAGGACATCATCGAGCTGACGATCGGTGAGCCCGATATTCCGGTCGATCCCGAGCTGATCCGGGTCTGCCATGAATCCATGCTGCGCGGGCGCACGCACTATTCCAATGGCCGCGGCGAAGCGGGCCTGCTCGATGCGATCGTCGACAAGTACAAGCCTTTCCATCCCGGGATCACGACGGACAATGTCCTGGCATTTCCCGGCACGCAGACTGCGCTTTACGCCGTGATCAGCGCGCTGGTGGGGGAAGGCGAGGGGGTGCTGATCGGCGATCCGTACTATGCGACTTATGAAGGCGTCGTGCGTGCGCCCGGCGCGGTCGTCGAAGCGGTGCCGCTCAGGATCGAGAACGGTTTCATCATGCAGCCCGACGATTTGCGTGCTGCAATTACGGCAAAGAGCCGTGTGCTGCTGCTCAATTCCCCCCATAATCCGACCGGCGCCTTGCTGGATCGTGAGACGATTGCTGAACTGGGCGAAATTGCCTGCGAGCACGATCTGTGGATCGTTTCGGACGAAGTCTACGAGGATCTGATCTTCGTGGATGAGGACTTTGCCTCTCCGCTGGAAATCGAGGAACTGCGCAAGCGGACCGTCGTCGTCTCATCGATTTCCAAAACTTACGCCGCGACCGGTTTTCGCAGCGGCTGGGCGGTCGGCCCGGCGGAGTTCTGCACCAAGCTGCTGCCGATTTCCGAGACGATCCTGTTCGGCAACCAGCCCTTCATCGCTGACATGACCGAGGCGGCGTTGCGCGGCACGTTCGATACGGCCGAGCGTATGTGTCGCAGCTATGCCGCGCGCGTGGAGCTGATTACGTCGGCGCTGACCGCGAACCCCAGCCTCAGGGCTGGCACGGTCTCCGGCGGAATGTTTATCATGATCGATGTTGCCGGGACGGGCCTTGATGGCGAGCAGTTCGCCTGGAGGCTGCTGGAGGAGCAGGGCGTTGCGATCATGCCGGGCACATCCTTCGGTAAAAACGCGAAGACGCTGATCCGGGTTGCCCTGACCGTGCCGGACGATGTCCTGCGTGAGGCGATGACACGCATCAATACCTTTGCCGCTTCGCTCAGCGAAGTGGTCTGATCCCGAGCCGCCGAGCGCCACCAGGCTGCGCGCCCGTGCATGAATAGGCCTACGATCTGGCCGATATAGCGCGCCACATCGGCGGGTCGGGCAGGGTTTCATCCATGACCATGGAATATCCGCAGCGACCTTGCCGCCGTGAAAGCCACAATGCGCCGGTCGCGCCGGCAATTCCATTTCCACTTCGGCCGCGACGGGATGCTCGAAGGCTGGCGTTTCGGTGCGCTCAGCCTGTTGCTGTGGCGGCCCTCACCGAGCAGAGCGCACGGCTGGGCAAGGCTGCCGAAGAGCTGGGGCTGCCGTGGATCGCAGCCTTGAGGTTCGCATCGATATTCACGGTGGTGGCCGTTTTTAGAAATCATTTGGCAGGTTGCAGTTAGGTCGCTGCCATCGATCTCGCTTAGATGAACACAGGCCCTTTGACCGTTGGAGTCTCCTGACAATGGGATGGAGCCAGGTTTATTTGGAGATATCAGAATGTTCATGGAAGATGTTAAAGCCGGATACTGCGAAGCCAGCGAGCAGTATCTTGAGCGGGTCAAGGCGATTCTTCCTCAGCTTAAAGCGAACAAGTTCAAAACCGAAAAACTCGGCATGGTTCCGCATGAAAACCTGCAGGTCATGCAGGATGCGGGCATTTTCGACGCCATGAAGCCCAAGCAGTGGGGCGGTCTTGAAGTGCATCCGGTGGCGTGGTTTACGAGCCTGATGCTGCTGGGCTCCGCCTGTCCCTCGAGCGCCTGGGTAGGATCGATCCTTGGCGGTCACTCCTGGTATTGTGGTTTCTATTCGCAGCAGGCTCAGGAAGACCTTTGGGCCAAGAACCGGCACACGCGCATCGCCGCGTCGTTCGCCCCGACCGGAAAGGTCACCCGCGAGGGGGACGGTTTCCGCCTGAAGGGCCGCTGGAAGTTCCTGAGTGGTGTCGACCATAGCGATTGGGCCATCATCGGAGGTCTCATTCCCGACGACGACGCGGGGGAGATGCGGTTCTTCCTGGTGCCCGCGACCGACTGGAAGCTCGATCAGGACAGCTGGCACGTCGTCGGTCTGCAGGGTTCGGGCAGCAAGGACGTCGACATCGACTCCTTCGTTCCCGATCATCGCAGCCTGAGCGTCGAGCAGTTCTACAACAAGGAGGAGCCGGGCAAGCTCGTCAACACCAGCCCGCATTTCCAGATTCCGTGGTTTACGATGTGGAGCTACGGTCTGGCCGGTCCGGACGCCGGGGTGGCGCAAGGTGCGTTGCAGGCTTATGTCGATGACAATCGTTCGCGGTCGTCCGCACTGCTTGGCCGTGCCATGACCGACACCTTCTATGTGCATACGCGTGTGTCCGAAGCGGCGACGGCGATCAACGACTTGTGTGCCCGTATTCCGGCGAACTGGAACACGGTTTACGACATTGTTTCCTCCGGCGAGCAGGTGAGCAACGAGCTGCGCGTCAAGCTCCGCTTCGAGGCGTCCTATTCCGTGAAGCAGGCGGTCGAGGCTGTCCTGAAGCTCCTCGAGATCAGCGGCGGCGCGGCCTTGCATGATGACAAGGAAGTGCAACTGCATCTTCGTGGTCTTCTGGGCATGAAGCTCCATCCCTTCTCGATCTGGGAAAACATGGCAGCGCCTTATTCGGCGGTGATCTTCGGGCTGCCCGCCGAAGCGCCGCTGATGAAGAACACGAGCGCCTGCTTGTACTAAGCTTAGAGAGGCACGGGAGGCGCCTGCAAACGCAGCGGCTCCCGTGCCAGCCCGCCTTCTGCTCCAGGGAGCGGCAGACATACGGCGTTGGATGGAAATAGTAGCGAGGCTTTTCGAACGGAGACTAATCTCCGACCGTGAGACCTGCGTACAGTAGAATTGATTTTTAAAGAAAAAATTTCCAGGTCAAAAGAGTGATCTGAATAATAATACAGAAAATATAACAAACCGAGAGAGGGGAGAAGGATGGCAAACTTAGTTTGTGGTTCGGCCGCGTTGGCATTATTTGCGCCGCTGGCATTCAGTGCATCTGCGGCGGCAGCACAGGGGACTGCGCCGGAAAGCAAGAATACCGGGCGTGACGATACGGCAACGCAACTGAGCGAAACGGCTATCACCGATATCATCGTTACGGCCGATCGACGGTCCAGCCGACTGCAGGACACGCCCTTGGCTATTACCGCGTTCGACAGCGGCACTGTTGAACGTGACCGCATTCAGAGTGTGGCCGACCTCGTTCCCCGCATCCCGGGGTTCAGTATCAATTCGGCCTCGCGTTCCCGACTCAACCCTGCGCTTCGCGGTGGTTCCAGTGCCCTGAGCGCTCCCGGGTCCGATCAGGCGGTCGCGCTCTTTGTCGATGAAGTCTATTATGGATCTGCCGGTGACTTCAATCTCGACCTGTTTGACATTGAGCGGGTGGAGGTCTTGCGCGGACCACAAGGCACGCTGAACGGGCGTAACTCGACGGGCGGAAGCATTTCGATCGTAACCAAGGAGCCGAGAGCCCAGCTTGAAGGGGGCGTGGAAGCATCACTTGGGAACTACGGTCTTGTCGAGGCGCGGGGCTTCGTCACCAGCGCATTGGATCAAGGGGAAAACTTGCTTGGTTCGCTGGCTTTCACGACCACCAAGCGCAGTGGCACCTCCTATAATCGCACGCTTGACCGTCGAATAGATGACGTGGATCGCACTTCGATAAGAGGCAAGCTGAAATGGCTGATTTCCGACGATGCCAGCCTGTTGCTGGCTGGCGACTATAGTCGCGTGAATGAAACCGGAGAGGGCCGCAAATTCATCGGCGCGTCTCCGCTCGCCGCTCCCTATGTGGCGGATCCGGATTCGCGCGTGACGGACCAGTATTCGAATGGAGGTTACCACAGCAAGTCCTGGGGCATAAGTGCCAGGTTCGAAAAGAACTTCGATATCGGCACGCTTACGTCGATCAGCGCCTTTCGAAAGGCGAGATCCTCCGAATTGCCCAACGATCAGATTGGTCAGGGGCACCTGATCTTTGCCTTTGCCGAAGCGCGCAAACTCGATCAATTCTCGCAGGAAGTGCGGTTCGCGTCTGACCTGGATGGCCGTTTCAATTTCGTCGGAGGCGTCTTCTTTCTGTATCAGAAGGAATCCCGCGACATATCCTGGTTCTGGCAGCACGATCCCGCTACTTTGGCGGGCGTACAGCAGGCCCTGTTTTTCTGCCAGCCTGACCAGGATATCGATCCGTACACGGTGAATCCAAACTGTCTGGCGACCAGGCCGGAGTTATTCCAGCCGGGGGAAGCGCACTGGTATCAGCTTTCAAACGTCTATAGCTATGCCGCGTTTCTCCAGGCCAATTACAAGATCACGCCCGAGGTCACGTTGATCGCTGGCGGACGCTTCACCATCGATCGCAAGACGGTGCAAGGGTACGTTGATGGCGATCTGAGCTTCGCGGTCAACCAGATCGAAAATCCCGGATTCATGGGGACGGCTGGCGGTTACAGCGTGGCCAGGAAGTCGAAGCGCTGGTCGGCCTTCACGCCTCGCGTGACGCTCGACTGGAAGCCTTCGCGAAACCTAATGCTCTATGCAACCGTTTCGCGTGGGTATCGCAGCGGTGCGTTTCAGATTGAAAATGACCCGTCTGTCCCCGCGCTCGAACCGGAATTCGTCTGGAACTATGAAGCGGGCTTTAAAAGCCGGTTTCTCGACAACAGGGTTCAGTTGAACGTTGCCGCGTTCAATGCCCAGTATAGCAACCTTCAGTTCCAGTTTACCGACGACAATGGCAATTCGTCCGTCAGCAACGCTGGCAAGGCCAGAGTCCGCGGTATCGAGACTGAATTGACAGTTAATCCTGTGAGAGGATTGAGCCTTGGTGCCAATTACAGCTATCAGAAAGGCCGGGTAACCAACATTCCGGTGCAAACCGGGATACCCAACGGAATCAATACGGGGCAGACGCCGAAGCATTCGCTGAATCTCACCGGTGTGTACGAAGCTGAATTGGCGAATGGCGGTAGTGTGACACTATCGGCTGACTGGCAATATAAGTCCAAATACCAGCTTGAGTTGAATGACGATCCCGCGTTCTCCTCGAAGACTCCAGGTCTGCTGAACGGGAGCATCGCGTACCGGACTCCAAACGAGAAGTGGACGTTCACGCTCTGGGGCAAGAACCTGACCAATAAGGATGTGGTGATTTTCGGGAATGACTTCCGATTCTTTTCCTATTCCTTTGGTGAGGCATTCGACCCGTCAAGTTCGAATTTTGATCCTGCCAAAGCCGGATCGAAAATCGTTCGATATGCTGCGCCGCGTACTTACGGAGTGACGGCACGGATGTCCTTTTGATTGAGGCAAAATAGCTAACAATAACAAGTATGAAGACGATGCGCCGCGCCTAGGCCGTGTGGACGAATTTGATCAAGCATAGGCTTGCGGCGAAACTAACGATTGGACACCCTGATTTACCCTGTCCGGGCATCTGGCTGAG
>JARROF010000066.1:0-21536 GCA_037384205.1 Novosphingobium sp. | reverse complement strand
TCATAATTAGGGCGCGCGGGCAAGTTCGTGGTCGAACGAGCGTCCGCTGTCGGCGGCATTCGAAAGGCGGCCTTTACGGCAGGAAAGTCGGGGAGAGCGGACGGTAGACACCACGCAGCGCCAACACTGGACTGCACTTCTCGATTGCTCGACCAAATTGAGCTGTCATCATCAATGGCATGACATTGTTTCGGAAATTACAACGCAGCGCGTTGCGGCGCGTGGTCGGGCTGGGCCTCGCTGCACTTGTCGCCATTGGAAATTCTCCAACCCCACTGGCTCAGGATTGCAACGTTTCAAATCCACTGGAAGCATTTCGTCAGCAAATTGAGGAGCATTTTACACCAGCTGTGAGAACACTGCTAACCGCAGCCGGCACTGGGGTACGAGGCATCTTTTCGGTGGGCTGCAAATTACGAGAGCAAGACGCCGACGGTTTAGAACGCTGCACTCAGTTCGGAATGGGTTTCCGTGCGAACATCCCAGTGACTCGATGTGTTTCATTTGACCAAGGGGACGCTTACCTGTTGGGTCATGGTTGGCATCACGTCGATTTGAATCCGCCTCCAGGCGGCTATGATCTGCTACCAACGGAGAGAGTCTATGAGGATGCCGCAGGCGCATCAATTGCACTCGGACCGTGGATGAGGAACGGTTGCCTAACCAATGCTACGATGACAACGCCGAGCAAGCGACCGAGGCTGCAGTAGTAGCAGGATGTCTGCTAAGTCGGCGGCTCCGGTTAGTCCGCTTTCCGGCTGAAAATCTCAATTGCAGCCACAGCGAGCCAAACCCGAATTGCCCGCGCCGCCCAGGCGCCGCGTTCATCGTGCGTGCGGCGCCGATGAAAGAATTGCAATAGGGCCGCAGCGCCATTGCAAGTTGCCATCCGCGCAGTAACACATCCCTCGATTAAACGGGGGAATTCAAAGTGAAGTTGCATCAGGTTTCGCTGGCTGTCCTGACGATGATGCCGGGCATGGCGGTTTCCGTGCCGGCGGTTGCGGGCGAGACGATACTCTACCAGCATCAGCCGGACTGGATACATGCCGCGCAAATTCCGGCCGATCTGCCTGACAATGCGCCCGCGCTTGTGATCTTCGATTCCCAGCAGCGCATAGAGGACGGCCAGCTCTGGCAATATCTGGACACTGCCGCGAAAATCTCGTCGCCGGAAATGCTCGCCCAGTTTTCCCAGTTCGCGATCCAGTGGTCCCCGGACAAGGGCGACCTGATCATCCACGAAATGGCGATCCTGCGCGGCAACGAGAAGATAGACCTGCTGGCCAAAGGCATGAAGCTGGATGTGCTCCGGCGCGAGGAACTGCTCGAACAGCGTCAGCTGACAGGCATTCTCAGCGCTACGGCAGCTGTTGAGGGGCTGCGCGTGGGGGACGTTCTGCGCATGCGCTACTCGATCACTTCGCGTGACGAAGTGCTGGGAGAAAAGGTGCAGAGCGTGCTCGGTCTTCCCGCCAGCCCGCTGCGTCTGGGCACGGGGCATGTTCGGGCGATCTGGCCGGCATCGGAAAACGCGAAGTGGCAGATTCTGGCCAAGGGGGTAACCGCAGAACCGGAAAAACGCGGAAAGATGATGGAGCTCGAATTCGCGGTTCCCATCCCCAAGCAGCCCGAAATTCCGGAGGACGCGCCCAAGCGGTATCTGCCGCTGCCGATTCTGGAAATGTCCACTTTCAAGGACTGGGAAGAAGTTTCCCAGCTCTTTGCGCCCCTCTATCAGGGCAAGGGCCAGATCGCCGATGGCACGCCTCTGGCGGCGGAGGCGGACAAGATCGCTGCCGCCACGTCCGATCCGCTGGAACGCACACAGGCCGCGCTGCAACTTGTTCAGGATCAGGTCCGCTATCTGGCGGTCAGCATGAACGCCGGCAACTACACCCCGCAGCAGCCAGCCGAGACCTGGAAACTGCGTTACGGCGACTGCAAGGCCAAGACGCTGCTGCTGCTTGCGCTGCTGGATCGCCTCGGCATCCCATCCGAAGCGGTTCTGGCCAATGCCAATGGCGCGCATGACCTGATGCGCCGGTTGCCCAGCGCAGCCGCCTTCAACCACGTGCTGGTGCGCGCGAGCGTGGACGGTCAACCGCTATGGCTGGATGGAACCCGTATCGGTTCGCGTATCGAGGACATCCACGACACGCCGGACCTGGGCTACATTCTGCCCTTGCGCAAGGCCGGGGCCAAACCCGAGATGCTGGTGACCCATGCGAACGCGCGCCCTTCCGTTGAAGTGGCTATCGCATACGACGAAAGCACGAGTTACGACCTGCCCTCCGTGGCGGATGTCACGGTGACCATTCGCGGCCCCCAGGCCCTTGGCATCGGTCTTGGGCTCAACTCGATGGATCCGGAAAAGCGGGACGAACTCGTCAGGGCATACCTGCAGGAGGTGGTCGGCGGCGGTCAGTACACGAACCCCTCGGTTACGGCTTCGCCGCAAGACGCAACGGCCGTGTTCAAAGGGCGCGGTATTGTGACCACCATGTGGAAGCCGCGCGATCGCGTGAAGGTGCGCCGCCTCAATTCGCCGCTTGCCTCGTTCGAATTTGCGCCGGACCGTGCGCGGGCGGAATGGCGTGGCATCCCGGTTGCAACGGCTTCGCCAATGACCATGGCTTATCACGTGCGCATCCATCTTCCCGATGGCGGCAAGGGCTATACGCTGGAGGGAGCCCGGGATTCCGACGTGACGGCGGGGGGCGCGCATTTCGTGGGGCACGCCGCGCTATCCGGCGCCACTTTCTCCTATGACGAGCGTCAGGACATGACCGGTGCCGAAATTCCGGCAGCACAGATCGCGCCGGATCGCGCCAGCCTGGCCAAGGCGAAAGCCCAGATCGTGCAGATCGTGGCCCCCGCCAATGCCACGCGCCGCTGGGATCTTGGCGAGGCCGAACAGCACTCCACACAGTTCGCGAAGATCAATGCCGTGCTTCAGGCGAAAATGGACCTGAAGGAGCCCGAAGCCGCCACCTGGATAACCCGGGCCAGTCTGCGCAAGGGCATAGGCGACTACAAGGGGGCGCTGGCCGACCTCACCCACGCCATCGAACTCTCGGCCGAAGCCGACACGTACTTCGATCGCGCGCGGGTCAACCGCTCGCTGGGCAATTACGATGCCGCTCTGGCCGACGCCCGCAAGGCGCAGGAACTCGACCCGGAGATGAACTCGGCCACCATCCTGCTTGCAGACAGGCTCGCCGACCAGGGCAAGGTGGATGAAGCCAAGGCCCTGCTCGACGAGAAGATCGCGCTGGGCGGCAACGACAGCCGCCGATGGGAAATGAGCAAGGTCCAGTCTCTGGGGCTCTATGCCGACGCCAACGAGGCTCTCACCCTGTTGGACGGCCTGATGGAAAAGCGGCCGCAAAGCCCGGACCTTCTGAACCTTGCCTGCTGGATCAAGGGCGTTCGCGGGATCAGGGTGCAGGAGGCCGTGCGCGAATGCTCCAGTGCGATCGAACTGACGGCCCATCCCGACGGCCCGCTCGACAGCCGCGCGGTGGTCTGGTTCCGCCTCGGCCGCTACGAGGATGCCCTGCGCGACCTCGATGCCGTGCTGCGCGACGTGCCCGACCAGGCGCCAAGCCGGTACATGCGCGGCATCGTCCTTGCCCATATGGGCCGCGCCGCGGAAAGCCGCAGCGAACTGGCCACCGCCCGCAAGCTCGATCCCGGCGTGAGCGCGCTTTACGACCGCGTCGGCATCAAGCCCTGAACCCCAGGGCCAGGTCCCATGGATTCCCGTTTTCCTAACCGCCGCGAATGTGCCAGACTTTGCGGCGGCTGAAACGGCGTGCCCGGCGCGTTCGGCATGAACAAACTTCGCCCAAGAGAATGATGCAAACCACTGTTAATAAAATATTTTATTGCATTTCCATGATGCCCAACGCGGACAATCTTAGCGAAGTTTGAAGCACCGCCGCCGAAAGCGGCCTTGCATTTCCCGTGCGATCGGCTAAGGGCCCGCCTTCCCCTTGTTCGGGGAAACCGAAGAAAGCCGGAGGGGCCCCGCAATCCCGCGGACAAGCCAGCGATCGGTTAGATGAATGAAAGGAAGCTGCCGTGGCTCTTTATGAGCACGTGTTCCTGGCTCGCCAGGATCTCAGCCAGTCGCAAGTTGATGCGCTGGCCGCCGCCGCCACCGAGATCGTCGAGAGCAACGAAGGCAAGGTCCTCAAGACCGAGACCTGGGGCCTCAAGAACCTCGCGTACAAGATCAAGCGCAACCGCAAGGCGCACTTCGTGATGCTGAACATCGAGTGTGCCGGTGACGTTGTCGCCGAGCTCGAGCGTCAGACCCAGATCAACGAAGACGTGATCCGTTATGTGACCATCCGCGTCGACGAGCACGAAGCCGGCCCGTCGGTGATGATGCGCAAGAACGACCGCGACAATCGCCGTCGCCGCGAACGCGAGGGGAACTGATCCATGGCACGTGCATTCTTCCGCCGCCGCAAGTCCTGCCCGTTCTCGGGCAAGAACGCGCCGAAGATCGATTACAAGGACGTCCGTCTGCTCCAGGGCTTCATGTCCGAGCGTGGCAAGATCGTCCCGAGCCGCATCACTGCGGTTTCCGCCAAGAAGCAGCGTGAGCTGAGCCAGGCTATCAAGCGCGCCCGGCACATCGGCCTGCTGCCCTTCATCGTCAAGTAAGGAGGACTTTCCCATGGACCTTATCCTCCTCGAACGCGTCGAAAAGCTCGGTGCCATTGGTGACGTCGTTTCCGTCAAGGACGGTTACGCACGCAACTACCTGCTGCCGAACAAGAAGGCGCTGCGCGCCAACGAGGCCAACAAGAAGCTGTTCGAAGCCAACCGCGCCAAGATCGAGGCCGACAACGCCGAGAAGCGCGCCGACGCCGAGAAGCACTCGGGCAATGTCGAAGGCAAGCAGGTCGTCCTGATCCGTGCAAGTGAACGTCGCTCGCTCACCCGAAGAAGCCGAACTGCAGTCGCAGGGCGTGGACGTCATGGCCGCGATGTTCGAACAGGACACTTCGGGTTTCACCGAGGCTTACGATCCCAATGCCGAGCCCGGCGAGATCGCTGCCGAGGAAACCACCGAAGAAGCGGCTCCGGCCGAAGGCGAAGCGGAAGCCTGAGCTTCTCCTTCACCGTGCGGGAATTGAAGGCCTTCGCTCCCCCATGGAGCGAAGGCCTTTCCTTTTTCTGCAACACGCCCCCTTTTCTGCAACACTTCCATGCAAAAAGCCCACCTATTGCACCGCAAAATGATTTGCGCGATAGACGGCCATGCAAACGATGAAAGAGACCCTCGCGGAATTGGTCCGCGTATACGACGACGCCGTTTCCCGCCTGAAGGCCGACATGATCGCCTTCATCGAGAACGGCACCCTTCCCCCTCCCGAACGCCGCACCGAACGGCTCTGGACCTATCCCGAACTGCGCGTGACCTATCGCGGGCAGGAAAAGGCCGCGCGCGCTTCACGCGCCTTCGGCCGTCTGGAAACGGCAGGCACCTACCGTACCACCGTCACCCGGCCCGGCCTCTTCGCCGGATATCTGGCCGAACAGCTCGGCCTGCTCGAAGCCGAGTACGAGGTGGAATTCGAAGTCAGCCGCTCGACGCAGGAAATCCCCTTTCCCTATGTGCTCGACGGCGTGCCCATCGGTTCCGTCAGACCGCAGGATCTGGCGCAGCACTTCCCCAGCACCGAACTCGCCATGATCGGCGACGAGATCGCCGATGGCGTGCATGTCTTCGAGGAAGACGATCCACTCCCGCTTGCCCTGTTCGACGGACTGCGCACCGATTTCAGCCTGGCCCGTCTGGCGCACTACACCGGCACCAGCCCGGAACACTGTCAGCGCTTCGTCCTGTTCACCAACTATCACCGCTATGTCGATGAATTCGTGGACTGGGCAGGCAGGCAGGTCGGCTCAGACGGCTATGTGGCGCTATCCGGCGCGGGCGGGCTCTATCTCGATGCGCCGGTCGACAATGCCCGCGCGCGCCTGTCAGACACGGCGTGTCGCCGCCACCAGATGCCCGCCTACCACCTGATCGGGGAAGACCGTTCGGGCATCACCCTGGTCAACATCGGCGTCGGTCCGTCCAACGCCAAGACCATCACCGATCACCTTGCGGTGCTGCGCCCGGAAGCCTGGCTCATGATCGGCCACTGCGGCGGCCTGCGCGAAACGCAGCGGATCGGTGACTACGTGCTCGCCCACGCCTATCTGCGCGACGATCACGTGCTCGATCCGGTGCTGCCACCCGAAATCCCGCTGCCGGCCATTGCCGAAGTGCAGCAGGCATTGGCACAGGCAGCGGAGATGGTCAGCGGCGGCGGCATCAATCTCAAGAAGCGCATGCGCACCGGCACCATCGTCACCACCGACGACCGCAACTGGGAACTGCGCTACACGGCCTCGGCCAAGCGCTTCAGCCTTAGCCGCGCGATCGGCATCGACATGGAAAGCGCCACGATCAGCGCGCAGGGCTATCGCTTCCGCGTGCCTTACGGCACGCTGCTGTGCGTCTCCGACAAGCCGCTGCACGGCGAATTGAAGCTGCCGGGACAGGCCAACCGCTTCTATGAAGAGGCGATTGCCAGCCACCTCAAGATCGGGCTCATCACCTGCGACCTCCTGCGCGAACAGGGCGACCGCCTGCACTCGCGCAAGCTGCGTGCCTTCAACGAGCCGCCTTTCCGGTAAGGCCCGGCACGGCGCGCCCTTCGGGAATGCAGGGTAAATACCGGCACCGCGAAGTGCGTTGAATTTCGTTGTCCTACATTCCCGAATTGTGCTTTCACTACCTTATGGCGAGGGGAAACAACATTTTCAGACATCCGGGAGGGCGCGCCCTTCCTGTCACCCTGATAGTTCTGGCCCTGATGTCATGCGGGGCTGCCGATAACCCGACGGCACCTGCCACGGACAGCCCCGAGGCTTCCTCCGAGCCCGCCCCGCCCTCGCCCTCCGGGATCTGGAACCAGGGCGAAGTGGCCCGGCTTCTCCACTGGGCACAGGCCGCACCGCAGGATGCCCTCCCTTCGCCCGATACACAGGACCTGAACGCTGCCGTAGCCGGCGGCGATCACACCGCCATAGACACTGCCGCGTCCGCTCTGGCGCTCAAACTGGGCCGCATGCACTTGCTGGGCGTTGCCACCACAGCGCAGCGAGCAGGCTGGCACATCACGGACACGGACACCGCGATCGACCTCCAGGCCCTTCTGGATACGGCCCTCGCCTCGGATAACATAGACGGCTTTTTCAAAGCCCTGCGGCCCACCAGCGCCGACTATGCCGCCCTGCGCAAGGCTCTGCCGACCGAAATCGATCCCGAGCGGCGCGCCACGATTGCCCGCAACATGGAACGCTGGCGCTGGATGCCGCAATCGCTGGGCCAGTCCTACGTCCTCGTCAACACCGCCACGTTCGAAGCGCGCCTGTGGCGGAACGGCCAGCCGACCGGGACGTGGCGCGTCATCGTCGGCAAGCGTTCCACGCCCAGCCCGGTCTTTTCGGCGCAAATCACCGGCGTGATCCTCAATCCCTGGTGGAACATCCCGGCCAGCATCGTGCGCGAGAAGCATGGCCGTTTCCCCACCCGTCTCGGCTACGTGAAAACGGCCAATGGCTATCGCCAGAAACCCGGGCCAAACAACGCGCTGGGGCAAATGAAACTGGTCATGCCCAATCCGTACCACGTCTACATGCACGATACGCCCAGCAAGCACCTGTTCGAGCGCGACTCCCGGGCCTTCAGCCACGGCTGCATCCGCGTTGGCAACGCGCTGGATTTCGCCACCACCCTGCTAGACGGTGCCCGCACCCGCGAAGAGGTGGACGCGATCGTGGAAAGCCGCAAAAATACCACGGTAAACCTGCCGTCTCCACTCCCGGTCTACATCACCTATTTCACCGCGGGCCTGCTGGGTGACGGCACATTCGTGGTTCAGCCGGATATCTACGGGCGGGACAAGCGCGTGCCCGCGCTCGCCAAGGCCTTCGACACGGAATGTTCCGCCTGAGGGTCAGGCCCGCAGGAACTCCGCCATCGCGCGGCCCATGTCCTTGAACGTCACCGACGACATGTGGTTGCCCGGCACTTCGGCATAATGCCCGTCCGGCAAAGCGGCCGCGAGATCCGGCGCGGAGCCGTTGTCCTGATCGTCCGCACCGCAGACGCACAAGGTGGGCATGGGCACGCCGGCAATGGCCTCCGGCGGCGTATCGTCAATGGACCCGAGCAACAACCGTGCGGCGACGCGGTCCACCTTCATCGTCTTCATGAAGGCCTGCGCCACGAAGGCGTTGTCGCCGCGTTCGATAGTGCCGAAACGGTCGATGGCGTCCACGAAATGCGCCGAACGCCGTGCCCAGCCTGCCAGTCCCGATAGCCCCATGCCGCCCAGAATCAGCTTGCGGGGGGAAAGCCCGGCCAGCACGCCGCGCACCGACGTGCGCGAACCGAGCGAGAAGCCGCCCAACCCGTAATCGGTAAGCCCCAGTTCGGCCACCAACTGCTTCAAGTCTTCGACCAGCACGTCTTCGGGATAGAGCGCGGGATCGTGCGGCGCCTCGCTTTCGCCATGGGCCCGCAAGTCCGGCATGATCACTTCAAAGCCTGCCTCGGCCAGAATTCGCGCATTGCCATACTTGATCCAGTTGACGTGCGCGCTGGAGAACAGGCCGTGCAGCAGCAGCAGGGGACGCCCTGCCCCCATCGTATGAACCGCCAGCCGCGTACCTCCAAACCCTTCGATGTAATCCTTGCGTACTTCGCTCACTCAGGAACCTCCAGACATGCCGCCTTCCACTGCCCATGCCACGCTTTGCGTCGCCGCGCTGCAGTGGCGTGGCAGGTCCTTGGTATCGAGCCAGCGTTCATGCAAGTGTTCACAGCCGGAATGACTGACCGCACGGAAAAATTCCGGCTCATCGAAGCACCCCAGCGTCAAATCCATGTAGCCGCTGCTCGCAATGAAATCGATGCCTTAGGCAGCGATACGAAAGCCGCAGCAAAGCCACCGGTCGCTTTCTGACACATGCGGCAATGGCACGGATAGGCCCGGTCGCTATCGACTTGCGCGGAAGTAGCGAATGCGGCCGCACTGGCAGCCCCTGGTCATGGTCTTACTCATGGCCGGCAAACCAGACCACCTGCCGGTCTTGCCCAACCCCTCAGCCTTTTGCCTTTTCATCCCACTGATCGAACGCCTCGAGCGCCTGCGCGGCATACATCGCCGAAGGACCTGCCCCCATGTAAACCGCAATGCCCATCGCCTCTGCCACTTCGTCGCGCGTGGCCCCGGCGCGCTGCGCGGCGGAGGAATGGTACGTCACGCAGGGATCGCAGCGCAACGCCACGGAACTGGCCAGCGCGATCCGGTCCTTTGTTCTGGTATCGAGCACTCCGGGCTCCAGCGCCGCCTTGCCCATCTCGGCAAAGGCCTGCATCGGCCCGGGCGCGCTACGCTTGAGTTCGCCAACGGCCGGGTTGAGCGTCTTGGCCATGTTCGGCCAGTCCTTGAAATTGCTTTTCGCCATGATGTGGGCTCCTTGTCCTTATGGCATCTTCACCACCGGGAAACCCCGCCGCCATGCGCAAAATCAAATCGAGCCTACCCGATGGCCCACCGGAAAGCACGGCGCAGTTCTTCGGTTCCCGCCCGGTCATAGACCCGGCCGTGGGCCATGATCACCTTTTCCGGCTGCCAGTCCACCACGCGCTGCAATCGTTCGCGCACCTGTTCGCGCTTGGGCCGGAACGTCATGCGCAGATCGAGCGGGGCCATGCCATTGGGATCAAGACCGCCCACCAGTTTCAGCATGAAGCGCATGAAGGGATTGGAGAGCTTCGCCGCCTCGAAATTCTCGATCAGATCGACGAGGATCACCGTCTTCGCGGCGGGAACATGAAACACGGCCTCGCTCACCCTGGTGCCCGGCACCAGCAGCCAGTCGATATCGCTCTCCCAACCAAAACGCGCGCCGTTTTCCAGCGGATGATCAATCCGGAACGGGCGCTTGGCAGTGGTGGCAAGATCGGGCACGGCATAACTCTGCGCATCGGGGTAACGCGCCATCCAATCGGTCATGTACCAGTAATGGATGGAATTGGGCGCGACCAGGTGTCGCACCGGCCCCAGCGCATCGACAGCCGCGAAGAGGTCTTCGTCCGGCGCGATCGGTGAATGCACCCACAGCGCGCCATCGGACAGCCGCACGACCGTCATGCGCGTGGGGAACGGAACCTTGAACGGCCCGAGATCCATGCGGATCACCGGGCCGTCAAAAATCCAGATGCCCTCTGCAAAAAGCTTGGAGCAATTCAGCGGCAGATAGGTTTCCCTCGATGTCATACGAGGAACCATATCATAAATCAGCCTTTTTTCAGATGGCGCCGGCCAAGAAGTTCCGCGATTTGCACAGCATTGAGCGCCGCACCCTTGCGCAGATTGTCCGAGACGCACCACAGGGCGAGGCCGCTTTCCACCGTCGGGTCCTCGCGCACACGGCTGACATACGTCGCGCCTTCGCCCACGCACTCGACCGGAGTGACGTAACCGCCGTCCTCACGCTTGTCGACGAGCATCACACCCGGCGCCTCGCGCAGGATGTTCTGCGCTTCCTCCGCCGAAATCTCGTTTTCGAATTCGAGGCTGATCGATTCGGCATGGCCCACGAAGACCGGCACGCGCACGCAAGTGGCCTGCACCTTGACTTTCGGGTCCATGATCTTCTTGGTCTCGACGACCATCTTCCACTCTTCCTTGGTGGAGCCGTCATCGAGGAAGACGTCGATATGCGGGATCACGTTGAAGGCGATCTGCTTGGTGAACTTATGCGGTTCGGCCTGATCGCCCACGAAGATCGCGCGGCTCTGTTCGAACAGTTCGTCCATGCCCGCCTTGCCTGCGCCGGAAACCGACTGGTAGGTGGAAACGACGACGCGCTTGATCTTCGCCTTGTCGTGCAGCGGCTTGAGCACCACGACCATCTGCGCGGTCGAGCAGTTGGGGTTGGCGATGATATTGCGCCGGGTGTAGCCGTCGATCGCATCCGGGTTCACTTCGGGCACGATCAGCGGCACGTCGGGCTCCATGCGATAGAGCGACGAATTGTCGATCACCACGCAGCCCTGTGCAGCCGCCTTGGGCGCATAAATCTTGGTCGGGCCCGATCCGGCAGCGAACAGGGCAATGTCCCAGCCAGTGAAATCGAAGTGCTCGATGTTCTTGACCTTGAGCATTTTGCCGGTCTCGCCGAACTCGATCTCCATGCCCGTCGAGCGCGGCGAAGCGACCGCGGCGATCTCGTCGCACGGAAACTCGCGCTCGGCGAGGATGTTGAGCATTTCGCGGCCGACATTTCCGGTCGCGCCGACAACGGCTACCCGGTAACCCATTTCAAGATCCTTCTAAGCTTTGGCTCGTGCCGGCATCGTATCCGCACGAAGGCGGCGCGTTAGCGCCCCTGCGCGCGCGTTACAAGAACTGGAAGCATGAGAATTTCAGCCGGCCCGCCCGGCGGGACTGAAAATTGCGAACCGAGCACCCTGTTCCGACCGGAAAAAAGCGCCCGGCCCGGCTGATCAATGCGCCGTCGCGGAAGGCGGCGAGCTATGTGCGGGGGCTGCCGCCAGTTCGTCAGCCTCCGTCCACTCGATTGCTTCCAACTGCTCGGTCAGCGCCCGGGAGAGCACTTCGTCGACGTGCGAAACCGGAACGATCTCAAGCCCTTCCTTCACGTTATCGGGAATTTCGGCGAGATCCTTGCGGTTCTCTTCGGGAATGAGCACGGTGGTAATGCCGCCGCGCATGGCTGCCAGCAGCTTTTCCTTGAGCCCGCCGATCGGCAGCACCCGGCCGCGCAGCGTGACTTCGCCTGTCATCGCCACATCCTTGCGCACCGGCACCCCGGTGAGCGTGGACACGATCGAAGTAACCATGCCGATCCCGGCGGACGGACCATCCTTGGGCACCGCGCCTTCGGGCAAGTGGATGTGGATGTCCTTCTTGTGGAACACGCTCGGCTTGATGCCATAGGCGGGCGAACGCGCGAGGACGAAGCTCCAGGCGGTCTGGATCGATTCGTTCATCACGTCGCCCAGCTTGCCAGTCGCCTTGATGGCCCCCTTGCCAGGAACGGTGACGCTTTCGATGGTCAGCAGTTCGCCGCCCACTTCGGTCCAGGCAAGGCCGGTGACGGCGCCAACCTGATGCTCTTCCTCACCCACGCCGTGGCGGAATTTCCGCACGCCTGCGAAATCGGAGAGGTTTTCCGGCGTGATGACGACTTCCGCCGCCTTGCCTTCAAGGATCTGGCGCAGCGACTTGCGCGCGAGGCGGGCGATTTCGCGCTCCAGCGTGCGCACGCCCGCTTCGCGTGTGTAATAGCGGATCAGGTCGCGCAGGCCCTCTTCGGTAAGCGTGAATTCGCCCTTCTTCAGGCCATGCGCCTCGACCTGCTTTTCGATCAGGTGGCGCTGCGCAATCTCGACCTTCTCGTCCTCGGTATACCCTTCGAGCCGGATGATCTCCATGCGGTCGAGCAGCGGCTGCGGCAGGTTGAGGCTGTTCGCGGTGCACACGAACATCACGTCCGACAGGTCGATATCGAGTTCCAGATAGTGGTCCTGGAACTTCGCGTTCTGTTCGGGATCGAGCACCTCGAGCAGCGCCGAGGCCGGATCGCCACGGAAATCCTGGCCCAGCTTGTCGATCTCGTCGAGCAGGAACAGCGGGTTGGACTTGCCCGCCTTCTTGAGGTTGGTGACGATCTTGCCCGGCAGCGAGCCGATGTAGGTGCGCCGGTGGCCGCGAATCTCGGCCTCGTCGCGCACGCCGCCCAGCGACTGGCGGATGAACTCGCGTCCGGTCGCCTTGGCGATCGACTTGCCCAGCGAGGTCTTGCCCACGCCCGGCGGGCCGACGAGGCACAGGATCGGGCCTTTAAGCTTGTTGGTGCGCGCCTGCACGGCCAGATACTCGATGATCCGGTCCTTGACCTTGTCGAGCGCGTAGTGATCGGCATCGAGCACGTCCTGCGCCGTCGAGATATCGCGCTTGAGCTTGCTCTTTTTGCCCCAGGGCAGGCCCAGCAGCACATCGAGGTAATTGCGGATGACCGTCGCCTCGGCGCTCATCGGCTGCATGGACTTGAGCTTCTTCAGCTCCGAATTGGCCTTTTCGCGGGCCTCCTTCGAAAGCTTGGTATTCTCGATCTTGTCCTGCAGTTCCTGCAACTCGTTGACTTCGTCGCCATCGCCGCCGCCCAGTTCGTTCTGGATCGCCTTGAGCTGTTCGTTGAGGTAGTACTCGCGCTGGGTCTTTTCCATTTGCCGCTTCACACGGCCACGGATCTTGCGCTCAACCTGCAGGACGCCGAGTTCGCCCTCCATGAAGGAATAGACCATTTCGAGGCGCTTGAGCGGATCGGACTCGGACAGCACCGCCTGCTTGTCGGACACTTTGGCCGAAAGCTGCGCGGCCACGGTATCGGCCAGCTTGGCCGGTTCCTCGATATCGCCGAGCTGATCGCCGGCGTCCTGGCTCAGCTTCTTGTTGAGCTTGGCATATTCGCCGAACTGCTCGACAACCGAACGCATCATCGCCGAGACTTCGGTGCCTTCCGCCTCAAGCTGGGCGATCGGTTCGACTTCGGCCAGCAGCATCTCGCCCTCTTCGGTCTGTTCGGGGCGCAGCCCCTCCAGCCGCGCACGCTCCTGCCCTTCGACGAGGACGCGCACGGTTCCATCGGGCAGCTTGAGGAGCTGAAGGACACTGGCAATTACGCCGGTATCGTAAAGATCGTCGCGGTCAGGATCGTCGCAGCCAGGATCAAGCTGGGCCAGCAGGAAAATGTCCTTCTCGCCGGCCATGGCGGCCTCAAGCGCAGCCACTGACTTTTCGCGACCAACGAACAGGGGCACAACCATGCCGGGAAAGACAACGATGTCGCGAAGCGGAAGAAGCGGTAACAGGTTCACAGATATTTCCATGTTCAAAGGCGCGCCCACGCCCGAAGAGGACAAAGCGGCGGTTTCCGGAAATATGGTGCCGCAGACAGCCCAGCGCAATGGCCCTGCACCGGGCAATTGTGGATGCCCTGCCCCGCCTTCCCTGTCACACCATTGAAATATGACGCATTTATGAATATTAGCCATTAAATTCAGCCAGTTAGAATTACATATTGTCAACGATTGGCTGCATATAAGCCCGCCTGCCGGCGCAAGAACGCCGGCATCGGGAGCGCATCTGTTATGTTCGTTACTCAAGGCAAACGCGTCCAGCGGGTTTTCGGCCTGATTTTCAGGTCGCTGGAACGCCGCCTGATTCTCGCAATTTCACTGATCATCATCTGCACGTTTAGTCTTCAGGTCGTCTCGCAGAACCGGGCCCTCGCCCTGCGGCGCGAAAGTGCGCAATTGCAGGCTACGATCAGTATGGCCGAACACAGCGCGCAATTGATGAAGCAGGTTCTGCGCTTTCGTATAGCCGCCAACGATATGGACCGGAACGCTGCCGACGGTCCGGCACAGTATGTCGACACTCTCACGGACGCCGCCATGGGCATCGGCGAAACGGTCAATGCCATGCGCATGGACAGCTCCGGCGCTTTTGACTGGACGACGCAACGCAACGACTTCGGCAATCTCGATCAGGTTGTCTCCGCGATCGTGCTGGGCGGGCAGGCCAGGCATCGGGCCCTCTATGAAGTCGACCGCATGCTCGCATCGGCCGCCAATGTTCAGCAACAGGCGGAAAAACGCCGTGACAGGGCCTATGCCAGCCTGGAACGATCAACCCAGCAATGGTTCGGACGCGTGACCATGATCGGCGTCGTGACGTTAGTACTCGCCTCGATCATCCTGTGGGATCTGTGCCGCAACATCCTGCCCGCGCTGCGCCGGATGCACGGATCACTGCGCCGCCTTGCTGACGGCGACCTCGACCTCGCCGTGGAACCTTTCACCCTGCGCGAGCTTCGCCCGCTGGCCCATGCGCTCGAAACCTTCCGCCGCAATGCACTGGCCGTGCGCGACCTCGCCTTCACCGATCCGGCGACCGGCCTGCCCAACCGCCGCGCCTTCATCGACGCCGCCACCCGCCGCATGCGCAATGCGAACAGTTCGGACGACGAGTTCGTAGCCGTGTTCGACATCGACAGGTTCAAGTACGTGAACGACGACTACGGCCATGCCGTGGGAGACACTCTCGTCCAGTTGATCGGTCAGCGCGCGCGTGGATTGCTGGGGGAAGATGCTCTTGTGGCCCGGATCGGCGGAGACGAATTTGCCATCTACGTTCGCTGCGCGGACGGCGACACGCCTGCAGTCCTGTGCAGCAGGCTAGCCGCCGCAGTGCGCCAGCCCTTTGACTTCGATGGCTTTTCGATCGCCGTCACCATTTCACTGGGCTACATCGAATGCCGGGCAGCGCCCGAGGACGACATTGCGGCCCTCATTTCGAAGGCCGATCTCGCCCTCTATGCCTCGAAGCGCGGAGGTCGCAACCGGGCCACGAATTTCACAGGCGAACTGGAAGCGGCCCGCAACCTGGACCGCATGCTCGAACGCGACCTTGCCCGCGCGCTTTCCAGCGGGGAACTGCGCATGGTCTACCAACCGATCTATTCCGTGAACGAGCAGGAAAACGAAGTCGAAGCGCTGGTCCGCTGGAAGCACCCGAACCTTGGCGAAGTGTCCCCCGCCCAGTTCATTCCCGCCGCCGAGCGTTCCGGCCGCATGCCGCAACTGGGCGCCTGGATCATCGAGCGCGCGCTGTCCGACCTCACCCAGTGGCCCGACCTGGCCATGAGCCTCAACCTTTCCCCGTTGCAGTTGCAGCAGGAAGGCTTCGTCGCCTTCCTGCTGGAACGGTGCCGCATCCACGGCATTCAGCCGCACCGAATCATTCTGGAAGTGACTGAGACAGTCTCGATCGAGCGCAATACGCGCGCCCTGCTGACGCTGGAACTGCTACGCAACGCCGGTTTCCGCATCGCGCTCGACGATTTCGGGACCGGCTATTCCTCTCTGTGCATGATGAAGACGTTCCGCTTCGACCGTCTCAAGCTAGACCGTTCGCTGGTCAAGGACATCCAGGCCGACGCCACCGCACGCGCGGTGTTCGATGCAGCCGTGCAGATGGCCCGGCAGATCGGCGCCGAAGTGGTTGCCGAAGGCGTTTCGGAAGGGCTTTTGGTCCAGTCCGCGAGCGAGGCCGGGTGCACGCATCTGCAGGGCTTCCACCTTTCCATGCCGGTGGAAGCCGAAGCCATCGAGGCTTTCTATGCCGGGAACATCTTCCGTTTTCCGGCGGAAAACGATCGTGATGAAAGCGCCGCCGCATAACCTGCGGCGGGGCTCCACCTGAAAGTTCAGAACGGCATCTTGAAGCCCGGCGGCAGGCCCATGCCCTGCTGCGCCTTGGCCATTTCCTCATTGGCGACCGAGTCCGCCTTGACCCGCGCGTCGTTATAGGCGGCGGCAACGAGGTCTTCGAGGATCGCCTTCTCGGATAGCTGCATCAGACTGTCGTCGATCGAAACGCCGATTACGCGGCCCTTGGCCGAGCAGCGAATCTTGACGAGACCGCCACCGGACAAACCTTCGATCTCCATCGAGTCCAGCTTGGCCTGGGTCTCGGTCATCTGCTGCTGGATGGTCTCGGCGGCTTTCTGGGCGGCCTGGATCATCTCTTCCATGGATTTCATTTCAACGTCTCCAGTTGCGTGACCCGCCTCCCACGGCGGTCGGGCGGTCATCTTCGATCAGTTCCGCACCGGGAAAGGCGGCCAGCGTCGCGGCCACCAGCGGCGAGGTGTGCATGGCCTGCCGGTCGGCAGCGGTCTTCGCCTCCGCCTGCTCGACCAGAGTCGGCGCGCCTTCTGCATTGACCCGTTCCACCTGCCAGCGTTCGCCGGTCACCTCCTGCAGAGCATTCCTGACCTGCCCGGTAATATCCTCCTTGAGCCCCGGCGGTTGCGCATAGCGGAGCAGGCCGGGCAACAGCTCGACCACGCGCACCTGCATGCGCATGACATTGGCCGCTACCGGTTGTCCGTAGTGCTCGACATCGTCGACCAGCGCTTCCCAGCGCGGCACGGCGGCCGCGCCAGCCGAAGGCGCACCCGGCGCCGGAGCGCCGCCTTCCACCGCTGGCGTAGCGGCAGGCGCCCGCGCCGCCAGTTCCTCCAGCTTCTTCACCAGAGAGCCGGGATCGGGCATGTCGGAAGCGTGCATGATCCGCAGCAGCGCCATCTGCGCCGCCACCAGCGGATCAGGGGCAGAGCGGACTTCGTCATGCCCTTTCAGCAGCAACTGCCACAGCCGGTGGAGCTGCCCGGCCCGCAAGGCCTTGGCCCAGCCCTCGATTGCCTCGCGCTCTTCAGACGAAGGCGCATCGGCCGCGCCGCTGACTTGCGCCACGGCAATGCGGTGCGCGAGCTCCATCAGCCCGCGCATCATCGCAACCGGCTCGACGCCGAGCGAGAACTGGTGCGCCACGAGCTCCAGCAGCTCTTCACCCTTGCCGTCGAGAATCGCGGTGAGCAGCTTGCGCTGCACCGACTTGTCCGAAAGGCCGAGCATGTCGCGCACCGTATCCGCGCGCACTTTGCCCTCGCCGTCGAGATCGGCATGGGCAATCGCCTGATCGAGGATCGAAAGGCCATCGCGCACCGATCCCTCGGCAGCAGCGGCGACCATCGCCAGGGCCTCTTCCTCAGCCTCGACACCTTCCTTCCCGCAGACCATCGCGAAGTGGTCTGCCAGCATCGGCGTGGGGATGCGGCGCAAGTCGAAGCGCTGGCAGCGCGAAAGAACCGTGACCGGCAGCTTGTCCACTTCGGTGGTGGCGAAGAGGAACTTCACATGCGCGGGCGGTTCCTCAAGTGTCTTGAGCAAGGCATTGAAAGCATTGCGCGACAGCATGTGAACTTCGTCGATGATGTAGATCTTGTAGCGCGCCGAAACGGCGGAATAGCGCACCGCCTCAATAATCTCGCGTACGTCGTCGACGCCGGTATGGCTGGCGGCGTCCATCTCGATCACGTCGATATGGCGCCCTTCGGCAATGGCAAGACACGGTTCGCACTGGCCGCAGGGATCGATCGTCGGCCCGCCCTGCCCGTCCGGCCCGATGCAGTTGAGCGCCTTGGCGATCAGGCGTGCAGTGGAGGTCTTGCCGACGCCGCGCACGCCGGTCATCAGGAAGGCATGGGCCAGCCGGTCGCGCCTGATCGCATTGGCCAGCGTCTGGACCATGGCTTCCTGCCCGATCAGTTCACCGAACGTCTGCGGGCGATACTTGCGGGCCAGCACGCGATAGGGCTGCTCGGGCGCTCCGTCAGGCGGCGGCGCAGGAGCCGGCGCGAATCGCCGAAAGTGTCGCGTGAATCGTCCATCGTTTCGCAAACTAGGACGCAAACGCGATCAGGTCACGCCCGGTATAGGGGTTATACCAAAGGCCGTGCGGTGCTTGCGCATTTCCAGGGCGCGATGCCTCGGCATCCCGGCGCTTGGGTAATACGCGGCGATATGGGGTAAAGGAGCCGGCCGACCCGCCGCAACCCGTTGTGGCTGCTTCCTTCCGGACCTGACCAGGTTGGCGGACGCAAGCGCCCGACCGACTCCCGGGCGGCCATATGGCGGGCAGCTTGCCATTTGTCCAGCCCCCGGGCCGGACAAACGCGCTCAGCGGAAATTGTCTGCGTAGGCCTGCAGCTTCAGGCGGCGCGGCGGAGTGGTGTGCACCTCGGCCTCGATGCCGTAACGCGCGGCATAGGCCCTGGCCTCATCGGCGCTCGGAAATTTGAGCACGACCTGCTGCCGGGTATCGCCGGAACCGGCCCAGCCCATCAGGGAATCGGCCTTCTTGGCCTCTGCTGGCGCGAATTCGAGGACCCACTGGTCCAGCAGGGCCTTGCCGGACTGCATGGCGTTCTTCGGGCGCTGATAGATGCGTGCACTCATGGACGAGCGCTTTGCCCCCGAATCAGACAGGAAATCAAGCCGAAATCATTTCCGCTTCGAAGCCTCGAAGGCATTGCGCGTTTTCAGGCTGGGATCTTCGGCCCACGGCTCATCCGGCCAGCGGTGCCTGGGATAGCGGCCTTTCATGTCGCGCTGCACATCGCGCCACGATCCGCGCCAGAAACCGGGCAGATCGCGGGTGGTCTGAATCGGGCGGCCCGCAGGCGAAGTCAGCTTGAGCAGCAGCGGCTGCGGAGGCTGGCCGAAAGTGGGATGCCGGTCGAGCCCGAACAGCGCCTGCACACGCACATCCACGCTGGGACCGCCCTCATCTCCGTAATCGATGGCATGCGCGGTTCCTGCGGGGCTGCGGAATTCGGCCGGAGCGAGTTTTTCCAGCGCCTGCTGATCGTCCCAGGTCAGGCGGCCGCGCAGCGCTTCGTGCAAGGCGCCCTTGTCGATCGCATCGAGACGGCGGCCGAGCAGCGGCGCCAGCCAGATATCGATGTCCGCCAAGAGTGCCTCTTCGGACAAAGCGGCGATCCCGGCATAGCGCGCCCGGCGCAGCAGCGAGAGGCTGGACTTGCCGAACGGCACCAGCGCCAGCCCCCTGTCCCGCACCCGTCCCAGAAAGAACGCGGCAATGGCTTGCGGATCGGGCGAGGGATCAGGGCCGCTCGCCAGCGTGATGGCCCCCAGCCGCCGTTCGAGCCGGGCCTCGACGCGGCCTTCCCCGTCATTCCAGCGCAGCACCGAACGCCGTGCGATTCTATCCCCCAGCCATTGCTCCACTTCGGAGGATTCAAGCGATGCCCCCGAGAGAATACGCGCGCCTTTCGCCTGCCCCTGCGCATCGCCGATCACCAGCCACTCCCGCGCGGCCAGCGGCGATGCGGGATCGAGCACATAGCCCCTGCCCCCGGCCGACAGCCAGGTCTCGCCCGAAGAATCGCGGCGCCGCGCCACCATGTCCGGCCTGCCCAGCGCCAGGAGAACGCCAGCGGGAACCGCTTCCCGCGATGCTGCACCGGGGACCAGCGCCCGCGCCCGCTTCGCCCACCCCACCGCCAGTTTGCGCGAAGCCTCGGCCCGTGGCGAACGCTCACCGTTCCAGCGTGACAGGCGCTGCGCCAGATCGTCACTGCGCCCGCCCAGCCCGCGTTCCTGCAACAGCAGCGCCAGCTTTGCGGCAACGTCACCCGCGCCCAGTTCCGTCGCCCGCAAGATCATCGCCGCCTGCGCCGGGTCCATCGGCAGGCTGGCAACCTTGCCGCCGAAGTCCGTGATCCGCCCGGCATCGTCGAGCGCGCCGAGCGTTTCCAGTTCCCTGCGGGCGGCCTCCATGGCCGGAGCGGGCGGCGGATCGAGCCAGGCCATCGCGGCGGGATGGGTATTACCCCATTGCGCCAGCGAGAGGGTCAACGGCGCAAGATCGCTTGTGGTGATCTCGGGCGGATCGAACGCAGGCCGCCCGGCGTGCGCGGCCTCTTCCCACAGGCGATAGGCCACGCCCGGCCCCTGACGCGCCGCACGCCCGGCCCGCTGCGCGGCCGAGGCCTGACTGGCCCGGTGCGTGACCAGTCGGGTCACGCCGGCGGCCTTGTCGTACTCCGCCCGGCGCGACAGCCCCGAATCGACAACCACGGACACGCCATCCAGCGTCAGCGAGGTTTCGGCAATCGCCGTTGCCAGAACCACACGGCGGCGCCCTTCCGGATCGCGGCGGATGGCCGCTCGCTGCACCGCCGGTTCGCACTGGCCATGCAGCGGCAGGACCAGCGCCTGCGGCAGCTTGTCGGCCAGGCGTTCGGCCACCCGCTCGATCTCCCTGACGCCGGGCAGGAACGCCAGCACATCGCCCTCCTGCTCGCGCCAGGCGGTCAGGACCGCCGATGTCACGGCATCCTCGATCCGCTGATCGTGCGCGCTGCCCAGCCAGCGCAAGGCGAGCGGCCAGGCCTTGCCCGCGCTCTCGACCACAGGCGCACCCTCGCCCAGCAGCCGGGCGAAGCGCGAACCATCGATCGTGGCGGACATCACCACCAGTCGCAGATCCTCGCGCAGCACGTCGCGGCACTCTATGGCCAGCGCCAGCCCCAGATCGCTGTCAAGATGACGCTCATGCGCCTCGTCGAAGAGCACAGCGGAAACCCCGGAAAGTTCAGGATCGGACAGGATCGAGGAAACGAAGATCGCCTCGGTTATCACCACAACGCGGGTGCGGGCAGAGCGGCGGGTATCGAGGCGGGTCACATAGCCGATCGTCTCCCCCGCCTTTTCGCCGAGTTGCTCGGCCATCCGCTCGGCCGCCGCGCGCGCGGCCACGCGGCGCGGGGACAGCAGGATCACGGTGCCACTGCACCACGGCTCGGCCAGCAATGCAGGGGCAACCGCCGTCGTCTTGCCCGCCCCCGGCGGCGCGATCAGTACGGCGCCTGTCGCCCCCCGGAGAGACTGCAGCAAATCGTCAAGGACAGCGTGGATAGGAAGCTCGCTCACCCGCGCTCCTGAGAGCCTGATCCGAAATTAAGTTGAGTGGTATCAGGAGGTTATCTTG
>JARROF010000065.1:0-19119 GCA_037384205.1 Novosphingobium sp. | reverse complement strand
GGACGCATAGAGCAGCATGTAAAGCGGCTTGCCGTGGCCCAGGTACTGGTTAAGCGTGACCACGAACTGCCCCATCGTCGATTCCGGGCTCAGCGAGTTACCCGCGAACTGGGTGATGGTGAGCGGCAGCAGCAGCAGCGAGCTGGCGAAGATCGGAGGGATCACGCCCGCGGTGTTGAGCTTGAGCGGCAGGTGGCTGCGATCGGCCTGCATCATGCCGTTCTGCGTGGCCCGCTTGGGATACTGGATCAGCAGGCGGCGCGTGGCGCGCTCGAAGAAGCAGATCAGCAGGATCATGCCGATGATCAGCCCGATCAGGGCGACGATCAGCACCGAGCCGGTATCGCCAGCACTATAGGCCTGGCCCAGGTTGCTCGCAAACTTCGGCATCTGGGCAACGATACCCGCCATGATGATCAGCGACACGCCGTTGCCGATCCCGCGCGAGGTAATCTGCTCACCCAGCCACAGCAGGAACATGGTGCCGCCGACCAGCGAGATCACCGCGCCGATGCGAAACATGATGCCGGGATCGACCACCGCCTGCAGCCCGCTCGAAGCACCATAGGCTTCGAGGCTGACGGCAAGGAAATAGCCTTGCAGCGCGCAGAGGCCGACAGTGCCATAACGCGTATACTGGTTCAGTTTCTTGCGTCCGGCCTCGCCTTCCTTCTTCAGCGCCATCAGCGCCGGATGGAGCGAGGCGGCGAGCTGCACCACGATCGAGGCCGTGATGTAGGGCATCACGCCGAGCGCGATCAGGCTCATGCGCGAGAGCGAGCCACCCGAAAAGGTATTAAACAGGTCGAGAATGCCGCCCTGCGTCTTGCTGTAGAGCGATTCGAGAATCAGCGGGTTCACACCCGGCAGCGGCACGAAGCTCAGAAAGCGGAAGACGATCAGCGCGCCGATCGTAAACCAGATGCGGTTCTTGAGCTCGGTAGCCTTGGAAAAGTTGGCCAGACTGAGCGAGCTTGCAATGTTGTCGGCGCGAGAAGCCATGACTTACAGAATGCCTCGATGTGTCTTGTCGGATTCGGCCTTAGCGACTGGCGCCTGCCTTGTCGAACCCCGGAACGGAACTGGCCATATAGACATTCGTAGGATGTCTGAAAGGCCTCTATCTCGAAAACCACGTATCCGGAAAAGCACAGGAGGGCGAAACGCCATGCGCCCGCCCTCCCGGATTCTTTCAAATCGCGATGCCGCTCAGGCCTCGACGGCTTCCTTGGCGGGAAGCACAACCGAACCACCAGCCTTCTCGACCGCAGCCACGGCGCCCTTCGAGGCGCCGGCAACGTTGAACGCCACCTTGGCGGTCAGTTCGCCCTTGCCGAGGAGGCGCACACCGTCCTTGCCGCCACGGGCAAGACCAGCCACCTTCAGAGCAGCGTGATCGACAGTGCCCGAAATGTCGAGCTTGCCGGCATCGATCGCCTTCTGGACCATACCCAGGTTCACTTCGGCGTAGTCCTTGGCGAACTTCTTGTTGTTGAAGCCGCGCTTCGGCAGGCGCATGTGAAGCGGCATCTGGCCGCCTTCGAAGCCGGCGATCGAAACGCCCGAACGTGCCTTCGCACCCTTCTGGCCGCGGCCGCCGGTCTTGCCCTTGCCCGAGCCGATACCACGGCCGATACGCATACGGCGGTGACGGGCGCCCGAGTTGTCCCGGATATCATTCAATTTCATAGTCTGCACTCGCTTTCGCTTTTAGTCGCGCTTGATGGGAAGCGGCGCCCCTAGCGAATAGCGATGCAAATGTCACGCCCCCTTTTCAGCGATTCGCGCCGGGGCTACCAAAGGGCCATTCCCGCCCGTGTTTCCGGAGCCAGACTTTGCCCGTTTCTGACGGCGGCCGCCGGCCCACCGTTTCCTTCAGCGTGTGGCCCTTCATGCTGCTCCTGCTCGCCGCGCTGGTTCTGCGCGCCAGCACCTTCGGCGACCCCAACGTGGGCGGGGACGAGACGTTCTACCAGACTGTCGGCATTGCCATGCACCACGGCGCCGTGCCTTATGTGGACGTGTGGGACAGAAAGCCCTGGGGACTGTTCTTCCTCTACTATCTGATCACCGGCATTTCCGCCGCGCCGATCGGATATCAGCTGGCCGCCACACTGTTCGCCACTGCGACCGCCTGGGTCATCGGCCGTCTGGCACGGTTCTGGACCAACGGGCAAGGCGCACTGCTGGCGGGGCTGGCCTATCTGGTGTTCCTCACCCCGTTTCAGGGCTACGGCGGACAAAGTCCTGTATTCTATAACCTGTTCATCGCGCTGGCCATGCTGCTGGCCCTGCGCGCCACGCCCACCTTGCGCCGGGGTCTTGTTCCCCCCGGCAGCCATGCGGCGATGCTGCTGGCCGGGATCGCGGTCACCATCAAGACCACGGCCTTCTTCGAAGCCGCATTCGTGGGACTGTGGTGCAGCTACGTGTTATTGGGCGCGCCGTGGACCAAGCGCCCGCCGGGGCGCACGATCGCCGTGTGGGCCCTCACCGGCGCCGCCCCTGCCCTCGCCATCGCAGCCGCCTATGCCCTGGCGGGCGACTGGGCCATTTACTGGAACGCAATGGTGACATCGAACTTCGCCAAATCTACCGACTGGACCTCTTCGGCGATCCGGCTCGCCATCCTGTTTTCACGCCTTGCGCCGCTGCTCGTCGTGGCCGTGCTTTCGCTTCCCGAATTACCCGACGACCGTCGCCAGTTCGTGCTCTGGTGGCTGCTGGCCGCATTCGTGGGGCTGGCCTCTGTCCCGCACTTCTTCATGCACTATGGCTTGCCGCTGCTGGTTCCGGTCAGTGTCGCCAGCGCTGCATTCCTGGACCGCAAATGGATCGGTCCCCTTGCGCTTGTCGCTATAAGCTGGTTTGCCCTGCATGACAGCCGGGTTCTGGATTTCACGCATACCCGGCGCTCGCGCGCAGCATTCGCCGAACTCACCCGCGCGATTCGCGCCCATGACGACGGCGGCCCGCTGTTCGTCTTCGACGGGCCCCACCAACTTTACACCATGACCGGCAAGCCGTTCCCCACACCGCTGGTCTTCACCGCGCACCTCGGCCACCTGATCGAAAAGGACGTCAGCACCCTCTCTACGCTAGGCGAGGTCAAGCGCGTTCTCGCCATGCATCCCAGCACCATCATCGCCGCGCCTCAGCCGCGCCAGGCCCCACCCAATCTCGAGACGGACAACCTCGTTCGCGCCTATTTCCATGCTCACTGCAAACGAGTAGCCCGTGTTTCCGTGCCGGACTGGCTGAACGAGAACACGATCGATGTCTGGGCCGACTGCCGCAAGCGCCAGCCTCCGAACAGCAAAACCCGCTCCATGTGATTTAATGGTGCATTATTCGGCCAGGAATGGAAGGATGCACTATGGGTCAGGCTCTTCACGGGAGCGCCCGCACGGCGCCGGACAGCATCTGGGCGCCCCCGGCATCAGAACAGCCGGGAGCCGTTCGGCACCGGTGTATCCGGCGAGAACAGCGTCACCCGCGCCTCCTCGTCAGCAAAGCCGAGCGTGAGCACTTCGGACACCGCCTTGCCGATCTGCCGCCGGGGAAAGTTCACCACGGCCGCCACCTGCCGCCCGACCAGTTCTTCGGGCGAATAGAGCGCCGCGATTTGCCCGACACTCTTCTTCTCCCCGATGCCGGGCCCGAAATCGATGCGCAGCTTGTAGCTGGGTTTGCGCGCCCCTTCATAGACCTCCGCCGCGACCACCGTCCCCACACGGATATCGACTTTCAGGAAATCGTCGAACGTGATTTCGGGGCAGGCAGCGGTGGACGGATCGTGATCTAGATGCATTTATTCCAATTCGAGGATAATCGCATCGACTGCAAGGCTTTCTCCGGCCTTGGCGCTGACAGATTTCACCGTGCCCGCCTTTTCGGCGCGCAGGATGTTCTCCATCTTCATCGCCTCGACCACCGCGAGCGGCTGGCCGGCCTCGACCTGGTCACCCTCTGCCACGTTCAGCGAAACCAGCAGGCCGGGCATCGGGCAGATCAGGAACTTCGAAAGGTCCGGCGGGATCTTTTCGATCATATGCTGGCCCAGCGAAGCCACGCGCGTCGGCAGGCAGCCGACCTGATGGATCGCCCCGCGCGTCGTCATGCGAAAACCGGTGCGGGTCGGCTCGATCTTGATAGTGATGTCCTCGCCATTGGCCTCGGCATCGATGAAGCGGTCACCGGGAGTATATTCCAGCGCCAGATCGACTTCGGTTCCGTTCACCGTGACGGTTTCCTCGTCTATCACCACTTCGAACGGCTCCTTGCCGATCGTGACCGTCCAGTCCGCAGGCGGATCGAGCGGCGTGGCCAGTTGTCCATCGACGCGGCGCGCACGGTCGGCCCGGGCGGCGGCGGCGAAACCGGCCACAGCGGCGAGCTTTACTTTCAGTTCGTCCGAAGCAGGCGCACCGTGGAAGCCTTCGGGGTATTCCTCGGCGATGAAGCCCGTTGTCAGTTCGCCCGAGCGGAAGCGCGGGTGCTGCATGATGGCCGAGACGAAATCGATATTGTGACCGAGGCCTTCCAGCTCGAAAGCATCCAGCGCGGCGATTTGCTTGTCCGCCGCTTCGTCCCGCGTCTTGCCCCAGGTAATCAGCTTGGCGATCATCGGGTCGTAGAACATCGAGACTTCGCCGCCTTCATAGACGCCGTCATCCACGCGCACACCATCGACACCGCGTCGCCCATTCAAATTATCGGCGTTCTCGGCGCCGTCGTCAGTCCAGCCATCCACCGGCGGCTGATAGCGCACGAGGCGACCCGTGGAGGGCAGGAAACCGCGGTAGGGATCTTCGGCATAGACGCGGTTCTCGATAGCCCAGCCATCGATCTTCACATCGTCCTGCGTCATTTCCAGCTTCTCGCCGGCAGCCACGCGGATCATCTGCTCGACCAGATCGACGCCGGTGATACATTCGGTAACCGGGTGCTCCACCTGCAGGCGGGTGTTCATTTCGAGGAAGTAGAAACTCTCGCCCGTCGGGTCGGCGCCCGAGACGATCAGTTCGACCGTACCCGCCGAATAGTAGCCCACGGCCTTCGACAGCGCGACGCACTGCTCGCCCATGGCCTTGCGCATCTCGGGCGTGACGAAGGGCGACGGCGCTTCCTCGACCACCTTCTGGTGGCGGCGCTGGATCGAGCATTCGCGCTCGTTGAGGTAGAGCACGTTGCCGTGCTTGTCTCCCAGGATCTGGATCTCGATGTGGCGCGGGTTGAGAATGAACTTCTCGATGAAGACGCGGTCGTCACCGAAGGAGTTCAGGCCCTCGCGCTTCACGGACTCGAAGCCCTCGCGCACATCCTGCTCGGAATAGGCCAGGCGCATACCCTTGCCGCCGCCGCCGGCCGAGGCCTTCATCATCACCGGATAGCCGATCTCGTTCGAGATGCGCACCGCATGCTCGGTGTCATCGATCTCGCCGACATAGCCGGGCACGACATTGACGCCCGCTTCCTTGGCAAGCTTCTTGGACTCGATCTTGTCGCCCATCGCGGCGATCGCATTGACGGGTGGGCCAATGAACTCGATACCCTCTGCGGCGAGCGCTTCGGCGAACGAGGTACGTTCGGAGAGGAAACCGTAGCCCGGATGCACCGCCTCGGCGCCGGTCTGCTTGCAGGCGGCGATGATCTTGTCGGCGATCAGATAGGATTCCGAGGCAGGCGGCGGACCGATGTGCACGGCCTCGTCCGCCATCTGCACGAACGGCGCGCGGGCGTCGGCATCCGAATAAACGGCGACGGTTGCGATGCCCATGCGGCGCGCGGTCTTGATCACGCGGCAGGCAATCTCGCCCCGGTTTGCAATGAGAATTTTTTTGAACATCAATTGCCTTCCGTCAAACCAAGCTTGTAGTTTTTGAGTTGTCCAACGCGCGCCCCGGTCAAGCGGATGGCGCATGTCGGATAAATCAGGCGCCTATCGGTTCTGCCCTTTGACTCGTTGCTTTCACTCGAACATTCGGCGTGCCAGTATGCAATCCAGGCCTGCTGCGAAGTGCGCAGGTCCTTCTCGTACTGGATAGGACTATCCGAAGCGTCGAGTAGGTCCCGCGACAGATGGCTTCGTTGTTCTGCCTGGTACTTGTCTGCGGCTTTCGCGGCCGACAAAGTATCCTGCCATGTCTGTTCCAACGAGGGCTTCAGCGCATCGTACTGGCGGCCCAGGCATTGCGCATGGTCCAAGTCAGACGTTGAAGACGAGCACGCCGCAGCGGCCGAAGACGCAAGAACGGCTAACGACATCACTCGGCCGTCCTCCCTTCTTCGTCACCCTGAACTTGTTTCAGGGTCCATCGCGCCACACGCACCTTCGGCCTGCCGCGAGAGATGGATGCTGAAACAAGTTCAGGGTGACGGATGAGGGTGGCATGGCAATGCATCCTTACTCCGCCGCCTCCAGCTTCGCGCAGCCCTTTGGCATCCGGCTGGCTTCGATGTCCGCCGCCGTCTCCGAAATCGCCATCGCCTTCAAGCCAAGCCGCGCGAACATCGCCGCGTCGGTGTCATCGCCCGCGTTGGGGGCGGTCAGCAGCTTGTCGCCGGTGAAGATCGAGTTCGCGCCCGCCAGGAAGCACATCGCCTGCGTCATCTCGGACATGGACTCACGCCCGGCCGAGAGCCGCACCATGCTCTTCGGCATGGTGATGCGCGCCACCGCCACGGTGCGCACGAATTCCACGTCGTCGATCTTGGCCAGCGGCGTATCGGCCAGCATGTCGCCCAGCACCGTGCCCTTGACCGGGACCAGCGCGTTGACCGGCACCGACTGCGGGTGATCGGGCAGCGTCGCCAGCGTGTGGATGAAGCCCACACGGTCCTCGCGCGTCTCCCCCATGCCGACGATGCCGCCCGAGCAGACGTTGATCCCGGCACGGCGCACTTCGGAAAGCGTGTCGAGCCGGTCTTCCATCGTGCGCGTGGTGATGACCTGATCGTAGCGTTCGGGCGAAGTGTCGATGTTGTGGTTGTAGTAATCGAGTCCGGCTTCCTTGAGCATGTCGGCCTGCTCGGGCGTCAGCATGCCCAGCGTCATGCAGGTTTCCATGCCCATCTCGCGCACGCCCTTCACCATCTCGATGATGGCGGGCATGTCGCGGTCCTTGGGATTGCGCCAGGCGGCGCCCATGCAGAAGCGCGTGGACCCCTGATCGGCCGCCTGTGCCGCGCGCTGCAACACGGCCTGCACGTCCATCAGCCTGGTCGCCTTGACGCCGCTGTCCGCCTTCACCGACTGCGAGCAATAGCCGCAATCTTCGGCGCAGCCACCGGTCTTGATCGACAGCAGCGTGGAAAGCTGCACTTCGTTGGCCGCATGGTTCGCGCGGTGGATTTCGGCGGCGCGGAAGACCAGCTCGGTAAACGGCAGGGCGAACAGCGCCGCGATTTCCTCGCGCGTCCAGTCGGTACGGGGTTCTGTCTGGCGGACTTCAGTCATAAATTCAGATGTGCTCCAGAGCCTGCGCCAGATCGGCCACGATATCGTCGATATGCTCGATGCCAACCGAAAGGCGCACGACATCCGGACCGGCTCCGGCCTCGATCTGTGCGCCTTCTTCAAGCTGGCGATGCGTCGTCGAACTGGGGTGGATGATCAGCGAGCGCGTATCTCCGATATTGGCAAGGTGGCTGAACAGCTTCACTTGCGAAACGAGCTTCACGCCCGCGTCATAGCCGCCTTTCACCCCGAAAGTGAACACCGCGCCGCCCTTGCCCCCAAGGTACTTGTGCGCGAGCTGGTGATAGGGGCTTTCCGGCAGACCCGCGTAATTGACCCAGGCCACCTTCGGATGGGCCTGCAGCCACTGCGCCAGATGCAACGCGTTGGCACAGTGGCGCTCCATGCGCAGCGCCAGCGTTTCCATGCCGGTCAGCGCCAGGAAGGCATTCATCGGCGCCATCGCCGGGCCCAGATCGCGCAGACCGAGCGTGCGGCACGCAATGATGAAGGCGATATTGCCGAACGTCTCGCCCAGTTTCATCCCGTGGTAACTGGGGTTGGGCTCGCTGATCGTCGCGAACTTGTCCGAAGCCATCCAGTCGAACTTGCCGGAATCGACGATCAGCCCACCCACTGCATTGCCATGGCCGTTGAGGAACTTGGTGGCAGAATGGACGACAATGTCCGCGCCATGTTCGATCGGGCGGCACAGCGCCGGGGTCGCCAACGTGTTGTCGACCACCAGCGGCACACCCGCCTCATGCGCGATCTTCGCGATAGCCTCGATATCGGTGACGACACCGCCCGGATTGGCGAGGCTCTCCACGAAGACCGCGCGGGTTTTGTCCGTGATGGCAGCGGCGACATTCGCCGGATCGTCGGCATCGACGAACACCGTTTCCCACGCCATCTTGCGAAACGACTGGCCGAGCTGGTTGAGCGATCCGCCATAGAGCTTTTTGGACGCGACGATTTCGCAGCCCGGTTCCATCAGCGTGTGGAACACCACCAGTTGCGCGGCATGGCCCGAGGCCACGCCAAGAGCCGCCACGCCGCCTTCCAGCGCGGCAATCTTGCCTTCCAGCGCCCCGTTGGTGGGGTTCATGATCCGGGTGTAGATGTTCCCGAATTCTTCCAGATTGAACAGGCGCGCGGCGTGATCGACATCGTCGAACACATAGCTGGCGGTCTGATAGATCGGCGTGATGCGGGCATTCGTCGCGGGATCGGGTTCGCATCCTGCATGAACCGTCATCGTTTCCAGTTTGTGGGTCATGATCCTCTCCTCCTCAGGCAGCCTGCCGGTTGGCCGCGCGCATGGTCGCGTAGCCTTGCAAGGCCGCACCGTAGTGCAGTCCGGCCCGCCGTTCCAGTTCCCCACCCTCCAGGCCCTCAACCGATTGCGCGATCCGCGCCACGGCGGCATCGCGCAGCCCCCCCAGCGGTGTACGGTAGATACCGATGGTGAAGACGATCGCCCGCGATTTCGGCAGGCGGCGCAGCGCCTCGCGCTCGCAGCGCACGAACAGCGTTTCGCCGGCATTGTCCGCCGTGACATGAGCAAAGCGCTGTTCAGGCGGCAATTCAGGCATGTAGCGAAGATCGTCCGAGGCGACGACGAAGGCATTGGTGCGGCCAAAGATATTGAACGACTGCAGGCCGTTCAGGAACTTGTCGACACCGGCGGAGAGGTTTTCGGCATAGCCATGGATCGGCTCGTGCACTTGGTGCACGGCCTTGCCCATCTTCTCGGCGATGCGCCAGTCTGTGGGGAATGCAACGGCTGCCGCGCCGAGGCGGAACGGCTTGCCGGGCGCATCCTGCACCATCACGCACAAGTCTTCCCATATCGAACGCGCGCAAGCTTCAAGCCCGCCGTCCACGCCCAGCAAGTCCGCGAGTTCGGCGATACCAGCCTCGGCTTCCGGCAGCGTGATCACGCTGTCGGGATGGGTATCGACAGCCGCCTGGCGCGCGGCAAGGTCCGGCCGCGGATCGAGCCACGCGCTTTCGGCAAGCTTGACCAGCCCCATGCGCAGCGGACCGGAAACCCGTGCGCTGGGAAGCAGATTTTCTACCGAAAAGCCGAGTGACACGTGCCGGGCCCGCCTGTTACTCGGCCGATTCCAGCTCGGAACCGACCGGCGGCATGTTATGGCCGAGCAGGCGCAGCATGTCGGCCGCGCATTCCACCACGTTCGAGCCGGGGCCATAGATGCCCTGTACGCCCGCCTTCTTGAGGAAGTCATAGTCCTGCGGGGGGATCACGCCGCCCGCGACCACCTTGATATCGGTGCGCCCGGCCTCCTTGAGATGGCCGATCAGTTCGGGGATCAGCGTCTTGTGCCCGGCAGCCAGCGAACTGGCGCCGACGGCATCGACATTGTTGTCCAGCGCCATCTTGCAGGCCTCTTCCGGGGTCTGAAACAGCGGCCCGGACACGACATCGAAGCCCATGTCCGAAAAGGCCGAGGCAATCACGTTGGCGCCGCGATCGTGGCCGTCCTGTCCCATCTTGGCGACAAACAGCTTCGGCGCGCGGCCCAGGCGGGTGGTTACGGCTTCCACGCCGTTGAGCACCTGCTGGTAGCGACTGTCTCCCGCATAGGCGCCGCCATAGACGCCCTTCACCGGGGTCGGCGTGGTGCCGTAGCGGCCGAATGCGGCTTCCATCGCATCGGAAATCTCACCCAGCGTCGCGCGTTCACGCGCGGCATCGACGGCCAGCGCCAGCATGTTGCCATCGCCCTTGGCACCATCGGCCAGCGCCTTGAGCGCGGCCTGGCACTTGGCCTCGTCGCGGTTCTCGCGAGTGCGCTTGATGCGGGCGATCTGGGCTTCGCGGACCTTGTGGTTATCGACCTCAAGTGTCTCGATCGGTTCTTCCTCGGCCAGGCGGTACTTGTTGACACCGACGATGACGTCATCGCCCTTGTCGACGCGCGCCTGACGGGCAGCGGCGGCTTCCTCGATCATCGCCTTCGGCCAACCGGCGCCAACGGCCTTGGCCATGCCGCCTTCGCTCTCGACGCGCTCGATGATTTCCCAGGCCTTGTCGACCAGTTCCTGCGTCAGCGCCTCGATATAGTAGGAGCCGCCCAGCGGATCGACGACATTGCACATGCCGGTCTCTTCCTGGATCACGATCTGGGTGTTGCGCGCGATGCGGGCCGAAAAGTCGGTCGGCAGCGCGATCGCTTCGTCCAGCGCGTTGGTGTGGAGCGACTGGGTGCCGCCCAGCATCGCCGCCATCGCCTCGATCGTGGTGCGCATGACGTTGTTGTAGGGGTCCTGCTCCTGCAGCGACACGCCCGAGGTCTGGCAGTGGGTGCGCAGCATCTTCGAGCGCTCGGACTTGGCGCCGAGTTGGGTCATGGCGCGGTACCACAGCGTGCGCGCGGCGCGCAGCTTGGCGATTTCCATGAAGAAGTTCATGCCGATCGCGAAGAAGAAGCTGAGGCGGCCCGCGAACTTGTCAATATCGAGGCCCGAGGCCACGCCGTACTTCACGTATTCCATGCCATCGGCGATGGTGAAGGCCAGTTCCTGCACCTGGGTCGCCCCGGCTTCCTGCATGTGGTAGCCAGAGATGGAAATACTGTTGAATTTCGGCATGTTGTCCGCAGTATATGCGAAGATGTCCGAAATGATCCGCATCGAGGGTTCGGGCGGATAGATATACGTGTTGCGGACCATGAACTCCTTGAGGATGTCGTTCTGGATGGTCCCGGTGAGCTGGTCGGGCGAAACGCCCTGCTCTTCGGCCGCGATGATATAGAACGCCAGGCAAGGGATCACCGCGCCGTTCATCGTCATCGAAACGGACATCTCGCCGAGCGGGATACCGTCGAAAAGGATCTTCATATCCTCCACCGAGTCGATCGCCACCCCGGCCTTGCCGACGTCGCCGACCACGCGCGGGTGATCGGAATCGTACCCGCGGTGCGTGGCAAGGTCGAACGCGACCGACAGGCCCTTCTGGCCCGCCGCCAGGTTGCGGCGGTAGAAGGCGTTGGATTCCTCGGCCGTGGAGAAACCGGCGTACTGGCGGACCGTCCAGGGGCGCCCGGCATACATCGAAGCCTTCACGCCGCGCGTGAAAGGCGCGAAGCCCGGAAGGCCGGGATCGGTCGCGACGTCATCGGCGGTATAGAGCGGCCTGACCGCAATGCCCTCGGGCGTGTTCCAGGTCAGGTCCTTGCCCTTGACCTCCTTGTCCGCCAGCGCCTTCCAGTCGTTGATGTCTGCCATAAGTCCGGTTCCTCAGTCCGGCGCCGCGTCCCTCGCCGCGGCGCCCGTCGTGTCTATCAGTGGGCTTCCCTGGGCGTTTCCATGATCTCGGTAAGCTGCCCGCCCATGTCCCTGGGATGGACGAAGAAGATCAGGGTGCCATGCGCGCCGATGCGGGGTTCGCCCAGCACGCGCTTGCCCTTGCTTTCGAACCACGCCTTGGCGGCGTGAATGTCGGGCACTTCGTAACAAACGTGGTGCTGGCCGCCGAGCGGGTTCTTCTCCAGCCACTTGCCCACCGCGGAATCCGCTTCCGTGGGCTGCAGCAGTTCGACCTGCGTGCCCGCCGTTCCGTTCTCGCCCGGCGTGTTGACGAAGCAGACGCGCACCTTCTGGCTGTCGAGCACGAACGGTTCGGTGATGTCAGTGGCGCCCATCACGTCGCGATAGAACGCAATCGAAGCGTCCAGATCCGGCGTCGCAACGCCGATATGGTTCAACCGGCCAAGCTTCATGGGATCACTCCACGTTTTCGATAACCATGGCGATGCCCTGCCCGCCGCCGATGCACATGGTGATGAGGCCGTACTTGCCGCCAATGCGCTTCAGTTCGTACATGCACTTGACCGTGAGGATCGCTCCGGTCGCGCCGATCGGGTGGCCCAGCGAGATGCCCGAACCGTTCGGATTGGTCTTGGCCGGATCGAAGCCCAGTTCCTTGGCGACACCGCAAGCCTGCGCGGCGAAGGCTTCGTTCGCTTCGATCACGTCGATCTGGTCGAGCGACACGCCCGCGCGTTCCAGCGCCACCGGAACCGCCTTGATCGGGCCGAGCCCCATAACGCTCGGCTCAACGCCGCCATGGCCCCAGCCCAGGATCTTCGCCATCGGCTTGAGGCCCTGTTCGGCAATGGCCTTGCCGCTGGCCAGCACCACCGCACCGGCGCCGTCATTCAGGCCCGAGGCATTGCCGGCCGTAACCGAGCCATCCTTCTTGAACACCGGCTTCAGACCCGCCATCGATTCCAGCGAGGCATCCGCGCGCACATGTTCATCGGTGTCGAAAACGGTCACGCCCTTGCGCGACTTCACTTCGACCGGAACGATCTGCTCCTTGAAATAGCCGTTGGCGATGGCGTTGGCGGCACGCTTATGGCTTTCCACCGCCAGTTCGTCCTGCTCCTGCCGGGTGATCTGGCACTGTTCCGCCACGTTTTCCGCGGTCACGCCCATGTGCATGCCTTCAAAGGGATCATGCAGCGCGCCCAGCATGGCATCCTCGAACACGAGGTTGCCCATCTTCACACCCTTGCGCGCGGCGCTGGTCATGTGCGCGGCGTTGGACATCGATTCACAGCCGGCACCGATGGCCACCTGATGCTCGCCCAGTGCAATCGCCTGCGCCGCCGAGATGATCGCCTGAAGGCCCGAACCGCACAGGCGGTTGACGTTCATGGCCTGCGAGGAAACCGGAACGCCCGCGTTCACCGAGGCCACGCGCGAGACATAGGCGTCCTTCGGCTGCGTGGGAACGACCGTGCCGACCGCCACATTCTGCACCAGATCCGCCGAGATTCCGGCGCGGGCAATGGCTTCCTTCATCACGATGGTGCCAAGATCGGCAGGGCGGAACGATGCAAGCGAGCCGCCGAACGAACCGATTGCCGTGCGTGCGCCGCTGACGATGTAAATCTCTTCCATGACTTCCAATCCTTCGTTCATTTCCGGTCAGGGGTAGGGCTCTGGCGCCCTTTCACCCCTGGCAATACGCGCAGAAGAAGCACCCGCTCCCGCCTCAAAGCGGAATATTGTCGTGCTTCTTCCAGGGATTCTCGACAGGGCGATCCGGCGGCGGGTCGAATGAGGGTAGATCACCTCGTCGATGTAGCCCCGGCTCGCCGCCACGAAGGGGTTGGCGAAGCGGTCTTCGTATTCCTTGGTCTTCGTGGCGATACCGTCCGCGTCCTGGCCGCGGAAAATGATCTCCACCGCGCCCTTGGCGCCCATCACCGCGATTTCGGCGGTCGGCCAGGCGTAGTTGAGATCCCCGCGCAAGTGTTTGGAGCTCATGACGTCGTAAGCGCCGCCATAGGCCTTGCGGGTGATCACGGTAATCTTCGGCACCGTCGCCTCGGCATAGGCAAACAGCAGCTTGGCGCCGTGCTTGATGATGCCGTTATGTTCCTGATCGGTGCCGGGAAGGAATCCGGGCACGTCCACAAAAGTCAGGATCGGAATGTTGAAGGCATCGCAGAAGCGCACGAAACGCGCGGCTTTCTTCGAGGAGTTGATGTCGAGTACACCCGCCAGCACCATCGGCTGGTTGGCGACAACGCCCACCGTCCTGCCCTCCACACGGCCGAAACCGATGATAATGTTGCCCGCATGCATCGGCTGCAGTTCGAAGAACTCGCCTTCATCCAGGGTCTTACGGATCACTTCGTGCATGTCGTAAGGCTGGTTGGCGTTGGGCGGAATGATGGTGTCTAGGCTTTCCTCGGCCCGGTCCCACGGGTCGGCGCTCGGGCGTTCGGGCGTCTCGTCGCGGTTGGAACTGGGCAGGAAATCAAAGAAATCGCGCGCCGCCAGCAGCGCTTCGATATCGTTTTCCAGCGCCAGATCGGACACCGAAGTCTTGCTGGAATGCGTGATCGCACCGCCCAACTCTTCCTGCGTGACGACTTCGTTGGTGACCGTCTTCACCACTTCCGGGCCGGTCACGAACATATAGGAGCTGTCCTTCACCATGAAGATGAAGTCTGTCATCGCAGGCGAATAGACCGCGCCGCCCGCGCAAGGCCCCATGATCAGCGAAAGCTGGGGCACCACACCCGAGGCGGTGACATTGCGCTGGAACACATCAGCATAGCCGCCAAGCGAAGCCACGCCTTCCTGAATGCGCGCACCGCCGGAATCGTTAAGGCCGATCACCGGCGCGCCGACTTTCATCGCCGCGTCCATGACCTTGCAGATCTTCTGCGCATGACGGGCTGAAAGCGAGCCACCGAACACGGTGAAGTCCTGCGAGAAGACATAGACCAAGCGGCCATTGATCGTACCCGATCCAGTAACGACGCCGTCGCCCGGGATCTTCTGGTCCTGCATGCCGAAATCGACGCAATCATGCTCGACGTAGAGGTCCATTTCCTCAAAGCTGCCCTCGTCGAGCAGAACTTCCAGGCGCTCACGGGCGGTCAGCTTGCCCTTGGCATGCTGTGCTTCGATGCGGCGCTGTCCGCCACCCATCTTGGCGGCGGCGCGGCGCTTTTCCATTTCGGCGATATTGGCTGACATCAGGCTTCCCTTGTCCGCGGTGGTTCCGGCAGAAATTGCTGGCACCGCTAAGGCAGGTTGATACGCCGAGGTCAACCATTTTAATCGCTCGATTAAAACAAATCGCAGGGCCGTTCGGACGGTTTTCGCCAGGCCGATACTTGCCGCGCGGTCAGCCCCACATCTGCCCGGCGGCTCCGAAGTCGTGGGCCTTGCTGTGCGGATGATCGATCATGGCCACCACGCTGTAGACGATCGCCAGCAGCACCAGTGCAAAGCCGGCAAGACCAAAAGCCAGCGTGCGGTTCGCCCCGGCGCTGGCCATCGCCATCTCCCGTCCGGTGCGCAGGCGGCGGGCGGCAACGCGGTCCTCCTCGCTGCCCCAGCGGTGGATCACCAGAATCGCGCTCACAGCGAACATCATGGTGCCGGGAATCCACATGATGATGCCGCCGGTCTGCTCGTCGGTGAGCATGGAGACATGCCACATATGCCCTAGTGTAAGGTAAGCCTCGTAGAGCGGGACTGTCTTGAACGTGAGGAACGCGCCCAGCACGATATTACCCAGCGCCGCGAACACGAACATGCCCAGCCGCGTTCCCAGCCCCGGCCCCTGCGGCGCGGTGCGCCGGTCGAAAATCACCGAGAAGAAAATCAGCCCCGTCACCAGCAGGCTGATATGCCACATGTAATGGATCGGCTCGTCGAGGATGGCCATGTCGTGGAAATGCGGCAGCATCCAGAAATAGCTGGCGAGCAGGAACAGCACTGTCGCAACCGGCGGAAAGCGCAGCACATCGATGACCTTGCGCAGCCAGCCGGTGCCCGCGAAGAACTTGCTCACCCCGTTCGGCAGCCCCCGTACCATCGCCGCCTGGGGGCGCGAGAGGAACAGCAGCATCGGCGCCACCGTGCGCAGCAGCATGTGCTCGACCTGATGAACCGCGAAGATATGGTCCGCCAGCCGCTCCACCGGAGAAATCAGCGCAATGAACAACGCCAGCAGGCCGCCGAAGAACGCCGCGATGCGCCAGCGCTCGTCGACAAGACCATGACGGCTGCCTCGCCAGTATATCAGCCCGGCAATGACAAGGCCCAGCAGGATCTCAGGCGAAAGCTGCCAGAGTGTCCAGGGGTTGGCGTCCGCATGAACATGCCCGCCGTGTGCCAGCGCAGGCGTCGAAAGCAGTGCGACGGGAATCGCGGCGAGCCATCGGGAAATTCGCATGCAAGGGGGATAGCTCCCTCGCCCATTCATGCAAGCCCCGGCCCGGCAGGCGTCACTTCAACAGCACGAGTTCCTCGGACATCGTCGGATGAACAGCCACAGTCGCATCGAAATCGGCCTTGGTCAGCTTCGCCTTCACGGCAACCGCTGCGGCCTGCATGATTTCCGGCGCTTCCGGGCCGATCATGTGCAGCCCCACCACCTGATCCGTCTCGGCATCGCAGATCATCTTGTAGAGCGAACGTTCATCGCGGTGAGCCACCACGTTTTTCATCGGCCGGAAATCACTGGTATAAATATCGATCGTGCCAAGCTTCGCGCGCGCTTCGGTTTCGGTCATGCCCACGCCGGCAATCGGCGGATGGCTGAACACCGCGGACGGGATGCAGGAATAGTCCACGGTGGAAGGCTTGCCCCCGAACACGGTATCGGCGAAGGCCTGCCCTTCGCGAATTGCGACCGGTGTAAGCTGCACGCGGTTGGTCACATCGCCCACGGCATAGATATGATCGACGCTGGTCTTCGAATGCCCATCGACCCTGATCGCCCCCTTCCCATCGACTTCGACGCCCGCTTCCTCGAGCCCCAGCCCATCGACGTTGGGCACACGACCGGTCGCGAACAGCACGCAATCTACATCCATGGGATCGTGATTCGTCATCGCGACTCGGAGCGAGCCGTCGGAATTTTTCTCAATGGATTCGAGTTCGGCGTTGAAACGGAACGCAATGCCCTTGGCCATCGAGATATGCAGCAGACGCTCACGCACGGAATCGTCATAGCCGCGCAGCAACTGGTCCGAACGGTTGATGATCGTAACCTGCGCGCCGAATTCGTTGAAGATGCCTGCGAACTCGTTGGCAATATAGCCTGCGCCGGCGATGAGGACGCGGCCCGGGATCGTATCGAGGTGAAACGCCTCGTTGGACGTAATGCCCAGTTCGTGGCCAGGGCACGCGGGAATAAGCGGACGGGCGCCGGTTGCGATGAGGATATACTTGGCGGTCTTCTTCTCTCCGCTCGACAGTGTCACTTCGTGCGGACCGGTGATCACCGCACGTTCATGGAAAATCTCCACTTCGTGATTGGTGAGCGTCTGCGTGTAGAGACCATTGAGCCGGTCCACATCGTTAAGGACATTGTCGCGCAGCTTGACCCAGTCGAAGGTGGCTTCGGGAATGTCCCAGCCGAAGTGACGGGCGTCTTCCAGATCCTCGGCGAAGTGGGCGCCGTAGACCAGCATCTTCTTGGGCACGCAGCCCCGGATCACGCAAGTGCCGCCGACCCGGAACTCTTCCGCCACCGCAACGCGGGCACCATAAGCCGACGCCACGCGACTGGCACGGACGCCGCCCGATCCGGCACCGATAGTGAAGAGGTCGTAATCGTATTCGGCCATGCAGATGCTCCTGTCGCGCGTCTCGGGATCGGTCGCGGGCGCATATGGGGCATAGCATCGCCGATTGCCAACCGGCTTTCACGAAACGTCCGAACGAAAACCTGTCAGGGAAAGCTGAGGCGCCAGGTTCCCAGCGCCCGGACGTCGCTCGCATCGACATTGCCCGCGATTCCCACGCGTAGCTGCGAGTGCAGACCACCGCGCACATATCCGAGTGTCAGCAGAGGATCGATCCGCCCGGAGAAGTCTACTTGCCGGTTACTGAACACCAGCGAGCGGCTGGCCAGATCGTAGCGGGAACCCACGGTATACCTCCCGCTGCCGGATGCAACCGTCAGCGGCTGGACCACGCCGAAGCTGATTTGCCCTTTCGCCAGTGGCCGGCTTGCCGTCAGGCCAAAGCGGTTGGTCAGCAACGTCCCCGCATGGGTGAGCAGCATGTCGCTTGCGAGCTTGAGCTTGGTAGCTCCCAGACGTGCCGAACACCACATCCTTTTCATCCAGAAGGCCTGCCTTGAAGCGCGTTCCCGCCTTGCGCCAGAACATCACGGCCCCGCTCGCCGAGCCGTATCCGGTGCTGCCACCCACTGCCTCGACACCGAGTTGCCCCCCCGCGAACGGGTAACGCGCGCCCAGCGCCAGATCGGCTAGCGGCGAATAGGCAAAAACCGCATCCGAACTGGGGGTCAGCCCCATGAACTCGTCCGCCACAGAGTCGCCGGAATTAAACGATGCGGTAAACCAGGCCTTGCCGCTGCGCACGGCAATCCGCCCATTGGTGAGCATTGTATGCACATCGTCCGCGCCCGGCCCGGCACGCAGGCTGGTAAACCCGGCGCTTGCCTGCAGGTTCGATGTAACGATCGACGCGGCCCCGGCATTGGCCTGTACTTCCACGCGCCGGTCAAGCCATGCCCGGTCATTTCCGGGTCTCACCACAAGCCCCGACAAATCGCCTGCGAAGTCACGCCCGTAGGCATCGAGCACCGTCACGCGGTCAAGTGCCCGGCTGGCAAAACCCGCCGTACCGACCGGGCCTGGAACGATCATGACCGCACCTGCAGCCGCCGTCTGAGCCACCCCGTTCGACAGCGTCGGATCAACCGGCGCCAATGCCGCCCGCACATTGATGAGACCGTGACCGAAGATGGGATCGACACCCGGAGCACCAATATCGCGCGCCGTATTCACAATGACCTGTCCAGCCTGAACGCCTGTAAGTTGCGGCCACTTGCTGAGAATCAGCGCAGCCAGGCCGCTGACTTGCGGCGTGGCCGAGCTGGTACCGCTGAACCATGTGAGCGAGCCGCCGATATCTTGCGTGGCATTGGTCCCCATGGCCGCTACGCAGTTGTTCATCGCGGTGGTACCACACTGATTGGAATAGTCAGTCAGTTCGTAACTCGTCTGGGTCCCTGCCAGGGCAACCACGAAAAGCCAGCTTTGCGAATTGTTCGAATTCAGATCGAGATGACCGTCCGCATCGGCGGCACTATCGTTCCCCGCTGCGTTGACGAACAAACCGCC
>JARROF010000064.1:0-23109 GCA_037384205.1 Novosphingobium sp. | reverse complement strand
GTGTCGATTCTGTCACTATACAGGCGCATTTCTTCAAGCACTGCCCATTCTGCAACACCAAGCCATTCCTCGCCACTCTGCCCTTCGAATTTGTCAAAGAAACTGCGGAATTGATCTCTAGTATCGATCCACGCCATTGTCGCAAAAGTGCCCGAATAGTGCTTCCACTCCGTCGAGGCGACAATGGCTTCGAGCACTTGCCGCACGCGCACAACCGCCTCTGGATATGCGATCTTGGTCACCATAGCCATAGACATAGCGTGTTCTTTTCCGGCAGCAAATGTCCGCTCACCCGACTTTCCTGCCATTCGAGGCCTGTTCGCGGCTTTCTGAAACCAGTCGGCCATTCAGGCCCGAATGGGGCCACGCGGCCGGACGGATTTCCGCGGGCGTTCTACTGATCTCGCAATTCACATGCAGAAACGCTATATGGGCGTGATGAACGAATACCAGACTGTCGAATCCGGAAACGAAACCGTCCTGCGTGACGGCACGATCAAGCTGCATGGCCCCGAAGCGTTCGAGGGCATGCGCAAGGCGGGGCGCCTTGCCGCAGAAATCCTCGACGAGATCGCGCCGATGGTGCAGCCGGGCGTCACCACCGCCGCGCTGGACGATAAAGTGCGCGAACTCACGCTGGATGGCGGCGCGGTGCCCGCGACGCTGGGCTATCGCGGCTATGCGCATTCGTGCTGCATCTCGATCAACCATGTCGTGTGTCACGGTATCCCTTCGGAAAAGACGCTGAAGGACGGCGACATCCTCAATATCGACGTGACTCCGCTGCTCAACGGCTGGCACGGCGATTCCAGCCGGATGTACTTCGCGGGCGAACCCTCGCTGAAGGCGCGCCGTCTGGTCGAAGTGACATATGAGTGCCTGATGATCGGCATCGAGCAGGCCAGGCCGGGCAACCGCATCGGCGACATCGGCGCCGCCATCCAGGCCTATGCCGAGGCGAACCGCTACGGCGTGGTACGCGAGTTCTGCGGGCACGGTCTCGGCCGCCTGTTCCACGACGCGCCCGAAGTGGTCCACGCCGGGCGCGCCGGTACGGGTCCGCTGCTCAAACCGGGCATGTTCTTCACCATCGAGCCGATGATCAACCTCGGCAAGCCGCCGGTGAAGCTGCTCAACGACGGCTGGACGGCGGTGACGCGCGACAAGTCGCTCTCGGCCCAGTTCGAGCATTCGCTCGGCATTACCGAGGATGGCTGCGAGATCTTCACCACCAGCCCCAGGGGGCTGCACAAGCCGCCTTACGCTTAAGGACTTCGTCATATCCGCGCAGGCGGGGATCAGGCAATGATCCCAAAAGCGCGCGGTGCCCGTGGCCGATCCTGCGGCGGTGGCGGCATGCAGCGCACTGCCACCCTCGCCCGGCACCCTTCATACCTACGCTGTCGATGCAGCTGGAAATCGCATGCCCTGCGCATCGAAGCTCAAGGCGGCCGGGTCGATCAACCATGAAACAGACGTGGCCAAATTCGGCAACGTTGAGTTCAACCTGCCCGGTAACTATGCCAGCAAGTTCAGTAGCCAGTGTCATGGCGGACGGGGCGCTGGACTCAATGAAGGGGAAGGGCCGGTGGTCCGTCCTCGCGACCCTCCGGTCTGCCAGGCTCGACCATTCCTCTCGCCAGTTCATACTCCTCCCATCGCCGGTGAGGGGCAATCTCTCTTCGATCACCCGGGAACACGAACGCTCCGCCGGGAGGTTAAGAAATTGTCATAGCGACCCATGAAACAGCCGAGTGTTGGCGAAACACCGTTTTTTCGATTCCACCCAGGTCACACAAGTTATATTTCGTTAAATATTCTTTATTCTTCAATAATGGATCGAAGACTTACGCACCACAAAGCTCATGTGCTACAAAGGTCGCACCTTGAAACCGGGTAATAGCGAGAAATGCCGTGGCTACACGATCGATTGACGAGCTCGATCCATACACCCTTCCGCTTGATAAATTCGATATCAGTGACCCAGCCTTGTTTCAGCAGGATGTCCACTGGGATTACTTCAAGCGCCTGCGCGCTGAAGACCCGGTCAATTATTGCCCTGAAAGCCCTTACGGGCCCTACTGGTCGATCACGAAATATCAGGATATTCTGGAGGTCGATTCAAACTGGAAGGCGTTCTCGTCCTTCAATTGCCTGACTTTTGATGAAATTCGGTTTGCTGGCGCCACCGAAGACGCAACGCCCGCAGGCGGCTTTATCGTCATGGATCCGCCCGAGCATGACACGCAGCGCAAGATCGTGTCCCCGGCGATTGCGCCCTCCAATATCGCCTTGCTTGAAAGCCTGATGCGTCAACGCACGCAAGATGTTCTTGCCGAATTGCCGGTTGGGGAAGAATTTGACTGGGTCGAACGGGTCTCCGTCGAACTCACGACGCTGATGCTGGCGACGCTGCTGGATTTTCCGATGGAGCGGCGTAGCGAGTTGAAGTTCTGGTCAGATGCCGCTTCGGGCACGCCGGGTGATGGCGTGATCGAAAGCTGGGAGCATCGCGACTCCGTGCTCAAGGAGATGGCGGCCACATTCATGCAATTGCGCGAGGAAAGGCGTAAGAGTGATGTAAAGCCCGATTTGATCTCCATGCTGGCCCATAGCCCGATGGCCAGCGACATGAGCGATTATGATTATATCGGTAATGTCGCCCTGCTTATCGTGGGCGGCAACGATACGACCCGCAACACCATGTCGGGCAGCATCATCGCCTTCAACGCATTTCCAGACCAGTGGGAGAAGCTCAGGGCCCATCCCGAACTGGTCGAGAGCATGGTCCCCGAAGCGATCAGGTATCAGACTCCTGTCATCTATCTGGGGCGCCGCGCAACGCAGGATTATCAGCTGCGTGGAAAAACCATCCGCAAAGGTGACAAGGTCATCATGTGGTTTATCTCCGGCAACCGCGATGAAGAGGTGATCGACAGCCCCGAAGAGTTCATCATCGATCGCAAGCGGCCGCGCCAACATCTCTCGTTCGGGTTCGGCGTTCATCGTTGCTTGGGGAACCGCCTCGCGGAAATGCAATTGCGCGTGCTGTGGGAAGAAATCCTCAACAAGGGCTGGAACCGAATTGAGATCACCGTGCCTGTCAAGCGCGCCTATGCAAGCAATCTCCGTGGTATCGATGCGCTGCCGGTGCGTATTCACCCCTGAACGGGAAGGGATCGACCTTAAATGCCCAATGTCATCTATATCGAATTCGATGGAACCGCGCATACCGTCGACGTGCCGGAGGGCATGTCCGCGATGGAAGGCGCATTGAGCAACAGCGTTCCAGGAATCGATGGAGATTGCGGCGGCCAGGCCGCCTGCGCCACTTGCCATGTGTTTGTCGACAGTGCCTGGCTAGGCAAGACCGGGCGTGCGGACCCGGATGTTGAGATCCCACTTCTGGAACTCGCGGAAGGCCGTCAGGATAACAGTCGCCTTGCATGCCAGATCAAGCTGACTGCTGAACTCGACGGCCTGATTCTGCAAATGCCGGAGGGGCAATTCTGACGGCGCTTCCGCACCGCTGGTTTTGCATCATGATACGACATTTGGCGGCTGAAGGACGGCGCGTTCCGGGAAGGCAACGGCCGGTATGACGATCACGCCGTACGCACCGCCAATGGCTGGCGCATCGACTTGCGGCTTTGCGGGATGATCTGGTGGGGGCAACCCGATGGTCCATGCGACCCGACCCGAGTGTTCAGTTCGACCTGCCGGAGACCTCGCTACGCGCTGAACGCGAAAAGGGCGCGATCATGTTTCATAACGCGATCACCAAAGGCCAGGCGATGGAATTGCATGCGTGACACTGGTTCAGCAGGCGATCCGGCATGCATTTGTTCTTATGGCAACAGGATTGAGGGGCTTTCGTCGTCGGCGAGCTTGGAGGAAGGGTGGCGGTCGCCTGCGATGGCGGCAGGGAAGCTGACATCGCCGCACTGGCCCAATCGGCGAAGGAGGCGTTCGACGGTGCCGGCATCAAGGCATGCGGCGGATTGCGGAAGAAAAAATCGTCCGAAATTTATGTGTGGTGTCGACATCTATGTCCGCGGTGGCAGCGGGATTTGACAGACTTCTCGCACCGGCAGCCCGCGATAAGTCCCCTAGTCCCCGCCGATCAGCCCCTTGAGCAGGCCTTCCGCCGGTTTGAGCGGATTGGCGCGCAGCCTGGCTTCCTCGTTGCCGATGTAGCGGAAGATACCGCCCAGCGCCTGTTCGGTGACGGAATCGCCCAGCTTGTCATGCGTAATGCCCGCCCTGCCCAGCACGCTGGAACGGCGCGACAGGCTGTCGATCTGGCCATAGGCGCCCACCTGGGTGAGGCCGCTGTCGATCAAGGGGCGCAGCTTGCCGTGCAGTTCGTCTCCGGCGCTGCGTCTGAGATACTGGGTGGCGCCATCGTCCTGGGTCGCGATGCCCGGCACGTCAGCCAGCGTCAGCCGGGAAATCGCCGCCCGGAAGATGGGCTTGGCCTCTCCCGCCGCGATGCCCGCCGCATCGTTGAGCCTGCGCACGAGATTGCCGGTGAGGCCCAGCTTGTCTCCGGTATCGAGCATTTTGCCGAGCACGCCGCCCAGACCGCCACCGAGGCCTCCCCCCAGACCGCCGATCAGCGGCAGGCCGATACGGATATCGGGATCGTCGTAGAACGCACCGGGCTGCGCGAGCCGGTCGAGGGAACTGTCCGAAGCACGCCCCAGCAGGCTCGTCAGCGTCCCGCCAAGCCCCGCCGCCCATGCCGCACCGGGCCATGCGGCCAAGGCGCCGCCGCCTGCAAGAGCGGCCAGCACGGCCATCATGGCATCACGCCGCCTCATGGGGTTGTCGAAACCAGTCATTCTAGATCCCCTCTCCTGTGTGCTCTGCGCACGCAGCCTGCGCCTTTAGCAGCCGCTCTGCAATCCGAATAAACTCTCGTGAAAAACCCATCCGGCCGCAAAGGCGCAGAGGCGCTTGCGATGGCGGAAGTCTTTGCTAGACCTTCACAATGCGCAAAGCCCCCCTGTCGAGCGTCCCTGCTCTTGCCGCCGCCCTGCTTCTTTCCACCAGCTTTGCCGTGCCGCTTGGGCCCGCGTTTGCCGCACCGGCCGCGCAACCGGCCCGGCCAGTTCCTGCACCTGCGCCCGCTGCGCTGCAGGAACTGGTGTCCAAGGTCGACATTCCCTACGAGAAGTTCGTCCTTGCCAACGGGCTGACGACGATCGTCCACACCGACCGCAAGGCGCCGATCGTGGGTGTCACTGTCTACTACAAGGTGGGATCGAAGAACGAGCCGCGCGGGCACACCGGCTTTGCGCACCTTTACGAACACCTGTTCTTCGGCGGCTCCGCCAATGTGCCCAATTTCGACATTCCGCTGGAGGCCGCCGGATCGACGCCGACCAACGGCTCCACCTGGTACGACCGCACCAATTACATCGAGACCGTGCCCACCGGCGCGCTCGATCTGGCGCTGTTCATGGAAAGCGACCGGATGGGGCACCTGCTGCCCGCCGTAACGCAGGACAAGCTCGATAAACAGCGCGGCGTCGTCCAGAACGAGAAGCGGCAGGGCGACAACCAGCCCTATGGCCTTTACGACTATTTCCAGAGCGAAGGGCTGCTGCCGATCGGCCATCCCTACCGCCACTCCACCATCGGCTCGATGGCCGATCTCGACGCCGCGACGCTCACCGACGTGCGCCAATGGTTCACCGAACACTATGGCCCCAACAACGTGGTGCTGGTGCTTTCGGGCGATATCGACGCCGCCGCCGCGCGCGCCAAGGTGGAAAAGTGGTTCGGCGACATTCCGCGCGGCCCCGATGTCGCGCCGGTCAAGGCAGGCCCGGTCACGCTGCCCGCGCCGGTTTCGCGCGATATCACGGATCAGGTCCCGGTCCTGCGCCTCACCCGAAACTGGACCGCGCCCGGGCTGAACGATCCCGATACCCCGGCCCTCAACGTGGGCATGTATATCCTCGGCGGCCTGGCCAGTTCACGGCTCGACAACCAGCTCGTGCGCGGACAGGAACTGGCCGTTTCCACGACCGCCTACGATCAGATCTTCCAGCAGCTCAGCTTCCTGACGATGGCGATGGACGTGAAGCCGGGCGTGGAACGCGCCGCTGCGGAACAGGCCTTCGACACAGTGCTGGCCGACTATCTTCGCGATGGCCCCACCAAAGACGAAGTGCGCCGCGCCGTTACCTCGCTGCTTTCGGGCGAGATCGGCGGGCTGGAACGCGTTGGCGGCTTTTCCGGCAAGGGCGCGACGCTGGCCGAAGGACAAGTCTATTCGAACGATCCGGCGCACTACAAGAAAGACCTGGCCGCGATGGCCGCGCTGACACCGGCCAAGATCAAGGCGGCGCTGAACAAGTGGCTCTCCCGCCCGGTCTATGCCCTCAACGTGGTGCCCGGCAAGCGTACCGAAAGCGGCGACCAGATGGGTGGCTGGGGCGACGAGGCCGATCACCCCACCCCGCCCGCCGATCCCGCCGGTCCCGCCGGTCCCCATGCCAAGGCTCCTGCGCTCCCGGCGGGGCCGGCCCGCACCGCCCCGCCGGTGCAGCCGATCGCCGCGCTGAAATTCCCGGCGATCGAGCATGCAACGCTCTCCAATGGCATTCCCGTCACGCTTGCCCGGCGCACTGCCGTGCCCAAGCTGGTGATGGCGATCGATTTCAATGCAGGCTATGCCGCCGACGCGCTCGATACACCCGGCACGCAGGGCCTGATGCTCTCGCTGCTGGATCAGGGCACCGCCACGCGCAACGCCACGCAAATCGCGGAAGAGCAGGAGCGCCTCGGCGCGAACATCAATATCGACGGCTCTCTCGATGCCAGCACGGTGACCTTGAGCGCGCTGACGGACAATCTCGCTCCCTCGCTGGCCCTCACTGCGGACCTGATCCTGCACCCGGCCTTCAGGGACAGCGATTTCGAGCGCGTGAAGGCACAGGCGCAGGCAGCACTGGCGCAGGCGCTTTCTTCTCCGAAAGACCTCGCCTCGCGCACGCTCGATGCCGAACTTTTCGGCAGGCATCCTTACGCCCAGCCCTCAGACGGCCTCGGCAACGCCACATCCCTGGCGGCCCTTACCCCTGCTGCCATGCGCGCCGCGCACAGCGAATGGATGCGGCCCGATCTCGCCCGGATCACCGTGGTGGGCGACGTGACGATGGCGCAGCTCAAGCCGCTGCTCGAACAGGCTTTCGGACGCTGGAAAGCGCCCAGATCGGCAGCTCCGGTCAAGCCGCTCGATATTGCCACGCCACCGGCGAAAGGCCGCATCATCCTGATCGATCGCCCCGACTCGCCGCAATCGGTGATCATGGCCGGGCGTGTGCTTCCGCTGACCGGGCGCACCCCGAACGAGGAGCCGCTGGAGCTTGCCAACGATGTGCTCGGCGGCGACTTCCTCTCGCGCCTCAACCTCGACATTCGCGAGGAAAAGGGCTGGTCCTACGGCGTGCGTACCGGCATCGCCCAGCCAGTGGGACCCAGCATGGTGCAGCTCTCCGCCCCCGTGCAGGCTGACCGCACCGGGGACACGATCAAGGCCGTCACGGCGGACATGGCCGCTTTTCCGGCAACGCGGCCGGTCAGCGCCGAGGAACTGCAGCGCGTCACCGAAGGCGCCATTCGCGGCATGCCCAACCAGTTCGAAACCAACGCCGCCGTGCTCTATGCGATCCGCAGGAACGCCCGCCTCGGCCGCCCGGAGGATTACTACACGCAGCTTGCGGGCAAATACCGCGCGATCGGCGCCAATGCCATCGGCGCGGCCGCGCGCGAATACCTGCAGCCCGCAGGCCTCACGTTCGTCATCGTGGGGGATCGCAAGGTCGTCGAACCGCAGTTGCAAGGTCTCGGCCTCCCGGTAGAAGTGCGCGAGGTCCCTGCCACCCCCGAAGCGGCCACCCCCGAAGCGACCCCGGAAAAGGAGTAAACCGCATGACCATCGCCGGAAGTTATAACTGCCTCACCAAAACCCCGATGGGCCCGCAAAAGGGCGTGCTGACGATCGTGCCCGGTGAAGGCGATACCTTCACCGGCCAGATCACCGGCGATCTGGGCACCATGGAGATCAAACAAGGCACGGTCAGCGGCAATACGCTGGCCTGGCAAATGAAGATGACCATGCCGATGCCGATGGACCTCGACTGCACCGCCACCATCGATGGCGATGCACTGACCGGCAAAGTCAAGGCCGGGATGTTCGGAACGATGGACCTGACGGGAACGCGGCAGGGCTGATCCGTCCCAAGAATCCGCCCATGAACAGGGCTTCGCAGGAACATGCCTGCGAAGCCCTTTTCATGTGACCGGAAGCCGCCTGTTCAGGAAGCCAGCTTGGCCTTCAGGATCTCGTTCACCACCTTCGGGTTGCCCTTGCCCTTCATGGCCTTCATCGTCTGGCCGACGAAGAAGCCGAACAGGGCTTCCTTGCCCGCCTTGTACTGCTCGACCTTGTCGGCATTGGCGGCGAGGACCTTGTCGACCTCGGCCTCGATGGCGCCGGTGTCCGATTCCTGCTTCAGCCCTTCGCGCTCGACGATCGCGCCCGCTTCGTCGCCGGTTTCGAGCATGATCTCCAGAACCTGCTTGGCGGCCGAGCCGGAAATCGTGCCCTTGGCGATCAGTGCCAGAAGTTCAGCGCCCTTCTCCGGCGTCACCGGCGACTCGTCCAGGCTGGTGCCCAGCTTGTTGAGCGCGCCGAACAGTTCTGAGATCAGCCAGTTGGACGCCTGCTTGGCCACTTCGGCAGGCTGCTTGCCCGCCGCCTTGGCGGTTTCCGCCAGCAGCAGTTCGAACCAGCGCGCGGTTTCGACATCGGCCGTCAGCACGCCCGCGTTATAGGCGGACAGGTCCAGATCGCTTTCGTAGCGGTGGCGCTTGGCATCCGGCAGTTCGGGCAGCGAACCCCGGCAATCTTCCAGAAACGCATCGTCGAGTTCGAGCGGCAGCAGGTCCGGATCGGGGAAGTAGCGATAATCGTGCGCGTCTTCCTTGCTGCGCATCGAGCGCGTGGAGCCGGTGCCGGGATCGAACAGGCGGGTTTCCTGCACGATCTTGCCGCCGCTCTCCAGCACGTCCACCTGACGGTTCGCCTCGTGCTCGATCGCCTGCATGACGAAGCGCACCGAGTTCACGTTCTTGGTTTCGGTGCGGGTGCCGAACGGCTCGCCGGGCTTGCGCACCGAGACGTTGACGTCCGCGCGCATCGAGCCCTGATCCATGTTGCCGTCGCACGAGCCGACATAGCGCAGGATCGTGCGCAGCTTCGTCAGGTAGGCCCCGGCTTCGGCGGGCGAGCGCATGTCCGGGCGGCTGACGATCTCCATCAGCGCCACGCCCGAGCGGTTGAGATCGACATAGGACATCGTCGGGTGCTGATCGTGCATCAGCTTGCCCGCGTCCTGCTCGACGTGGATGCGCTCGATACCGATGGTCTTGGTCGAATTCTCGGGGTTCTTCTCGTCGAGCACGATCTCGATCGAGCCCTCTCCCACCTGTTGATCTGCGCGCCCACCGCCATGCCGGTGCGTACCGCCTGGCGGATGCACTCCCGGTTCGGCACCGGCAGCATGCCCGGCATCGCCGCATCGACCAGCGACACCTGGCTGTTCGGCTCCGCGCCGAATGCCGTCGCCGAGCCGGAGAACAGCTTGGAGTTAGACGTAACCTGCGCATGGACTTCAAGGCCGATCACGACCTCCCAGTCACCGGTTGCGCCCTGGATGCGATATGTGGATTCAGTCATTGGTCGGTTCCGGTAGAATCAGGTCGAGTTCAGGAAAATAGGTACGAAAGCGCCGCGGGTCACGCGTTAGAACGCGCGATTGCGACACGGAGGCGTGCGCGCCGATCACAAAATCCGCAAGCAGCGCGCCCCGGCGCCCGCCATTGCGGATCCACGCCTTGAAGGCCTGCCCGGCCCGAAACGCCACTTCATCGGTGAGCGGTTCGACAGGTATCTGCAGCACATCAAGCATCCGGCCCAGTTCCTCAACCGAAATCGCCCGCGCGGCGAGTTCAGCCACGACGATGTGGTTGAAGAACACGCCACTGCCAAGCGCATCGGCAAGATGATCCTGCGCCCAGATGTGGAACGGAGAATCCGGATCAAGCGCATCGATCGCAACATTGGAATCGACAAAGATCACGCCTGAGCGTCACTCTCGAACGGCTGAAGAGGCTCACGGATCATCGCCATGTATTCATCGGTAGACATGCCGGGAAAGGCATCGTTGGCTTTGAAGATCGCCTGCGCTTCTTTCAGCCGGTTGTGGAAATCCGCCTTGCGCCTTTCCAGTTCAGCCGCCGCGTCAGCCTTCAGAATGCGGGCGTTCCCGTCCGCATCCATCTCGAAGCGAACCGGCTGACCTGGAACCAACCCCAAGGCATCACGGATATCCTTGGGAACGGTCACCTGCCCCTTGCTGGTAAGGTTGCTTTCATGCTTCACAATAAAGTATTACCCTTTCAAAGTAATACCGTCAATCACCACCACTTCTCCGGCTTTGCCGCGAACCCGGAGCGTTGCTCGATCGCAAGGCCAGCATTCAGCACGCCCTGCTCGTCGAAGGGCTTTCCGATCAGGTGCAGGCCCAGCGGCAGCCCCTGCGCGTCGAGCCCGGCGGGCACCGACATCGCGGGCAGGCCCGCCAGCGAGGCCGGGACGGTGAACACGTCGTTGAGGTACATCGCCAGCGGATCGTCCGCCTTCTCGCCCAGCGCGAAGGCGGCGCTCGGCGCGGTCGGGGTCAACAGCACGTCCACTTCGCTGAAGGCCCCCATGAAATCATGGCTGATCAGCGTGCGGACCTTCTGCGCCTGCGTATAGTAGGCATCGTAGAAGCCTGCCGAGAGCACATAAGTGCCGATCAGGATACGGCGCTTCACTTCAGCGCCGAACCCGGCGGCGCGGGTGGCGGCGTACATGTCCTGCAGGTTGGCGCCATCGGGCAGATCGCGCAGACCGTAGCGCACACCGTCATAGCGCGCGAGGTTCGAGGAGGCCTCAGCCGGGGCGATGATGTAGTAGGCGGGCAGCGCGTACTTGGTGTGCGGCAGCGTCACGTCCACCACTTCGGCGCCCGCGTCCTTCAGCCATGCGATGCCCTGCTGCCAGATCGCCTCGATCTCGGCGGGCATGCCCTCCACGCGGTATTCACGCGGGATGCCGACTTTCTTGCCCTTGAGGTCCGCCGAGAGATTCGCAGTCCATTCGGGCACCGGCATGTCGAGGCTGGTCGAATCCTTGGCATCGAAACCGGCCATGGCCTCCAGCATGACCGCACAGTCGGTCACGTCATGCGCCATCGCGCCCGCCTGATCGAGCGAACTGGCAAAGGCCACCACGCCCCAGCGCGAGCAGCGGCCGTAAGTCGGCTTGATGCCGGTGATGCCAGTGAAGGCGGCAGGCTGGCGGATCGAGCCGCCGGTGTCAGTGCCGGTCGCCGCCGGGCACAGCCGCGCGGCAATCGCCGCCGCGCTGCCGCCCGAGGAGCCGCCGGGCGCCAGCGGGGCATTGCTGCCCGGGCGCCGCCAGGGCGAGATCACATTGCCGAAATGGCTCGTCTCGTTGGAGGAGCCCATGGCGAACTGATCGAGGTTGAGCTTGCCCAACATGCCAGCGCCCGCGTCCCACAGCTTCTGCGAGACGGTGCTTTCGTACTCGGGCCTGAATCCCTCGAGGATGTGGCTGGCCGCCGTGGTCTGTACGCCTTTGGTGGCGAACAGGTCCTTCATGCCGATCGGCACGCCAGCCATCTTGCCCAGCGTTTCGCCCGCGGCGCGCTTGGCATCGGTGGCCTTGGCGGCCTCTACCGCGGCTTCGGGAGTGGCGACGATGAACGCGTTCAGCGCGTCCTGCGCGGCGGCGACATTGGCATTGAAAGCTTCGGCCACTTCAACGGCGGAGAAATCGCCTTTGGCCACGCCGTCGCGGATGGCAGCTACGCCGAGTTCGGTAAGGTCAGTCATGTATCTTCATCCGTCGCCCCCGCGAAAGCGGGGGTCCCGCTTGTCGCGACAGGGCAGAAAGGAAGCGGGATTCCCACCTTCGCGGGAATGACGAAAACAGAGCCGTGAAGGCCAGCGCTCACTCGATCACCTTGGGCACGCCGAAAAAGCCGTGCTCGGCCGCAGGCGCATTGGCCAGCACCGCGTCGCGCTTGCCGCCGCCGGTCAGCGGATCGGCATCGATCACGTCTTCGCGCAGGCGTTGCTGGTTGGGGATCACGGCGGTCATCGGCTCGATGCCCGAGACATCGACTTCGCCGAGTTGCTCGACCCAGGCGAGAATGCCGTTAAGCTCAGGCACCATCGCCTCGATTTCCTGCTCGTTCACCTGGATACGGGCCAGGCTGGCGATCTTGGCCACGGTTGCGGTATCGACCGACATGGCGGTTCCTCAATGATGGCGGGGCCGCGAAACGGCCCTTCGCGAAAAACATGGACTATGAGCGGGCGCTAGCACCCGCTCCCGGCCCTATCAAGCGGCCCGCAGGCCCGAATCAGGGCTTGGCCGGAGCCGCTGCAGCGCCATGCGCGCCCTGCATCTGCATTTGCTGAAGCTGCTGCATGATGCGCTGTTGCTGCTCGATCTCGGCGCGGCTCTTGAAGTCCAGCAGTTCGATCTCGAACGTCAGATCGGTATTGGCCGGGATATTGCCCACCGCCTTGTCGCCATAAGCCAGCGACGAGGGGATCTCGACCTTGTACTTGCCGCCGCGCTGCATCTTCACCAGCGCCTTGCTGAAGCCGGGAACGACTTCACCCAGCGCCATCGGCACCTGCTTGGCCTGATCGAACACCTTACCGTCAGGCAACGTGCCCTTGTAGTTGATGAGAACCACGTCATCCATAGTCGGCGAATCGCCCGAGCCGACGGTCAGCGTCTCGACATGGACGGCGGGCGGCATGGCGGCGTAGGCAATCCCGCCGGCGGCCAACGCGATCGCGGCCACGCCAAGCCAGATCCTGGAGAGCGAGCCCTTGGCGATCGGCTGCAGCGGGACGCGGGTGATCTCTGTCATCGTCGAAAGGACCTCGTTGGAATTCGCCCCCGATGCGAACGCACAGGACGCACGGATGCACAAAGGGCGCGGATAGATTTCCGCGCCCTCATGGCTCAAGCAGGCCCGGGGTTCAAGCCGGAACTGCGATATTGAGGTGCCCTGCGTAAAACCGCAGGAAACAGCGCTTACTTAACGCCGTCACGCTCCATGCGCTTGCGCTCCAGCTTGCGGGCGCGGCGAACGGCAGCGGCCTTTTCGCGGGCGCGCTTTTCCGAGGGCTTCTCATAATGGCGGCGCAGCTTCATTTCGCGATAGACACCTTCCCGCTGCAGCTTCTTCTTGAGCGCACGAAGGGCCTGATCAACATTGTTGTCGCGAACCATGATCTGCATAAACCGAAACACCTCACAAATCGAAGATCAGAGCCCCGCATGCCGACGCGGGGAAGACCCTCTTACAGAATACGAAAATGCGCCGAGTCCCGCCGGGACCGGCTCGAAGTTGGGGGCCGCTACCACCGGAAGGACGAAAAGGCAAGCAATCTTGCGGCGGAACTTATCCCATTTCCCGCAGGTAGCGGGTGGGCAAATCCTGCCTGTATGGCTTCTATAACACATTCCGGCCTGTCGCACCAGCACAGCGGAGATTGGAAATCCCCGCATTCGCGGCTAAGGCGGCCCGATGCCTCAACCTTCCTTTATAGCAGCATCGCTCTTCGTCGCGCTGGGCGGCGGCACCGGCGCCTGGCTGCGCTTTCTTGTCGGCCGCGGCTGGACCGCCGCAATCGGCCCCATTCGCGCAAGCGAATTTCCTTTCGGCACGCTCACCGTGAACGTGCTCGGCAGCCTGTTCATGGGCCTGTTCGTCGGCTGGCTGGCCCGCTTCGGCAGCCATGGCGAAGGCACGCGCCTGTTCCTCGCCATCGGCCTGCTGGGCGGCTTTACCACGTTCTCCTCGTTCAGCCTCGACATCGTGACGCTGGTCGAGCGCGGGCAACTGGGCCTTGCCGCCTTCTACACCGGCATTTCCGTGATCGCGGGCGTGATGAGCCTGTTCCTCGGCCTCTCGATCATGCGGCACGTAGGATGAGCGGGCCGGGCACAAGCGAAACGGTTCGCCAGTTCACTGTCGGGCATGATGACGACGGCGTGCGGCTGGACCGCTGGTTCAAGCGCCACTTGCCGCAAGTCGGCTTTGCCATGGTCTCGCGCTGGGCGCGTACCGGGCAGATTCGCGTCGACGGCAAGCGCGCCGATGTCGATACCCGGCTGGCCGCAGGCCAGGTCCTGCGCGTCCCCCCCGGCGGCGAAGCCAGGGGTAGCGGCAGGGAGGCCCGCCCGCGCCGCGAACTGACCGAGGAAGAACTCGCGCTCGCCGATTCGATGGTGCTGACGCAGGACCGCGCCGCGATCGTGCTCAACAAGCCCCCGGGCCTCGCCACGCAGGGCGGATCGGGGATGAAGCAGCATGTCGACGGGCTGCTCGACGCCTATGCCCCCACCGGGCCGCGCCCGCGCCTTGTCCACCGGCTGGACAAGGACACCTCGGGCGTCCTGCTGATCGCCCGCACCCCGGGCAGCGCCGCGTTCTTCTCCAAGCGCTTCTCCGGGCGTTCGGCCAGGAAGATCTACTGGGCGCTGGTGGTGGGCGTGCCCGGCATCTCCGACGGGATGATCGAACTGCCGCTCGCCAAGCAGCCGGGCACCGGCGGCGAGAAGATGCATGTCGACGAGGAAGGCGGCCAGCCCGCGCGCACCCGCTACCGCGTGCTGGACCGCGCCGGAAACCGCGCCGCCTGGGTGGAACTGCACCCGCTGACCGGCCGCACGCACCAGCTTCGCGTCCACATGGCAGCAATTGGCCACCCCATCGTCGGCGACGGCAAGTACGGCGGGCAGGACGCGTTCCTTTCGGGCTCGATCAGCCGCAAGATGCACCTGCACGCGCGCCGCCTGATCATCGATCACCCGGACGGCACCCCGCTCGACGTCACCGCGCCCCTGCCCGAACACTTCGCCAACTCGCTGGAAGCGCTTGGCTTCGAGGAAGCCGAAGGCGACTTGCCGATCGATGCCCCGGCCGAGTTCACCAAGGAAGACCGCAAGAAGGCCGCCAAGGCCCACGCCAAGGAATACCGCAAGGAACGCCGCGGCGAACGGCGCAAGCGGACCGACAGCCCGTCGGGCCGGGTCCGCTCGGGCAAGCCGGTGGGCAAACCCGGCTCCAAGGCGTCGGGCAAGCTGGGCGGCAAGCCGCTGGGCAAGCCGGCCGGCAGACCTTCCGCCAAGCCGGCGGGCAAGATTGGCGGCCAAGCGGGCGGGAAGCCGGCGCGTCCCGGCGCGCGCAAGCCGGGCGGGGCCGCCCCGAAGGGCAAGCGGTGAAACTCGCCGTCTTCGATTGCGACGGAACCCTGGTCGACGGGCAGGCCGCGATCTGCGAAGCGATGGAAACCGCTTTCGCCGCCTTCGCCCTGCCCGCGCCGCCGCGCGGGGCGATCCGCCGCGCGGTCGGCCTCTCGCTGCCGCAGGCGATCCGCCAGTTGCTGCCCGACAGCACGAGCGAACAGCAGCAGGCGATGGCCGATGCCTACAAGGATGCCTTCCGCACCGCGCGCAGTGAAGGCCGCGTGGCGCAGCCGCTGTTTCCCGGTATCGAGGACACCCTGCGCGCGCTCCACGGCGCGGGCTGGACGCTGGCCGTCGCCACCGGCATGTCCGACCGCGGGCTGGCGCATTGCCTGGCCAACAACGGCATTGCCGATCTCTTCGTCTCGCTGCAGACGGCCGACCGGCACCCGTCCAAGCCGCACCCGGCGATGCTGGAGGAAGCGCTGTTCGATGCGGGCGCGCTGCCGGAAGAGGCGGTGATGATCGGCGATACCGCCTATGACATGCAGATGGCCGTCAGCGCGGGCACGCGCGCGGTCGGCGTTGACTGGGGCTATCACCACCCGCACGAACTGGAAGGGGCAGGCGCCGAAAAGGTCGCCGAAACGCCCGCCGAACTTCTGGCATACCTGACAGCATGAGCGGCAGGGATCCCGCCGCCGCGCGCTTTGCCGCGATCCAGATCACCCGCCTTATCGGCGTGGCCTGCGTCACGCTGGGCATCATGATCGCTACCGACCGGCTGCTGCCGGACCTGCCGAACTGGGCGGGCTATATCCTGATCGCCAACGGACTGGTGGACGTCTTCGTCATCCCGCCGATCCTGATCCGAAAGTGGCGCACACCGAAATGAAGCGTTTCTACAAGACGGTAACGGTCGAACAGACCGGCGATGGCTGGCGCGTGCTGCTGGACGGGCGCGGGATCAGGACCGCCGGAGGCCGCGCGCAAGTGGCGCCCACACAGGCCCTGGCCGAGGCCCTGGCAGCGGAATGGGAAGGCCAGGGTGAAGAGATCGACACCGCCCGCTTCCATTTCCGCGATCTGGCCGATTTCGCGATCGATGCCGTTGCCCCGCAGCGCGCGCAAGTGATCGGCGAACTGCTGCCTTACGCCGAGACCGACACCCTGTGCTACCGCGCCGACCCCGAGGAAGCGCTCCACAAGCGCCAGCTCGAAGTCTGGGAGCCGCTGCTCACCGGGATCGAAGCGCGGCTGGACGTTCAGTTCGTACGCATTTCGGGCATCCTCCACAAGCCGCAGCCCGCCGCAACGCTCGCCCGGCTGCGACAGGAACTGGAGCGCGAAAGCGACTTTGCCCTTGCCGCGCTCAAGATGCTCTCCAGCCTTGCCGCCTCGCTGATCGTCGCGCTAGACGCCGTGCGCCCCGGCGCCGATGCCGAAGCGCTGTGGAAAGCGGCCGAACTGGAAACCGACTGGCAGATCGAACTCTGGGGCGAGGACTGGGAAGCCGCGCAGCGCCGCAAGGCCCGTTTCGAGGCGTTCCTGCTGGCGATGCGGATGGCGGAGCTGTCCCGCGCGGCATGAAGCTGGTCTTCAGCCGCAAGGGGTTTGACAGCACGGCGGGCGGCGCGCCCTCGCCCATCGTAGGCGGCGTACCCGTCTCGCTACCGATTCCAGCACGAGACCGCTCGCGCACCACGTTCGCGGATCTGGGGCTAGCCGGGCTTGTCTCGGAAACCACGCGCGGCAGGCTGGCGGGCACAGACTTGTGCCATGATGACCCGATGTTCGCGCAAGGCCAGTGCTGGTTCGGCCAGTGCGGCGCGGCGCAGGGACACCTTGTCAAACACGGCGTGGGCCCGGGCGACCACTTCGTGTTCTTCGGCCTTTTCGTTGATCCCGAAACCGGCGAGCGGCACCATCGCATCTTCGGCCACATGGAAGTTCGGGCCATGGGCGCGCCGGACGCCGTCGAGCACTCCCCGCACTGGATCGAACCGCCCCGCCCCCACCCGCACCGCGAGGGGGACTGGCCCGCCAACAACACGATCTGGTTCGGCCCCGGCATCACCGCCCGCAGCGCGCCCGATGCCCTGCGCCTCACCGTGCCCGGCGGCCCGCTCAACCTCTGGCGCGTCCCGCCCTGGCTCAAGCAACGCGGCCTTACCTATCATGACAGGCCGGAACGCTGGCGGCGCGGCGGTCTGCTCGATTCGGCCAGGCGCGGGCAGGAATTCGTCTGCGACATCGGCCGCGCGCAGGAACCCCGGCACTGGCTGGAGCGCATCGTGGCCCTGATCGAAGGCGGCTGACCGGAACGAAGCCTGTTGCCTCCGCTCGATTCAAAGGCCCGGTTCCGTTCGTGTCGAGCCCCTCGATTCACCCGGGATGAACTTCCGCCTGCAAGGCCGAAGCCGAGACACGCAAAAGCCCGCCCCGGCCGGGCCGGAGTGGGCTTCCCGACAGTCACGAGCCCAGGCCCGTGCCCATCCTTCTTGAGATCGGATCGTCCTGAAAATCAGAACTTGGCGCCCAGCGCGACAATCGCGTTGTGGCGGCTGACATCGGATTCGTAGTTCGAGTAACGGTACTCGGCCTTCAGGAAGAGGCCGTCGCCTAGGTCGTACTGGTAGACGGAAACCGTCACCGTTCGCGCCGTGATCCGGCAGCGGGGAGGCGCCGCTTATTGCGCCACGAACGGCATCCGCCCGAAAAACCTTCAGTGCTTATTCACCTTCGACCCAGGCCGCCACTTGCTGCGCCACCTCGTTCGCCGCCTGATTGAGCGCCGGGCCGACATACTTGGCCTTGGGCTCGACGCCGTTCACCGCCGCCTCGAAGCGCTTGACCACGGCCGTGCCGCCCTCGCCTTCGCTGCGGACCGCATCGAAACGCACGACGACGGCGCCGCGCGGCACGTCATAGCCCATTTCCAGCAGGCGCCCGCGCACCACGGTCCTTCCCGCCGTCTCATAGTCGCCGCCTTCGGCCACCAGCCTGCCGGTCTTGGCACGCAGGGTCTCCGCCAGCAACGAGCGGAACTCGCGCGCGGGCTTCTCGATCCACGCCGCGTTCTTGAGATAGGCAAGGTTCGAATCGCTGATTCTCACCGGGATACGCAGCTCATCCAGGCTGCGGTCGGTCTCGGGATCGAGCACGACGATCGCATCGCTCAGCTTGCCGCTGACCGTTGCCCCGACCGGTGCGCTTTCATCCGGCGTCAGGCGGAACAGCAGGTCCGGCGCCTTGCCGCCAAGGCTGATGCACCCGGACAGCGCAAGGCACGCGGCGGCGGTGAGCGCGCCTTTGAGGATACCGGGTGCAGCCGCAGGCTTCATCGCTTTTCCCATCATCGCCCCATTCACGGTTTGTAATCGGGCAGCGTCTGCCCCTTGATCAGGGCGCCCGCGCCCTGTTCGTCGATCTTCTCGGTCACATTGCGCAGGGCCTTGCTGGTCGCGCGCAGATCGCGGATGGCCGCCTCGGCGGCGGGCAGCGTGTCCTGCGAAACCCGGTCAAGCGCGGGCTGGGCGTGCTGCAGCGTGACGTTGAGCTGGTCCATCGATTGCTGCGCCGAAGCCAGCGTCTTGCGAAGCTGGATCGCCAGCGAATTGCCTTCATGGCCCAGCAGATCGTCAGCCTTGGTTGCCACGCCCTGGAAGGCCGCGAGCGTCTGCGTCGCCTGACCGAGCGTGCCCTGCAACTCCACCAGCGTCTTGCGCACTTCGGGCGCCGCCTTGGACAGATCGCGGGTCGCCTTGTTCGTATTCGTCAGGATACCGGTGATCGAGGCCCGGTTCTGCTCCGACAGCACCAGGTTGAGATTTTCGGTCAGCGTCGCCAGCCGCTCCATCAGCAACGGCGCGTTCGCCAGCACTTCGCTGAGCCCGCCGCGGCTGGTGGGGATCACGGGAACGCCTTCCGGCCCCGGCTGGATCAGCGGCGGCGCGTCCTTCTTGGCGCCTTCAAGCTGAATGTCGGACACGCCGGTGAAGCTGCCCTGGATCGTCGCGGAAGTGCCAATGGTGATCGGAACTTTCTCGTCCACCTTGATCCGCACGCGCACGAAGCTGGGGTCCTTGCGCCACAGCTCGATCTCTTTCACCTGCCCCACGCGTACGCCGGAGTAAGCGACTTCCGATCCCTTCGTGAGCCCGTCGACCGATTGCTTGAAGAAGATGTCGAATTCGTTCTGCACGCCTTCGTTCAGCCGTGCGATCCACAGGATGAATGCGGCCAGCGCCGCCAGCAGCACCAGCGTGACGGCCCCTACCCAGACGTGATTGGCGCGTGTTTCCATGCCTTAAGCCTATGCCCCCGTCTTGCCTGTGCTGTCCATGGCGCTCTCCACTTCGGGATCGCCCTTGGCCGCCAGCGCCGCCCGGCCGCGCGGGCCGTTGAAATATTCCTGAATCCACGGATGATCGAGCGCGAGCAGTTCCGCAATCGTGCCCACCGCGATCACTTGCTTGTCCGCCAGCACCGCCACCCGGTCGCAGATCGCATAGAGTGTGTCGAGATCGTGGGTGATGAGAAACACGGTAAGCCCCAGCGTCTCCTTCAGCTCGCGCGTGAGACTGTCGAACGCGGCGGCACCGATCGGATCGAGCCCCGCGGTCGGCTCGTCCAGGAACAGCAGTTCCGGATCGAGCGCCAACGCGCGGGCCAGGCCGGCGCGCTTTTTCATACCGCCCGAAAGCTCGCTCGGATACTTGAACGCGGCCTCTTCCGGCAGACCGGAGAGACGCACCTTGAAGCGCGCGATTTCGCGGCGCAGCTCGTTCGAAATCTCCGGGTAGAACTGCTTGAGCGGCACCTCGACGTTCTCGCCCACAGTCAGCGTGGAGAACAGCGCGCCGCCCTGAAACAGCACCCCCCAGCGCGAACGGATATCGATTCCCCCGTCGTCGCCCGGCTCCATCATGTCGCGGCCGAGCACTTCGATCCTCCCGGCGCTGGGATGCTGCAGCCCGATAATGGAGCGCATCAGTACGGATTTTCCCGTACCCGATCCACCGACCACGCCGATCACTTCGCCCTTGCGCACCCTGAGCGAGAGATCCTCGTGGATCACATGCTCGCCGAAGGCATTGCGCAGACCTTCGACCACGATCGGATATTCGCCCTGATAGTCGTTCGAAAGATCGGTCATTTCCAGCCGATTTCCGTGAAAAAGATGGCGAAGAAGGCATCGAGCACGATCACGGTGAAGATCGCGGTGACCACCGCCTGCGTGGTGCGGCTGCCCACTTCCTCTGCATTGCCGGACACCTGCATTCCCTGATAGCAGCCGAGCAGCGCCACGATCAGCGCGAAGACCGGCGCCTTGACCAGTCCGACCCATATGTCGGTGATCGGCACCACTTCCTGCGTGCGCTGCAGAAAGGTCCAGAAGGGGATATCAAGCGCGAAGTTGGAAATGAACGCGCCGCCGATGATCGAGAGCACGGCCGAATAGAAGCCCAGCAGCGGCATCATGATCATCGAGGCCAGCACGCGCGGCACCACCAGCGCTTCCATCGGCGAAACGCCGATCGTGCGCATGGCGTCCACTTCCTCGGTCAGCTTCATCGTGCCGATCTGCGCGGCGAAGGCCGATCCCGAACGGCCCGCGACCATGATCGAGGTCATCAGGATGCCCAGTTCGCGCATGGACAGGCGGCCCGTGAGGTTGATCGTGTAGATCTCCGCCCCGAACTGTTCGAGCTGCACCGCGCCCTGCTGGGCAATCACAACGCCGATGAGGAAGCTCATCAGCCCGATGATCCACAGCGAGTTGATGCCCATATATTGCATGTGGTGGACCAGTGCCTTGCCGCGCAGGCGTGAGGGATGGCGCACCGTGACCGCCAAGGCGGCAACCAGTTCGCCCAGGAACGCTACCGACTTCCTGAAGCCGTGCCCCCAGCCGATCACCACATCGCCGACTTCGCCCAGCGTGCGCGTCAGCAGCTGCGGCGGCGTTTTCGGCTCAATCTCGTGCCCGTCCATGCTGCCGATCGCAGCGAACAGGCGCTGGGCCTGCGGACTTGCCCCGGCCGTTTCCAGGCCATGCTCCCGCGCGTAATTCGCAACGAGCCAGGCCCCGCTGGTATCGATATCCGTGACGCCGGACAGGTCTATGCGCTGGAAATGACCGTCGAGCGTGCTGAGCCGCTTGTCGAGGTTGCCCAGCGAATGAACGCGCAACGGCCCTTTCAGCGCCAGTACGGGGACGCCGCCATCGTCGTTTTCCGACAGGGTAAATTCCGCGTATTCCCGCATCTCGTCTCGTATTGGGATAAAAAGCATGGTCCGGCAAGAGGTTCCGCCCATGCGACGAACCGGAAGCAGGTCCACCCTACCGCATGGATCGGGCCTGCGTGAAAAATATTTGCCCCGCACTCGCGCCTTGCGCGCGAACCCGCCCGCTGGCAAAGCGCCCGCGCCATGACTGAAACCACGCCCAACACCGCTCTAGACAAGACTTTCGACCCCGCGCAGATCGAGGCGAAGTGGTATGCCCACTGGGAAGAGAACGGCCTGTTCCACCCGGAACGCCCGGACGCGCAGCCCTTCACCATAGTGAACCCGCCGCCGAACGTAACCGGATCCTTGCACATCGGCCACGCGCTCGACAACACGCTGCAGGACGTGGTGATCCGTTACGAGCGCCTGCGCGGCAAGGACGCGCTGTGGGTTGTCGGCACCGACCATGCGGGCATTGCCACGCAGATGGTGGTCGAGCGCCAGATGGAAGCGCGGCAGGACAAGCGCACCAATTACACGCGCGATGAGTTCATCGACAAAGTCTGGGAATGGAAGCACGAAAGCGGCGGCGCCATCACCGGCCAGCTACGGCGCCTGGGCTGCTCGATGGACTGGTCCCGCGAGCAGTTCACCATGGACCCGCACTTCACCAAGGCGGTAGTGAAAGTCTTCGTCGACCTCTACAATCAGGGCCTCATCTACCGCGACAAGCGGCTGGTGAACTGGGACCCGCGCCTGAAGACCGCGATCAGCGACCTTGAAGTGGAAACGCGCGAGGTCCAGGGCTCGTTCTGGCACTTCCGCTATCCGCTTTCCGACGGTTCGGGCTTCATCACCGTGGCCACCACGCGCCCGGAAACGATGCTGGCCGACATGGCCGTGGCGGTAAACCCGGAAGACCCGCGATACACCGCCCTGCTGGAACGCAAGGCCACGGTGATCCTGCCGATCACCGGGCGCGAGATTCCCGTGGTCGCCGACGAGCACGCCGATCCGGAACTGGGCTCGGGCGCGGTGAAGATCACCCCGGGGCATGACTTCAACGACTTCGAGGTCGGCCAAAGAATTTCAAAAAGTGGGCGCGCCGGGTTCAAGGCGGCAGACATGCTCAACATGCTCGATGCCAATGCGCATGTCTGCCAGACGGCGGACGGGCTCGTCCCCGAACAGTTCCTGGGCGTGGAGCGTTTCGAAGCACGCGAGATGATCGTTGCCGAGATGAAGGAACTGGGCTTCCTCATCCCCCACGTCACCAGGGACAAAGAAGGCAACGAGATCGAGCACGACGCCGAGCCGCGCACGATCCAGACGCCCTATGGCGACCGTGGCGGCGTGGTGATCGAACCGTGGCTGACCGATCAGTGGTACGTCGATGCCGAAAAGCTCGCCGGTCCGCCGATGGAAGCGGTGCGTTCGGGTGCCATCGAAATTGTGCCCAAGACCTGGGAAAAGACTTTCTTCAACTGGATGGAGAACATCCAGCCGTGGTGCGT
>JARROF010000063.1:39573-42584 GCA_037384205.1 Novosphingobium sp. | reverse complement strand
GCTGTTGTCCCCGACCGAAGACTTGAACTGCCCGCGAAGCACATCGACGTAACTAAGCGCCGGGAACGTGCGCACCCGGATCGAATTGTCCGGAAAGTACAGCCTGTCCGTGGAACCATCGACGCCCGATATCCCCGCCGAAAGCGACGGGATCTTTCCGATCGGGCTGTCGGAAGCCAGCGGCATGCCGATGTTCAGATTGAACGGCGCATGATAGATCAGCAGCGAAACAACACCCGCGTGCTCGCGGTACTTCTCAAGCGGCAGCCTGCTGGCATAATTGCCTGCCTCGCCCTTGCCGCCCGGAATTGCGCCAAGGAAGACCTGTCCGGGATGGGCTTTCAAGGCATCGACGAATTTGCCGTCCTGTTCCTTGCTGCCGGGCACGGCAAACGGGCGGTCGAAAAACACGCGTGACGCGCCAGCCTTGAACAGGGACGCGAGAACGCCAGCGTCGTTGCCATGATTGACATCGATCGCACCGAGGCCCTCCAGCGTATGGTTGTCTATCGTCACGACAACGATATCGCCGCTTGCCCTCTTTTCCTGCGCCCAGAACCGCAGGTTGCGCAGAGCGTCTTCCGCCGGTTCGGCAAAACCGGTTACGCCGATTAGCAGGCCCGTCAGCGCGGCCCAGACGACGATCCGGGCGCGGGCACTTTTCCAGAGTTTGCCGAGATTACTCCAGAATTCAGCCATATGCACAGCCGCCTTCTGGACTCTCAGACGGGATCATGCAAACGCACGCCATCGCCGCGGAAAGCATCCACTTTGTCTGGCAACAATGGCGACCTGTTTCGTTCATGCACGTCCCGTGTTGACGCTCTGGCCTTACGGGTAGGGCAAATATCCTAAGAATCAGTATAGTTAATAATGGGAAAGCTCCGAAGTTTCGCAGCAGCGCATCCTCCAGGGCCGGCAGGCGCCTAGCTGATGCCAAGTTCGGCCAGCGACTTCTCCAGCATGAGAAGTTGCCACAAGAGGCGCGAATGATCCGATGATCCGGAAAGATGCGCGTCCACAATCGCCCCCAGCCGGCGCGTGTCGAACCAGCCTGTTCGGGCCAGCGTCTTGCTTGAGGCGATATCCCGGGCGGTCTGCGCCAGCGGGCCGCGGAACCACTGTGCGATAGGCGTCACGAAGCCCTGCTTGGGCCGGTAGAGCACGTCATCGGGCAGGAAGCGGCGCATCGCGTGCTTCATCAGCCACTTGCCCTGCCCGCCGCGCACCCGCATCGATTCCGGCAGGGCCGCCGCGAATTCGATCAGCCGGTGATCGAGCAGCGGTTCGCGCGCTTCCAGGCTGACGGCCATGCTGGTGCGATCGACCTTGGTCAGGATATCGCCGGGAAGCCAGACCTTGAGATCGGCATATTGCGCCCGGTCCAGACCGGATCGCCCCGGGGCCGAACGCATCAGTTCCATCAGCGGCTGTTCCGCCCGGTAATCGCCGCGCAGCCGCCTGAAGGCATCCGAATAGAGCCCGTCGCGCAGTTCCGGCGAGGCGAACGACAAGGCCCGCGCATAACCTTCCGCACTGTCTCCCGCCAGCGAGAGCAGCGTCGTCTTGGCGCGCAGCGGCCGTGGCGCCCAATCCGCCTTGGGATAGATCGCCCCCAGCGTTCCGAACAGCGGCGCGCGCAGGCGCTGCGGCAGGAGCGAGCGAAACCGGTCCTCATTGTACTGAAACACCTGACGGCGATAGCCCGCCAGAGCTTCGTCGGCCCCGTCGCCGGACAGGGCCACCGTGACCGATTCCCGCGCCAACTGGCACACGCGCCAGGTCGGCAAGGCGGAGGCATCGGCGAAAGGCTCGCCGAACAGGCCCGCCAGCAGGTCTATCGCCTCGAAATCATCGGGCGAGACCAGCCGCGAGGCGTGATCGGTCCCGTAGATCTGCGCGACTTTGGTGGCGTAGGCGCTTTCATCAAGCGCGGCGACATCGAAGCCGATCGAGCATGTCCTCACCGGCTGCCCGCTGGCCTCGGCCATCAGCGCGACGACACTGGAACTGTCAACCCCGCCCGAAAGGAACGCGCCGAGCGGAACGTCCGCCACCATGCGCGAGGACACGGCCTGCCGCAGAAGATGCAGCAGTTCAGCCTCCAGATCCGCCGCTTTGCCTTTGTGGCGCCGTTCGAAAGACACGTCCCACCACTGGCCGGGGCGGGGCATCGGCGCGCCGTGGCGCAGCAGCAGCGAATGGCCTGCCGGCAGCTTGCGCACGCCTTTCAGGATTGCCCGGTGATCGGGCACGTAGCCCCAGGCGAGATAGTCCTCCACCGCCAGCGGATCGATCTCGCGGCGCAGCAGCGGATGCGCCAGCAGCGCTTTCAGCTCCGATCCGAAAGCCAGACTGCCGTCGCTGAGCTGCGCGAAGTAGAGCGGCTTCACGCCGAGCCGGTCCCGTGCGAGGAACAGCGTGCGCGCATCGCAATCGTAGATCGCGAAAGCGAACATGCCGTGCAGGCGCGTAACGCAATCGGGCCCCCAGCGCTGCCAGGCGGCCAGAATCACTTCGCTGTCGCCATCGGTGCGAAAGCTTGCGCCCGCTGCTTTCAGTTCCTGCCGCAATTCACGATAATTGTAGATCTCGCCATTGAACACCAGCATCGCGCGGCCATCAGGCGAGGCCATCGGCTGCGGCGATCCGGCAAGATCGATGATCGAGAGGCGACGATGCCCCAGGCCCACGCCGGGCGCGGTCCATACCCCGTGCCCGTCGGGCCCGCGATGCGCGATGGCATCGCACATGGCCCCTACCCGTGCGGGATCGACCGGCTTTGGCGTTTCCAGATGAAAGATACCGGCAAGGCCGCACATGGGCGCGCAGCTTACCGGATACGGGTCATGCGGTCCATCCACGCGCCCAGCGGGCCTGTGGACGCACGAAAGCGGCGAATGGCCTCTGCGGCCGCACCGTCGCCGGTGTCGTCCGAGGAAAGGATCAGCATGGTTGTGGGCCGGGCCTGAAAGGACAGGTGATTGGCGATCACCGACAGCTTCAGCCGG
>JARROF010000063.1:13253-39485 GCA_037384205.1 Novosphingobium sp. | reverse complement strand
CCCAGAAGCCGTTCGCTCCTGCCCTCGCGGAAGGCGGGACCGGGGGCCTGCCAGGCCCAGGCGCTCTCGGGCATGAGCGCCCCCTGCCCGAAGCCGCCGGCCTCATGCCCCTCGCCCTGCCGTGAATAGAGTGCAACGAAGACATCGACCTGCCGCCCGTCCTTGTCCCGATAGCGGCCGAGCAACCGGTGATCGGCCCCTTCCGCGCGCGGTTCCCACCAGATGCGGGGCGTGTAGTCGACCCGCGTCCAGCCCGGAACCGCAGGCAAGGCAATCTGCCGGGGCGTCGGCGCGGAAAGGGTTTCGGCCGACCAGGCCCAACCCTGTGCGACCACGACCAGAAGCACGAGCCCGGCCAGAGCCTTGCCCCCCGAAAGCGAAAAGGCTTCAAGGCGGTCAAGCCAGGCCGAAGCCGCAATCGCATCGACATCGATCACAGGCGCGTCCAGCGGCCGGTCGAAGAAGCGCCAGGCCCCCAGGATCACCAGAACCAGCACCAGCGCGAAGAAAATCCAGCCGTAGACGATATGATCGAACCCCGCCGCCACTTCGACGCCGAAGAATTGCGCGGCATAGATGGTACCCCAGGCCCGCACGCCGTTGGCCAGAACCGGAACCACAACGCAGGCCGCCAGCATCACGGCACGGCGGCGCCAGCCTATGAAACAGACGTTCGCGGCCAGCACGCCGAAAGCGATCATCGCGATGAGGAATTTCACGCCCGAACAGGCTTCCGCCACTTCGAACAGGCCGGCGGGCGTATCGATGAACACCCCGTCGATCGTCGCCGGAATACCGCTGAGATGCGTGAGAGCAACCGTGATCCCGGCCGTGATCGTCTGCAGCATGTTTACCAGTTCCTCGCCGGCGGGAACGAGGAAAACCAGATAGGCCAGCGGGAACAGCAGCCCGGCGCTTACTCTCACCCCCAGCAGCAGCGGCACGGCGGCCCCGAACATTGCGACCACCGCCGCCTGTTTCGCCAGATCCAGCCCCGACATCGCACCGAGCAACCAGAGAAACGCACCTCCGGCGAAAAGCACAAGGCCCGGCCACCATGTTCGCGGTTCCAGCATTTTCAGCTCCGGCCAGCGCTGCCACACCAGCCAGCCGAGGATCCCGGGCACCAGAACGATGTGGTTGTAAGTCGAGATATCCCACCATTGCCGCGCCATCACCGCCCAGTCAGGCGCGAAAACCGCCAGCAGCAGGGCCCATGCCAGCCCCAGCCGGATCAGCCCGGCCTGCCATGCCGGCGACAGGCGCCGACCGGCAGCGGCAATCGAACCGGCAAGGGCACGGATTTCAGGCGGCATCGCTCACACTCCCGTTTTCCGCGAACCCCAGATAGCCGGGCAAAGCCGGCAAGGCAGCCTCCCAGGCGGCATGAGTCACGATCCATTCGCGGGCTGCCGCGCCCATGGCCTGCGCCCGCACGGGATCGCCCACCAGCGAGAGGGCCGCATTCGCCAGTTCGGCATCGCTCCCGGCGATCTGGAATTGTTGCCCGTTGCAGGCCTCGATCCCGGTGGCAGCCCCCGGCGAGAGGACGACTGGCAGCCCCATGGCCATGGCTTCGAGCACCTTGTTCTGCACGCCGCGCGCGATTTCGAGCGGAACGAGCGCGATATCGGCAGCGGCAAGCCAGGGCCGGATATCCTCCACTCTGCCCCAGACTTCGACGCCTTCACGGCCGCTGCGGCCCATAAGCGCAGGCGGAGGATTGCGGCCGACGATGTGCAGGCTTGCCTGCGGGCATAGCCTGCGCACGCGCGGCATGATTCGCTCCACCGCGCGCAGGGCCGCCTCGATATTGGGAGCATAGTCCATCTGCCCGGTAAAGATCAGGCGCGGCGCGCCCCTGGCGAGCAGGCGCGGCTCGGGAATAACCGCTGCCGGATCGAAATAGGCGCTGTCCATACCATTGCCCATCGCGGCTACGCGCGGCTCCGGGCCGGGCAGGCGCGATTGCAGCAGCGCCGCTTCGGCCTTGCTGATCAGCAGGGTCACGTCGCTGGCCGCCGCGATCCGCGCTTCCTCTGCCCGCAGCAGCTTGCCTTCGCGGCGTTCCATCCACGCGCGAATGCCCCTGCCCTTGGCGGCATAGGCTTCGAACTTGGCGGAATCGACATCGACCAGATCGCTAACCACGCGCCCGCGAAACCCGGCGGGCACGTACTGCGCCATCTGCCCGGAAAAGACATAGATCGCGCCGATATCGCGCTGCGCCAGAATATCGCGCACGTACTGTTCGAGACGGCGGTCATGAAACGCCGCAAGACTGAGCGGCTTGCGCGCCGCCAGCGCTTCCAGTCCAGCCAGTGGCAAGGGCTTGCGCCGGTGAACGAGGCAATAGCTGGCGGCCAGCGCGGCCAGATCCTCTTCGAAACGGTGATCCTGTTCATCGTCCGCAAACGTCGCGACATGGACCGGCGCCAGCCGCGCCATGGCTTTGAGCACATGGTGCGAGCGGATCTTGTCGCCCCGGTCCGGCGGGAACGGGATGCGGTGAGACAGGAACAGGATCTCGCCCATCAGCCGATCCCGCGGGCGATCAGCGGCCCCAGCCGGTTCGCAACGGGCAGCGGCAGACGCTGCCAGACCTTGATCTGCAAGGAGAGCCTGGAACTGGCGGGATCGGCCTCGCGCTTCGCCGCGCCGGGGCGGGTCCAGGTGGCATATGTCAGCGGTTCGGGCTCGAAGCCCCAGTTGCGCTTGAAATGATAGGCGCCGCTGCCCGTCTTGGAGCGTCCGAAATCGAACGTGGTGCAGGCCCGCCGCCGGGCATGGAGCATCAGTTCGTAATACATGCGGTCATTGGCCCGCAGCCGCCGCGCCTCCCAGGTGCCGCCGCCCCAGTAGGGCATCACCGCGCCGCCGTGATAGAGGCTGATCACGCTCGCCACCGGCTTTCCTTCATGGCGCACTGTCAGGATATCGGCATCCTTGCCAAAGGTATCGACCACGCCGTCGAGCAACGCGCGCGGGAACACCGGGGTGCCGAGGTTGCGGTAGCTTTCGCAGAACACCGCGTAATGCGCCGCGCGGTCGCGTTCGCCGGTGCCCACTTCCACGGTCAGGTCGCTGGCCAAGGCCTTGCGCACTTCGGCGCGCTGCTTGCGCGGGATGTCGAGCAATTGCGCATCGTCGTCAGCGGCGAGCGGGCGGGCGAAGTTGCAGTGCGATTCGGTCTTGAGCGCCCAGCCCCCCTGCGCCTGCGGCAACAGCCCGCCGCGCAGTTCGATCGTGGGGCAGGACAGGCGCCGCGCCAGTTCCTCCGCCGCGATGAACATTTCCCGGGGATCGACGCCCTCCGCGGCCAGCAGTCCGCCGCCCACGGCAAAGCCGCTGGAGGCCAGAACCCGGCCGAAGACCGGCGAATGAATGGCATCGAACGGCAGGAAGGCGATAATCTCGCCCTGCCGGGTCTGCACCAGCCCATGCGCCTCGTTCCCGGTCGCCTCGGCAACCGACATGAACCACGCGGGCCGGTGGAACGGCGTACCTTGCGGATGGGCCGCAACGAAAGCCTCCAGCCGGGAGACTTCCAGCGGATCGTACAGGTGCGCCACGCGCACGCCGCTGTGCGTCAAAGGATAAGTCGCCTTCACGCTGCCCTCCTCACGCCGCCAGAGCCATGGCCTGCACCGCTTCGCGCGCGGCCAGATCGTCCATGCGGCCCCAGCGGAACTCGCCGATCAACTGGCGCAGCTTGCGCTCCATCACGCCAAGATTGGTGTAGTGCCGCAGCCGCGAGCGCAGCGGCGCGTTGTCGACGCGGGGCTGGCCGGGATCAATCTCCCACGGGTGGAAATAGAACACCGCCGGGCGCCGGTCCTGCCTATTCACCTGCCGGATCGCCCAGCGCGAGAAGCCATAGGGCAGCACCCGGAAGAACCCGCCGCCGCCTGCCGCCAGCCGCCGCCCGGCGAACTGCGCGGTCGTCACCGGGATTTCCACGAAATCGCTGCCCTCCAGCGGGTGGAACGCGAAGCGCGGTGCTTCGCGCCAGCCATAGTGATCGTGCACGATGGGCGCGACGCTGGAACTGTAGGCATAGCCCTGCTCCGCCAGCACCTCGAACGCCCAGGGGGTGCGCGCATCGATCGAGAAACTCGGCGCGCGGTAGCCTTTCACCGCCATGCCCGAGGCATCCTCGATCGCCTTGCGGGCGCGGGCGATATCCTGCGCGAAACCTTTCGCGCCAAGGCGGAACACCCGTTCATGGTCCCAGCCGTGGCTGGCGATTTCGTGCCCTTCGGTCGCGATCCGGCGCATCATCGCGGGGTGCCGCTCGGCTATCCAGCCCAGCGTGAAGAACGTGCCTTTCACCCCGGATTCGGAAAACAGCCGCAGGATTTCATCGCAATTGCGCTCCACCCGGTCGGTCAGCGTGCTCCAGCTCTCGCGATCGATCACCGTCTCGAAGGCGCCGACCTGAAACCAGTCCTCGACATCGACCGAGAGTCCGTTGACCGGCCCGCTGGCATTCATCGCATGCTCCTCCCGACAGGACCGGATCAGGCCGCCTCGCGCGCGCTCTCGCCGCTTTCGATCCACTCGATCAGCATCGTCAGCGTATGGCGTAACGTGCGCTCCTGTTCGCCCAGTCGCGCTTCGAGCTTCGCCGCGTGTTCGCTGACTTCAGCAAGGCGTGCCTGCAATGCGGCGATCTCTGCATTTTCAGCTTCCGCCCCGGCCGCACCGGCAGCCTCGCGCGCATCGGCAGCGGCGGCCAGCTCGGCGAGAGCCTGCTGCAATTCGCCGATCCGGGCATCACGGTCCGCCAGCGCCGTCTCGATCAGCGCCATCGCAGCGGCCGCATCCAGCGCATCGGACTGCACCGGCTGCGCGGCGGGCGCCGGTTCCGAAGCAACCGGTGCCGGCTCAACCGGTGCGGCCTGCGCCGCCTTCGGCTTTTGCGTTACCAGCGCCAGCGATCCGTCGTCGCTCATCTCGCCGAGCACCTGATGGACCATGGCGCTGTCGATGCGCGTGCGCTGATCGACCGCGCCCAGCAGCAACAGGCGATTGACGATCTGGTTGATCCGGCGCGGAATACCGCCCGTCGCCTCGTAGATTTCAGCGAAGACGCGCTGGTCGAAACTGGGATTGCCGGTCCAGCCGACATGGCTCAGGCGATGTTCGATATAGGCCTGCACTTCCTTGGGCTCCATCGGCCCGAGGTGGTGCGCGGCAATCACGCGCTGGCGGAGCTGTTCGAGATGCTCGCTCTCCATCAACGTTTCGCGGAATTCGGGCTGGCCAAGCAGCAGCGTCTGCAACAGCGGGTGCGAGCCGAGCTGGAAGTTGGAAAGCATCCGCAGCTCCTCGATCGCCCCGACCGAAAGGTTCTGCGCCTCATCCACGATAAGCAGACAGCGGCGCCCGGCGCGCGCTTCCTCGTGCAGGAAAGCCTCGATGGCACCCAGCGCGGCAGCCTTGTCATGCCCGGCCACTGTCAACCCGAACGCCTGCGCGACGACATGGACGATCTCTTCCCCGTCGAGCGCGCTCGTCACGATATGGGCCGCCGTCATCCGCGAAGGATCGATCGTTTCCATCAGATAAGCGACCAGCGTCGACTTGCCCGAGCCGACCTCGCCGGTGATGACCACGAAGCCCTCGCCCTGCGCCAGGCCATAGCCGAGATACGACAGCGCCTTGCGGTGCGTCAGGCTCTCGAAATAAAATTGCGGGTCCGGCGTAAGCTGGAACGGCCTTGCCTGAAGCCCATAAAAATCGTCGAACATCGTAGATCCTTCCCTGGGTCTCAGAAGTTGTAGCGAAGCCCGGCCAGGGCCGACGCGGTCCATAAGTCATCGATCGCGGGATCGTCGTGGCTTGACCCGTCCACGCCGACCGCCAGACTGGCGTGCAGGCGCCGGGTCAGCATGCGATAGTAACTGGCGGAGGCACCGTAGGCCACCTGATCGCCCAGCAGCGGATCGGTGCTGGACAGCCAGCCCGCATGGGCATTGGCCGACCATCCGGCCGTATTGCCGAGCCGTCCGCCGAGATAGCCGGAAAGCCAGTAGGTCTCGTCGATCAGGCCATTCGCCGAGGCCAGCACCGTGCCCGGGGCCGCAATGAACTTGCGCCGGTCATAGCCGAGACCCAGCCCGGCGTTGAGCCGCCCGATCTTCATCGAATAGCTCGCCGTCACCCCGCGCCCGCGGAACGTGGAAGAGCGTAGCGAGGCCAGCGCGCCCGACAGGCAGTTGTTGCCCTCCAGCGTGGAGACGCAGCCGGTCAGATCCCCGGTCACCGGATCGCGCACGGCTTCGAAATCGTCGGGCAGCTTGTCGATCAGCCGGTTAAGCTGGCCGCCGAAACCCGCGATGTTGTCATAGACCGCCACGCTCAGCTGGCGGCGATCATCCGGCGCATAGGACAAGGTGCCGCCGAAGCTGGTGGAACCGTAACGGCGGCCGACATGGGCAGAAAGCGAGGTACGGCGGCTCGGGCGCCACATCACCGCGACATCCCAGGTCAGCCCGCTGACATCGTAAGCCATCGTGCGCGGCGCGCTCTTGTCGGTCACATAGCGGCCGTCCGAGCCGACCACCGGATTACCGCCGGCATCGCGCACGGCATCGCGGCTGGATATCTCCACATCCTCATAACCGATGGCGCCCACCGCCCGCACCGTGCGACCGACCGGCACCGTCACCATCGCCCGCCCCTGCATGTCGCGCACGCGCTGATCGAGGTTGGAGATGTCCTCCTGATTGAACGATCCCCCCACGCCCAGCCCCACCGGCAGCACTTCGCCGGGCGCAATGCCCGCTTCGGCATCGGCAACCTGAGTCACGCTCTTGTCGAACACGCCGGCCGCGACGGCGGGGCTTGCGGCAACATAGTCGCCCGACTGGTCGACCTTGGTGAAACCCGCGCGGTAATTGGCCGTGACGTTCACGGCCCCGGCCCGCGTCGCTACCGAGGGGCCGGCGTAGACCGAATAGATATTGGTCCTGCTCTTGTTCGAGACGGTCGGCGTGCCGCTGCCGTCGATCGTCGACTGCGTCGCAAGACCGCCGGCTTCCACCGTCACCCCCGGAACGATCGTGGTATAGCCGCGCGCGATGCCGCTCACCGCATCGCTGTCGGCCGCCTTGCCCCAGCCGAACTGGCGCTCGTAACGGACCGAGACGGAGGCGGCATTGTTGCGCCCGGCAACGCCCGCGTCGATCCCTGCGGCCGCGCGCGTATAAGTCAGGACATCGCTGCCGGGCGAAAGCCGGGCGGAGACGACCTGATCGATCTCGATATAAGGCTGCACGTCAAGCCGCTTGCGGCCCTTGCTCCCTTTCCCGGACCGGCCCTGTTTGGAAGATGGATAGGCCTGGCTTTCGCTTTGATCGCTTCCGCCGGGACCGCCATATCCGCCGGTCCCCTCATATCCTATCGTCTGCGCATGAAGCACGACCGGCGCCGCCATGGCGGCAAGGACCGAGAGCGGCATCCCGGCAGCCAGCCTCCTGATCGATGACCTTTGCATCCAAGTCATCCCTTATATCCGTAATACGTACCGAACCGGCGCCCGCTCGGGCTGAACTGCGCGCCGTTGAGCAGAAGCTGAACGTTCGGGCAGGCGCTCAGCAGCGAGATTGCATCTTCCAGCGCGCCCTGCCCGGTCCGGTCGGCACGCACGATCACCACCGCCTGTCCCACGTATTTCGCGAGCTCGGCTGCAGGCGAGGCGGCCAGCGCGGGCGGGGAATCGAAAATGATGATGCGATGCGGCGCGCCCTCGGTCAGACGATCCAGGACGCGGCCGGTGCGCGAACTCGAGAGATATTCGCTGTCATGGTTCGTGGCATCGCCCGCCGGGAGCACCCAGAGCCCCGGAATATCCGTGCCCAGCACGCATTCGGCGACATCAACACTCTCGTCCATCAGCGCATCCATCAGGCCCGGGCCGCCCGGCAGACCGAGCGCGGAAAGGATCGAGGGCTTGGCGAAATCGGCATCGACCAGCAGGACTTCGCTTTCCTTTTCCGCCGCGATCGAAAGCGCGAGGTTGAGCGCGCAGTAGGTCTTGCCCTCACCCGGAAGCGGCGAGCCGATCAGCACCCGCTGCGCAATCGCCCCCGCCTTCTGGCGGCGCAGGTCCGCCGCCTGGACAAGGATCTGGCGCTTGACGATGCGAAATTCCTCCAGCAGCGCCGTCACCGCGCCCTCGGGCAAGATCAGCCCCTGCTCGCGCAAATGTTCGCGGTCCACAGGATGGCGGTTGCCGTGGAATTCGACCGGAACCGTCGCCGGAGCAGGCTCTGCCGGAGCCGCTGGAACGGCCTGCGGTTGCGCAACGGCTTCCGTTCCGGGCTGCACGGCCACAGGCGCCGGTGCTTGCGGGGCCGCTGCCGGTGCAGACGGTTTCACGGCGTGCGCCTTGGCCCGGGCACGCACTTCGGGTGGCAGCGAAGCGGGGCTGGCGATGAAACGGCCGAGATCGAAGCGGCCGGCAGCACGCTCGATCAGCGATTTTCCGGCCTTTTGCGGCGTGTCGTCGGGCATCGGAATCTTGCTCTGGTCAGTCATATCCGGGCCCTTCACGCCACCATGCCGCGCTGGACGAATTCGACGGCGAGCAGCACGACGAAGAGCCCGCAAAGCGCCGCGCCGGCACCGTAGAAATACTTCATCCGCTTGCGGCGCAGCGCGCGCGCGCCGTCCGTCAGATTCTGCGAGATCGCGCCCAGCACCGGCAGCCCGATCGCGCGTTCGAGCCCGGCAGCGGTCGAGAACACCGAGCGCACCCGGCTGAGGGCAAAGGCGCCCGCACAGCCGCCCCCGATCCCGACGATCAGCACGCCCAGCAGCAGCAGCGGACGATTGGGCGCAACCGGCGCACGCGGCGTCGTGGGCGGATCGACCACTTCGAACTTCACCGCCTCACGCTCGGTCTTCACCTCGCCGCGCAGCTTGAGTTCCTCGCGGTCCTGCAGGAGCTTGTCATACTGGCGGCGCAGCACATCGTAATCGCGATTGATGCGCTGGGCTTCGGTCGCAAGCTCCGGGTCCTTGATCGCCGAGGCCATCAGCGAGGCCACATCGGATTGCAGCGCGGCCTTGCGTGACTGGAGCGCCTGAACATTGGCCTGCCGCTCTGCCCGGATCGACTGGAGCGAGGCATAGGCCGGATTGATCGTGCCGCCGCCGTTCGCGGCTTCCCGCGCCGCCGGGCCTTTCAGTGCGGCGATCTGGTTACGGGTGGCGACAACGTCGGGATGGCTGTCCGTCAGGCCCCGGGCCTTCATGGATGCAAGATCGCCCTGCGCCTTGGCCAGCGCCGCCTGCGCGCCGCCACCTGCCCCCGCGATCGTGCGCGGCGTGCCGGCGATCTGCCCGTCGATCGCGGCGAGCGAACTTTGCGCGGCCACGAGATCGGCCTCGACATCGCGCAGCGAGGAACGGGACGTTTCGAGCCGCTGCACCACGGCCGCGCCGCCCTGCGCCAGTTCGGGATGCGCCGCTTCGAAGACCGTGCGCTTCTGTTCGGCCGATTCGAGCTGCTTCTCGCGCTGCTTGAGCTGCTGGTTCACGAATTCCAGCGTCTCGACCATCTCGCCGCGATCGCCCGAGAGGTTCTCCTCGCGGAAGATGTCGATCAGCTTCTGCGCCATGTCCTGCGCCAGCTTGGCGTTTTCGGCGTCGGAAAAGGAAGAATAATTGGCCGTCGCGGTGATCTGGAACAGGTTATCCTGCTGGCTGACGATCTTCACGTTGTTCGCCAGCCGCAACACTGCCGCTTCCATCTGCTTGGGCGATTCGATGGTGTCGCCAAGGCGTGTGCCGCGAACCACTTTTTCCAGGTTCACCGCGCTTGTCAGCGTCTGGCGGATACGTTCGATATCCCGCTTCTTGTCCGCCACGCCGATGCCCACCTGCTCGGCCAGCGCATCGTCGAGCTGGATGAAGATGCGCGCCTGCGATTCGTAGCTGTTCGGGATCAGCGCGACCACGAACCAGCCCAGCAGGCAGATCGCCCAGGCCAGCCCCATCGCGATCCAGCGCCGGGTCCAGACGCTGTGGACCGCCGAAAGCAGTTCTTCGTAGAGACCGTTCATCGTGCGCGCCCGTTCCTCAGAACATGCTTTCGGGGATGATGATCACATCGCCGGGCTTCAGCATCACGTTCGCCTTGCTGTCTCCCTTCTTGAGCAGATCGCCCAGGCGCAGCTGGTATTCCTTCTGCTTGCCGGTCGACTTGTCGAAGCGGATCAGGCGCGCCTTGTTGCCCGCTGCGTATTCGGACAACCCGCCCACCGCGATCATCGCGTCAAGCACGGTCATGTTGGCGCGATAGGGGATCGAGGCGGGCTTTTCGGTGGCGCCGACCACGCGGATCTGCTGACTGAACGTGCCCGAGAAATTGTCCACGATCACCGAGACCAGCGGGTCCTCGATATATTGCGAAAGCTGGAGGCGGATATCCTCCGCCAGCATCGAGGGCGTCTTGCCCACGGCGGGCATGTCGGTGATCAGCGGGGTGGTGATGCGCCCGTCGGGCCGCACCTGCACTTTCGCGCCAAGCTCCGGATTACGCCAAACGAAAATGGTTAGCGTGTCGAGCGGCCCGATCACGTATTCCTCGCCCGGCCCTTCCTGCATCGCCACGAACGAGGCGGGCGGCAGTTCGGGCCCGGACGCCGAGCCCATGCACCCCGTCAGGGTGACGCTGGCAAGCGCGCAGCCGGCCAGAAGGCGGGCAAAGCGGAAACGCGGCATGGACACTTCCTTGTCTGCGCCAACCGCCCCCGCGCCGCATGGCACGAAGGGAGAGCTGGCAAAATCCAGCCTCCGTAATCGGGAAAAAGGGTGAACATTGCGTTAGCCGTGGCTATCGATTTGTTGACCGGTCCCAGATCGGGACGCGCGGGAAGCCCAATCGTTAAGGCCGTTTCAGACCAGCAGCTCGACTGCCGGGCCCTGCCCCAGGAACGCGGCCGGGCTGGCACTGGCGCCATAGCCCCCGGCACAGAACACCGCCACCAGATCGCCGACATCGGCATGGGGAAAACCGCCTTTGTCCGCGAGCTTATCGAGCGGTGTGCACAAACAGCCTACGATCGAGGCTTCTTCTTCGACCTCGGCTCCGAAGCGGGTGGCGATGGCGGAGGGATAGTTGCGCCGCACCACGGTGCCGAAGTTGCCGGAGGCCGCGAGCTGGTGGTGAAGGCCCCCGTCCGTGACCAGAAAAACCTCGCCATGGCTGACCTTGCGATCGACGATCCGGGCCAGATAGACCCCCGCTTCGCCCACCAGATAGCGGCCAAGCTCCATGCAGAAGGCCGTATCGCGGAGCACTTCGGGCCGTTTCAGGAACTGGCTGGCCAGCCGCTCGCCCACCAGCGCAAGATCAAGCGGAGTGTCGCCGGGGAAGTAGGGAATGCCAAGGCCTCCGCCGAGATTGCAGTGCGGCAGCGGCGCATCGCTTTCCTCAGCCAGCCGGGCGGCCAGTTGGAGCGTCTGCGCCTGGGTTTCGGCAATCGCTTCGGCGTCGAGCGCCTGGCTGCCCGCGAAGATATGAAAGCCGCGCCATTCCGCCCCGCTGGCGATCACCATGCGCACCAGTGCGGGCACCCGCTCGGCATCGACACCGAAAGGCCTGGCCCCGCCGCCCATCTTCATGCCCGAACCCTTGAGATCGAAATCGGGATTGACGCGAATGGCAAGACGCGGCGTCACGCCGGTTTTCTCGCCGATCGCGATGGCCCGCGCCGCCTCGCCTTCGGATTCGAGATTGAGCGTCACGCCCGCGCGGATCGCCGCTTCCAGCTCCGCATCGCGCTTGCCCGGCCCGGCGAAGCTGACGTGCTCCGGCGCGATTCCCGCTCCGGTCACGATCTCCAGTTCCCCGCCCGAGGCGATATCGAACCCGTCCACCAGCCGCGCCATCAGTGCCAGCAGCGGCGGGAACGGGTTGGCCTTCACCGCATAGTGCAGCGCCAGCCGCTCCGGCATGGCGGCGCGCAGCTCGGCCACGCGCGCCTGCACCCGGCCCGCGCTATAGAGGAACAGCGGCGTTCCACCCGCCTGCTCCACCCAATGCGTCACCGGCTTTCCAGCCACGGCCAGAACGCCGTCAATCGCCTCATAGCCGGCGGGAATGGGGCCCAGCGGCTTCATGCCGCGATCTCCGCCCGAAGGCCGGTACGGTCGATCTTGCCATTGGGCCCCACCGGCATCGAATCGCGCCAGTGAATGACCCGGGGATGCATGAAATTCGGTAATTCCTGCATAAGCTTACGCGGTAATTCTTCCTTCGCATCTGAAGCGCCCGGTGCTGCGCGTACGATCAGATGCACGGCCTGCCCCAGACGTTCGTCGGGCACGCCCAGTGCCACCGCTTCGGCCACCAGTCCCGTGGCGAGCGCGGCCTCCTCGATCTCCTGCGGGCTGATGCGATTGCCCGCGCTCTTGATCATCGCATCGCGCCGCCCGGCGAAATAGAGCAGCCCCTCCGCATCGCGCCGCACCCGGTCTCCCGACCACACCGCCGTGCCGCCATAGACCGAAGCTGCGGGCGCGGGCCGGTAACGCTCGGCCGTGCGCTCCGGGTCCTGCCAGTACCCTTGCGCGACCAGCGGCCCGCAATGGACCAGCTCACCTTCCTCTCCATCCTGAGAAATCTCACCCAAATCATTGATAACAAGAACTTCTGCGTGAGGAATTGCCTTGCCGATCGATGTCGGGCGGGTATCGATCAAGGCGGGATCAAGATAAGTCGAGCGGAACGCCTCGGTCAGGCCGTACATGGCAAACAGCCGGGCTTGCGGAAACAATGCGCGCAAGCGCCGCACCAGATCGACCGTCAGTGCCCCTCCGGTATTCGTCAGCCGCCGTAACCGCGCGGCTGTCTCGAACGGCCAGTCCACCTCGCTGACCTGCACCCAGAGCGGCGGCACGGCGGCAAGCGTGGTGATGCCATGGCGCGCCACCGCCTTCACGACGTCACGCGGCATCAGGTAATCGAGCGGAACCACGCAGCCGCCCGCATACCACGTCGAAAGGAGCTGGTTCTGGCCATAGTCGAACGAGAGCGGCAGCACCGCCAGCGTGCGGTCATCGGGCATCAGTTCCAGATAGCCTGCCACGCTTTCCGCCCCCAGCCACATGTTGGCATGGCTGAGCATCACCCCCTTGGGCCGCCCGGTCGATCCGCTGGTATAGAGGATGGCGGCCAGATCATCGGGATCGGCGCGCGACGGCGCCATGTCTCCAGCCAGCGCGGCGGCATCGGCCAGCGCCTGCGCTTCCTCGATCAGGCGGCACCCCGCCGGAACATCCCCCTCGCCCAGCGTCTTGAGGCGAGCGGGGGTGCCGATCAGCAGGGCCGCGCCGCTATCGGCGAGGATATGCGCCACTTGCGCGTGCTTGAGCAGCGGATTGACCGGCACATGGACCAGCCCCGCGCGCGCGGCGGCGAGCGGCATCAGGCACGTCAGCTCGCCCTTGGCCGCCCAGCTCCAGCCAGGCGCGAGACACGCGATCTTAATTCCCGGTAGCTAACAACACCCCCGCGCAGCATCAGGGCATCGGCCTCGTCCGCCCCGCGAAGGGCCAGATGGTCGAGCGGCATCACAGGATTATCGGGGCTGCCGCGCATGGTTATGAAAAGCTCCGTTGAAGGGTATCAAAGGTAACGTGGTAAAGATCGCATATCGCTCCGATCTTAAGGAAGTGCAATCGGATGGCCGACTTGCCGCGCTGCTGTCCGATACCTGCCAGCACGCCCCGTTCGACCGGCTGGCGTGGTGGCAGATGCTGGAGGAGCACTGCGGGCTGCGCCCGATGCTGGCCATAGCGCGCAAGGACGACGATATCGCCGTCTTGCCGCTGACCGCGCAGTCCGGCCACCTGATGGCCCCGTCCAACTGGTACACCTTCCGTTTCCGCCCCATCGTCTCGGGCGATGCCGCGCTCCTGACCGCCCTCGCCCGCGATCTCGCGCATCGGGCGCACCGCGTAACGCTGTCCGGCGTGCCCGACGAGGACGGCAGCGCCGGCCTGCTGGAGGCGGCCTTTCGCGCCGCCGGCTGGCTGGTGCTGCGCGAGGCTTGTGACACCAACCATATTCTCCCGGTCGAAGGGCGTGACTACGAAACCTATATCGCTGGCCGCCCGGGCAAGCTGCGCACCACTCTCAAACGCAAGTCCGGCAAAGTCGAAACGCAGGTCCTCACCCGTTTCGACGAGGGCGTCTGGGCCGCATACGAGGCCATCTACGCCGAAAGCTGGAAGCCCGAGGAAGGCTCGCCCGATTTCCTGCGCGCCTTTGCCCGCGCCGAAGGCAGCGCAGGCCGGTTGCGGCTCGGCGTGGCGCAGGCGGGCGGAGAGGCGGTGGCCGCGCAGATGTGGACGGTCGAGGGCGGCACCGCCTTCATTCACAAGCTCGCCCACCGCGAGGCCGCCAGGCCGTTTTCGCCCGGATCGGTGCTCACCGCCGCGCTCTTGCGCCATGCGATCGATACCGACGCGGTCGACCTGGTCGATTTCGGCACCGGTGACGATCCCTACAAGCGCGACTGGATGGATGAGGTCCGCCCCCGCTTCCGGCTGGACATGTTCCGCCCCGCAGCGCCCGCGAACTGGCCGTTTCTCGCCAAGACCGGCCTGCGGCGCGGCTTATCGCGCCTTGCCGCAAAGGCCAAGCGCGGCTAGAGGGCGCGCCGTTAATCATGCCATTGAACCGAGGGATCATGTCCTACAATACCGACGAGCTGCTGCGCCGCATCCTGACGGATGTGCTTGGGCTCAAGCCGGGTCAGGCAGAAAGTTTCCACGCCGACACCGGCCTGTTCGGTCATTTGCCCGAACTGGATTCGATGGCAGTGGCCGGTCTGCTGACCGAACTGGAAGACCGGCTCGACATCGTTATCGAGGATGAGGAGATCGACGGCGAGATGCTGGAGACCTTCGGCGGCCTGCTCGCCTTTGCAGAGGCCAAGCGCGCCGAAGCATGAGGCAGGCGCGATGATCCCGGCAACCTGGCCCTGCCCGCTGCCCGCCGGCGGCGAGGCCCGGGAATATGCCCTGGTCTTCGACAAGGCTGTCTTTGGGGAGGCGCGCGACCACCGGCTGCTGATCCTCCCCGCGCTGTTCGAGGAAAGCAACCGCCTGCGCCGCTTCACAGTGGAAGTCATGCGCCGCCTCGACGCCGCAGGGATCGACAGCTTTCTGCCCGATCTGCCCGGCTGCAACGAGAGCCTGCAGCCTTTCGAACGGCAGGACACCACCGACTGGCTCGATGCGGCGACGGCCGCGGCCCTGCACTTTCGCGCCACCCATGTGCTGGGCCTGCGCGGTGGCTGCCTGTTCACGCCCCCCGGCCTGCCCACGTGGCACTATGCCCCGGTGAAGGCCTCCACGATCCTGCGCCAGATGCTGCGCGCGCGCATTCTCTCCTCGCGCGAGGCCGGGCGCGAGGAAACGCGCGAACTGCTGGCGGAAGAGGCCGTGGTGTCCGGCATCGATCTGGGCGGCTACCGCCTCAGCGCCGATTTCTTCCGCCATTTCGAAGCGATGGCCCCCGATGCCCGCGCCACCGTGATCGCGCAGGATGCCATCGGCGGCAGCGGCTTGTGGATGCGCGCAGAACCCGGGGACGACAGTGCGCAGGCCGATGCCCTTTGCGCGATCCTGACGCAGGCGATCCCGGCATGAGCCGCCGCCACTTCACTTTCGAATGCCACGGTGCGCGGCTGGCCGCCACGCTGGACGCGCCGGAGAGCGGCGAAACTCCAGGAAAAACCGGCCTGCTGCTTGTCACCGGCGGCAACGAAGTGCGCGGCGGCGCGTGGAACGGGCAGGCCCGGTTCGCGGCACGGATCGCGGCGGCCGGGTTTCCCGTCCTGCGCTTCGACCGGCGCGGGGTGGGCGACAGCGAAGGCCGCAACGGCGAATTCGCGGCAAGCACGCCGGACATCGCCGCCGCGCTCGCCACGTTCCGGAGGGAATGTCCGCAGCTTACCCGCGTGGCAGGCTTCGGCAATTGCGATGCCGCCAGCGCGCTGATGCTGGCCGGCGGTGCCGGCCTCGATGCGCTGGTGCTCTCCAACCCCTGGACCATCGGGGACGACGAGGACACGCCCGCCGAAGTGGTGCGCGATCATTACCGGCGGCGGCTGGCCGATCCGGCGGCGATCCGGCGGCTGCTCACCGGGCAGATTGCGCTTGGCCAGCTCCTGCGCAGCCTGCTTCCGGCCCTGCGTCCTGCCCCCAGGGCGACCTCGGGACTCGCCGCCGAAATGGCGGAACGGCTGGCCCCGTTCAAAGGGCCGGTACGCTTCCTGATCGCCGGGCACGACCGCACCGGCCTCGCCTTCGCGGCGACGTGGAACAAGGCCGACAAGCGCATCCGCACCTGCCCGGGCGCCTCGCACAGCTATGTCGAGCCCGAAGCGCAGGACTGGCTGGTGAAACAGGTGCTGGAGGTGTTGCGGGGATAAGCCCCCTCTTCTGAAGAGGAGGGAAAAACAGCGATATAACCGTCAATCTTGACTTTTATAGCCATATAGGTTATATCCATCTCCGCCGATAACCACTCGGCGCCATGGCGGGACGGAGGTGTGAAGCTGACACCTTGGCGCTTCCGTCGCGCGGCCGGTGCCCGGATGCGAATTCGCCGGTCACCTTTCGCAGTTTCGGATGTGCGGATGAACACGGGGGTATGCCCCCGGGGCAGGCGGCAGGGGAGCGAGCCCGGCCCGCCACCCCCGTACACCGCAGGGCCGCGCCGGAGAGTCCCTTTCGGGTCTGCCGCTCTTCCGGCCGTTCGCAACACCAAGGGCATGCCCAGGCACACCGCCCGATGCCGGCGGCTTCAGCACCGGCCGCAACCGCCGTTGGCTGCATTTTCCCCGGCGTAATTTCCGCATTCGCCAGCGGAGGATGAGGCGTGTCGGCATCTCCCGGCCCTCCCCTGGCTTGCTCGGGGAGGTGAGGGGAAAACCCTCAACCCGCGCTGAATTCCTTCTCCGCCAGATAGCGCTCGGCATCGAGCGCGGCCATGCAGCCCATGCCTGCTGCCGTGATGGCCTGGCGATAAGTGTGATCGCAGACGTCGCCCGCCGCGAAGACGCCGGGGATGTCGGTCCTGGGGGTGCCGGGCTGGACCAGCAGATAGCCGGTCTCGTCCATCGCCACCTTGCCCTTGAACAGCTCGGTGGCGGGCGCGTGGCCAATGGCAACGAAAGCGCCGTCGGTCTCGATCTCGCTTTCGGTGCCGGTTTCGGTGTCGATCAGCGCCAGCGCGCGCAGATCGCCCGCTTCACCGGCAACGAAACGCGCGACCCGCTTGTTCCACACCACCGAGATCTTGGGATTGGCCAGCAGACGGTCTTCCAGAATCTTCTCGCAGCGCAGCGAATCGCGGCGGTGGATCAGAGTCACGTCGTCGGAATGGTTGGTGAGGTACAGCGCTTCCTCCACGGCGGTATTGCCGCCGCCGATCACCACCACTTTCTTGCCCCGATAGAAGAACCCGTCGCACGTCGCGCAGGCCGAAACGCCTTTGCCCGAAAGCTCCTGCTCGCCCGGAACGCCCAGCCACTTGGCCTGCGCGCCGGTGCAGATCACCAGCGTATCGCCTTCGTAGACATCGCCGCCGTCGCCGATCGCCTTGAACGTGCCGCCGGTGAGATCGACCGAGGTGATCGTGTCCCACATCATCCGCGTGCCGACGTGCTCTGCCTGCGCCTGCATTTCCTGCATCAGCCAGGGGCCCTGGATCACTTCGCGGAAGCCGGGATAGTTCTCGACATCGGTCGTGATGGTCAGCTGCCCGCCGGGCTGCAGCCCCTGCACCACGATCGGCTCCATCCCCGCGCGCGCGCCGTAGATCGCGGCGGAAAGCCCGGCCGGGCCGGAACCGATGATGAGCATACGGGTCTTGTGCGTCGTCGCCACAGTCTGTCCTTTCGAAAATGCTGGCAGGCGAGATAGGGTGAAGTGCCCCGGTTTGCCAAGCGTGCCTGCGCTATCGTTTTCCTTCGTCCCCGCAAATCACAGCTTCGATTGACCTTCATATGGAAACGCAACTCGGCCCCACCTCCAACCGCTTCGTCTCGCAGCGCTTGCGCCTCAACTATGTCGATTGGGGCAATCCGGACGCACCGCCGCTGATTCTCCAGCACGGCGGGCGCGACCATTGCCGCAGCTGGGACTGGGTGGCCGAGGAACTGCGGCATGACTGGCACGTGATCTGCCCGGACCTGCGCGGCCATGGCGACAGCGAATGGTCGCCCGAGGGGCACTACGGCATGGACGCCTTCGTCTATGACTTCGCGCAGCTCGTCCACACGCTGGGGCCCGATCGGGTGACGATCATCGCCCATTCGCTGGGCGGCAGTATCGCCACGCGCTTTACCGGGCTCTATCCCGAGAAAGTGGCGAAGTTCGTCAATATCGAAGGGCTCGGGCCCCCGCCGCAGATCCGCCGCGAGCTGGAGGAAAAGAACGTGGGCGAGCGCCTGCGCCAGTGGATCGAGGACAAGCGCAAGGCTTCCGGCCGCACCCCGCGCAAATACGCCACCCGCCGCGACGCCTACCAGCGGATGAAGGAAGAGAACTCCTTCCTCACCGACGAACAGGCCCGCCACCTCACCATCCACGGCGCCAGCCGCAACGAGGACGGCACCTGGAGCTGGAAGTTCGACAATTACCTCAACGTCTGGTCCGGTTCGGACCTGCCCGCCAGCGATATCGTGGCCTTGTGGGAAGCGATCACCTGCCCGGTGCTGCTGCTGTGGGGCAAGGACAGCTTCGCCAACAGCCCCGCCTCGGACGGGCGCATGGCCCATTTCCCGGGCGCTAGGCTGATCGAATACGAGAACGCCGGGCACTGGCTGCACCATGACCAGTTCGAGCGGTTCATCGGCGATGTGAAGGGGTTTCTGGGGTAGGTTCGGGAGGGGCGGAAAGGCCGCAGCTGGCATGAAGGTGTCAGGAAACATGTCCGCCCCCGAACATTCCGGCCGTTGAGAGCGCCGCGAGAGTTTACCGAAAACGGCCCCCCGCCAAGCAACGCAGCCGCTTACCCCTCCACCAGCGCCGCGCGCAGCGTCTCGCGCATGGCGGCATCGGCCCCCAGCGCCTCCTCCAGATAGGCATCCACCGTCCCGTGCCGTTCCTCCACCGCAGTGAAAGCGGTTTCGAGGTATTCGGGCTCCGCCGCCATCAGCACGCGCACGGCAGCATCGTCCATTTCGCCAACGATATCCCGGACCGTTTCGCCGCCCGATGCCACGCGCGCTTCGGAGTCGCCCGCGGTGTTCGTCAGCAGGTAGTCTTCCATCACATCGTCGCGGTGCACGCCCGCGGCCAGATGAAGCATCGCGACCGCGATTCCGGTGCGATCCTTGCCTGCCATGCAGTGGATCAGGCTCGGCCCGCTTCCTTCGGCAAGCCGCGCGAACCAGCCGCGGATCATGGCCTGCAGTTCGGGGCGGAAGCAGATGCCGGTGTAACTGCGCAGCAGGCTTTCACGCATCGATTCCGGCGTGCGCTGTCGCGCCGTTTGCGCGGCCGCCACGTGCGGGGCGTCGACGCGGACCGGATCGTCGCTGAAAAACACTTTTGCCCCAAATGATTGAGGGCGGCGGCACGGATGCGACTGGCGCTCCTTCGAACTGCGAAGATCGAATACGCTATCCAGCCCGAGACCGGCGATGACGGCAAGATCCGCGTCGGTCGCGCCGTAGTGCTGGCCCGATCGCCACAGGACCCCGCGCTTCAGCCGTCCGCTCCCGCTGACCGCATAACCGCCGCAATCCCGGAAATTATGAACGCCTTGCAGCGCCAGCACCCGTTGGGTCATCATCTCGGCCTTTCTATTGCTGGCTATTGCCGATAGTAGCCATGCTTAGCATCGGCACACTCTGCAGCCAGACAGGAATTTTCATGAACGCGGAAAGCACGATTGCGGCCGATAGCGAAAACGAGGCCGTAACCCCACCCCGCAAACGCAGCCTGCGCACGATTCTGATGATCGCCGGCCCGGCGCTGGTGCTGGCGGTCGCGGGCTGGTTCTATCTGACGGGCGGCCGCTACGAATCGACGGACAATGCTTCTTTGCAGACCGGCATGGTGGCGATCAGCCCCAGCGTGGCGGGCACCGTCGTTTCGGTGGAGGTCAAGGAAAACCAGCGCGTCCTGAAGGATCAGGTGCTGTTCCGCATCCGGCCCGACAGTTTCGAGACCGCCGTGGCCGAAGCCCAGGCGGAGCTCGCCAGCGCCCGCGCCGATGTCAGCGCCACCCGCGCCGACTATCGCGAGGCGCTTTCGCAAGTGAGCGCGGCCAAGGCCCGCTACAAGCTCGCCACCAGCGAGGCGGCGCGGCAGAAATCGCTGGTGGCCGAGGGGATTTCCTCGCAGGCCCAGTACGACGAAGCCGTCACCGAAGCGCAGACCGCGCATGACAGCATCGCCGCCGCGCAGGCCAAGGCCGACAGCCTGCTGGCCAATCTAGCCGGAAATCCCGACGGCAATATTTCCGCGCAGCCCGATGTCCGAAGGGCCACGTCCAAGCTGGAGCAGGCCCGCATCAGCCTTGCCGATACGATCGTCCGCGCCCCGAAGGACGGCGTGGTCACGCGCGTGAACCAGCTTCAGCCCGGCAATTACGTGACGCCGGGGCGGCCGGTGTTCATGCTGGCCGGGCTGCACTTCTGGGTTCAGGCGAATTTCAAGGAAAACCAGCTGCGCTACATGCGCCCCGGCCAGCCCGCGGAAATCGAAATCGATGCCTATCCCGGCCACCCGCTGAAAGGCCATGTCGAAAGCTTCAGTCCCGGCACCGGTTCCAGCTTTTCCGTGCTGCCCGCAGAAAACGCGACCGGCAACTGGGTGAAAGTGGTGCAGCGCCTGCCAGTGCAGATCGCCATCGACGATGCCCCGAAGGACCTGCCGCTCAGCGCGGGCCTCAGCGCCGATGTCGAAGTCGATACCGGCCACGAGCGCCATCTGTTCGGGTCCGGCGACACACAGTCCCGCCGGAAGCCGTAAGGCGGCAAGCGGCCCCGGACGATGATGGCAGTTCCCATCCTGTATCCCGGCAAGGCGCGGCGGATGCTGATCACGATCCCCTCCATGGTCGCATCGACCATGGTGGCGGTGGACATCACCATCGCCACCATCGCCCTGCCGCACATGCAGTCCGGCCTTTCCGCCTCGCTGGAGCAGGTCTTATGGGCGCCGACATCCTACCTCGTCGCCGGGGCCATCGCGACACCGCTCGGCGGCTGGCTGAGCGACACGCTGAGCTGGCGCGGGGTGTTCTTCATCCACGTGCCCTTCGGCCTTCTCTCATGCCTGGGCATGCTGGCCTTCCTGGCGAGGCGGCATAACCGCGATGTGCCCGCTTCGACCTGTTCGGCTTCGTCGCCGTATCGATCGCCCTCACCTCGCTGCAACTCATCCTCGGCCGGGGCGAGCATCTCGACTGGTGGGAATCGACCGAAAACCGCAGCTATGCGCTGGTGCAAGGGCTGCGGCCGGATAATCCGGTGGTCCCGAATACCCGGCCCGATCTCGATTTCAGCTCGATCGGCGCGCTGGCCCGTCTCGATCTATTATCTCGTCTTCCTTCTCACCCAGATCCCGCCGGTGCTTCTGCTGCGGGTGGACAAGGTCAGGGGCGGGGATGCCACGTTTCCAGTTGGGGAATGACATGAAGCGCCTGAATGCCTCCGCCCTTGTTCTGCTGCTCGGCACATGCCTTGCGGCTGCCGGGTGCACGACCGTGGGCCCGGACTTCGCCCCGCCCGCAGCCCCTTCCGCCAAGGCCGGCTATGCCGATGACGGCGGCGCGCGCGTTACGCTGGCCGAAGGGCCCGGCGCCGGGTGGTGGAAGACCTTCGGCTCGGAGCCGCTCGACGGTTTCGTCGCCCGCGCGCTTGCCGGAAACCACAGCCTTGCCGCCAGCCGCGCGACGCTCGAAAAGGCACGCCAGCGGATCGCCGCCGTCGCGGGCAAGCGCCTGCCGCAAGTCGATGCGCAGGCCCGCGCCGAATACGAACGCGTCAACCTCGCCGCCTTCGGTTTCGACGGGTTCGGCGGCATGAGCATCGCCAACCCGGAATTCGACCTCTACACGGTGGGCGGCGGAGTCTCCTACGATCTCGACCTGTTCGGCAAGAACCGCCGCGCCCTGGAACAGGCCCGCGCGCTGGCCGAGGCGCAGATGCGCGCCACCCAGGCGGCACATCTGGTGATCGCCGGGCGCGTCGTCGCGCAAGTGCTGGCGATCGCCGCCCTCAACGACCGTATCGCCACCGAACGCAAGCTGCTGTCCGAAGACGAGCGCAATGTCTCGCTCACCCAGTCACGGCGCAAGGCAGGTGCAGGCACGCTGGTGGAAGTGTTGAGCGCGCAAGGCCAGCTTGCCAGCGACAAGGCCAGCCTGCCCGGCATGGAACAGCAACTGGCCGAAGGGCGTGCGATGCTGGCGGTGCTGCTGGGTATTTCTCCCGCCGAACTGGAACCGACCGATTTCGGGCTCGACGATTTCATCCTGCCCGCCAACGTGCCGGTCGCCCTGCCCTCCGCGCTGGTCCACAAGCGGCCGGACATCCTTGAGGCCGAGGCCCGGCTCCATGCCGCCACGGCCGCCGTCGGCGTCGCCACCGCAGAACTCTATCCCGACATCACGCTGGGCGGATCGATCACGCAGGCATCCCCCGATCTCGGCCGGCTCGCCAGCAGCAAGTTCAACGCGTTCGACATCTTCGCCGGAGTCACCGCGCCGATCTTCCACGGCGGCACGCTCAAGGCCAACAGGCGCGGTGCCGAAGCCGAGGCCCGCGCCGCCGCCGCCGAGTACCAGCAAGTCGTGACCGAAGCCTTCGGGCAGGTCTCCGGCCTGCTCTCCGCGCTGGAGAGCGACAGCCGCGAACTCTCCGCGCAGCACGAGACGGCACAGATCGCAGACCGTTCTCTGCACTTGTCCCGGCGCAGCTTTCAGGTGGGCAACAGCGGCATCCTGCAGGTTCTGGACGCCAGCCGGTCCTATCAGCGGGCGCGGCTCGCCCTGCTGGAAACGCGCACCCGGCAATACCAGAACGTCGCGCGGCTCTATGTCGCAACGGCAGGCGGCTGGGTGGAGGGCAAGCCCGAGTAAAGGCCACGCATGGCGCGGAATTCACGGCAACGGCGCGTCTGAACCCACGGTTCAAACGCGCGCGCGCTTCACCGCCAGCGCGGATCAGGACAACAGGAAATACCCCAAGGCCGCCCAGCAGGCCATGCACAGCAGGATCGCAACGATCAGCCCCCGGGCATCATGCTCCAGTTCCTGATCCTGCGACCTCTGCGACGCGTAGACCATCCGCGCGACTTTGCCCTGATCCATCTCGACCGGCCCGCCGGAACGGTGATCGAACTGAATGACATTTTTCTCTGCGACCTTCATCAATGCATCCTCGACTCGCGCAGCTGAGCCCATTTCCCTGGCTCAATGCCGTGCCCCAATCCCAAAACACGCGTGCCTGTCACACGTCGCTCTTCATACACGTCTTGTAACAAAAACCGTCATTTTTGAACAGAACGCCGGAGAGATATTTCTTAGTTTTAACCCTGTTTTCTGCAGATGGCCTTCATTCCCGAATCGCGGAATATAATTTCAACGCAGGCCATGTGAGGGCAAACGGCGCTCCGCCGGTTTTGCAACGCACAAGGAACAGCTTCAGACCTGAAATGAACGCGATGGTTGCCGCTGATGCCTTCCCAACGCATCCGTTACCTTGCAGGGCAGCAATACGGATGAACAGAAGCCGGTCTCGACAAGCCCCAGACGCAAGATGGCGATTTCCTCCCCGGGACGATTGACCCTGAGCTCCGCCGGCCCCTTCTGCCCCGAATCAGTGCCCGCCTCCCGGGCAGGCTTGCTGAACGCAAGCCGCAGGCCTAGATTCGGCGCATGAGCCGCACGATGCAACTCAAGATCAAGATCCAGATCTATTGCGGGGAGGAGATCGCAATGGGTCCCGGCAAGGCCGATCTTCTGGAGGCAATCCGCGACCACGGTTCGATTTCCGCCGCAGGCCGGGCCATGGAAATGAGCTACCGCCGCGCCTGGCTGCTGGTCGACGCCATGAACCGGTGCTGGCAGGAACCGCTGGTGCATACCGTCCCCGGGCGAGCCGAAGGCAGCGGCGCCCGGCTGACCCCGATGGGCGAACGGGTGCTGGCGCATTACCGCTCTCTCCAGTCGGCTTTACACGGCGCAGCCCAAGGGCAGGATCACGCCGTCCTGTCGCAATTGCTTCTGGCAGAGCCCCGCGTCAGTCAGAAAGCCTGATCCCCGCATGCCGCTCTAGGCAATCGCGCGTTATCCATATACATTGCGATACAGAACCTGCCCGGAGACGTCCTGTATGCGCAAGGCGCTTGCCCTTTTCGTGATGTCCATAGCGATGCTGGCCGCGCCGATGGCCATGGCCGCCGGGCGGAAGGAGCCGCCGCTGGTGCTGGCCGCGGCGAGCTTGCAGGAATCAATGAACGCCGCTGCCGATGCCTGGGCTGCAAAAGGCCATCCGCGTCCGCGCATCTCCTTTGCCGGTTCGTCCGCCCTCGCCCGGCAGATCGAAGCGGGCGCTCCGGCGGACGTGTTCGTCTCGGCCAATGAAAAGTGGATGGACACGCTGGAGAGCGGCAACCTGTTGAAGACCGGCACGCGCGTCTCGTTCCTGCGCAACACGCTGGTGCTGATTGCTCCGGGCGGCAGCACGATGAAATTGCCGGTACGTCCAGACATGCCGCTGGCCAAAGCGCTCGGCTCCGGCCGCCTGGCCATGGCCGATCCGAACGGCGTTCCGGCCGGGATCTATGCAAAGCAGGCGCTGACCAAGCTCGGTGTCTGGAATTCGCTGCAAGGCAAGCTGGCCCCGGCCGTGAATGTGCGCGCGGCGCTGGCGCTGGTGAGCCGGGGCGCGGCGCCGCTCGGGATCGTCTACGGCACCGATGCGCAGGCCGATCCCTCGGTGAAAGTCATCGGCATTTTCCCGCAGACCAGCCATGCCCCGATCAGCTATCCGGTCGCTCTGCTTACCACGTCGAAGAACCCGGAAGCCGAAGAGTTCCGCCGTTTCCTGATTTCCAGCCAGGGTAAAGCCGTGTTCCGCCGTTTCGGCTTCGGCACGAAATAGGCCGCGCATGGGCTGGCTGTCGCCGCAGGAATGGGAAGTCCTGCTCCTGTCCCTCAAAGTCAGCGGCGCCGCCATTACCGCGGTCCTGCCGCTGGGCTTCGCGCTCGCCTGGGTGCTGGCGCGGTGGCGGTTTCCAGGCAAGGTACTGCTTGACGCGGTGGTTCATCTGCCGCTGGTGCTGCCGCCGGTCGTCACCGGCTGGCTGCTGCTGCTGACGTTCGGCACCAATGCCCCGCTCGGCCGCTTCCTGGCCGATACCATCGGCCTCACTTTCCTGTTCCGCTGGACCGGCGCGGCGCTGGCCGCCGCCGTCATGGCGCTGCCGCTGATGGTGCGGGCAATGCGGCTGTCGCTGGAAACCGTGGACCGGCGGCTGGAAAACGCCGCGCGCACGCTGGGCGCCGGGCCCTGGCGCACGTTCTTCACGATCACTCTGCCGCTGGCGATGCCGGGCATCATGGCCGGGCTGGTGCTGGGCCTTGCCCGCTCGGTGGGCGAGTTCGGCGCGACGATTACCTTCGCCTCCAACATTCCGGGGGAAACGCAGACCCTGCCGCTGGCGATCTACAGCGCCTTGCAGCTTCCCGGCACCGAAGTGCAGGTGGCGCGGCTGGCGGGGCTTTCGGTCCTGCTCTCGGTCAGCGCGCTGGCCCTGTCGGAATGGCTGGCCCGCCGCAACAATCCGGGAAAGGACCGCCATGTCCTTTGACATCGCCATGACCCTGCAGCGGGGCACTGTGCGCATGGCCTATGAATTCACCGCCGGCCCGGGGCTGACAGCGCTGTTCGGTCCCTCGGGCGCGGGCAAGACCAGCCTGCTCGACGCGGTGGCCGGGCTTGTCCGCCCGTCCGGGGGGCATATCGCTGTCTCGGGAACCACGCTGTTCGACAGCGCGCGCAGGATCAATCTCAAGCCCGAAAAGCGCCGCTGCGGCTATGTCTTTCAGGACCACCGGCTGTTCCCGCACCGCACCGTGCGCACCAACCTGCTCTACGGCTGGCGGCTGGTGCGGCCCGCCGAGCGCTGGCTCTCGATAGATCTTGCGCTCGGCCTGCTGGGGATCGGCCACTTGCTCGACCG
>JARROF010000063.1:0-13216 GCA_037384205.1 Novosphingobium sp. | reverse complement strand
CCCAGCGCGTTGCCATCGGGCGCGCGCTGCTCTCGGCGCCGCGCTTCCTGCTGATGGACGAGCCGCTCGCCTCGGTCGATGCCCACCGGCGCGGGGAAATCCTCAGCCTGATCGAGCGCATTCGCGACGAGCTGAAACTGCCGATCCTCTACGTCAGCCACGATCGCGCGGAAGTGGAGCGGCTGGCCCACCGGATCGTCCCGGTGGAGCCGGCGCACGCTTAGGTCCGTGACTCTGTCGCAAACTCTGGCATGGAGCGCTTTTTTTGACATTGTAATCTACGCAGCGAGGCTGTCGCAGCATTCCGGCCGTCCAACGCGCGCAATGTCTCTTCATGAGCTGTCGTGCGCTCAGGCCGGAATTCACTATGAGGTCCGGCCTCTCCATTCCTACCAAGCGGGGAAAACCGCCCCGACAACGGTTGGCAGAAAGCCCCCTCGTTCGCTAACCCCTCCGCCAAGATTCAAACGAAAGCGATTCCATCATGGCAGGCAGCGTCAACAAGGTCATTCTCGTCGGCAACCTGGGGGCCGATCCCGAGGTCAAGTCGTTCCAGAACGGCGGGCGCATCTGCAACTTGCGCATCGCCACCTCGGAAAACTGGAAGGACCGCCAGACCGGTGAGCGCCGCGAGCGTACCGAGTGGCATCAGGTCGTGCTCCAGTCGGACGGGCTGGTCGGCGTGGCCGAACGCTTCCTGCGCAAAGGGTCGAAAGTCTACATCGAAGGCCAGCTGCGTACCCGCAAGTGGCAGGACCAGAGCGGGAACGACCGCTACACCACCGAAATCTCCGTCGGCGGCATAGGCGGCGTGCTGACCATGCTCGACAGCGCGCCGGGCGGCGGCGGCCAGCGCGGCGGCGGTGGCGGCTGGAACGAGGGCGGTTCCCCGGGCGGCGGCTTTGGCGGTGGCAGTGGTGGTGGCCGTTCGGGCGGTAGTGGCAGTGACTGGGGCCGCTCCGGCGGGTCTTCCGGCGGTGGTGACGACTGGGGGAGCACCGGCGGCGGTTCGTCGGGCGGCAGCGGCGGCCTTGGCGACGATCTGGACGACGATATCCCGTTCTGATCGCGTTCGGGCTTTCCCCCGTTGCTTCTTCTGGCCGCCGCTACTTTTCTGGATTGTTCTCGTTCGCAGCGCCCTCAGCGGGCCTTGACACGCTCGCCGCTCAGAATGTCGCTGGCGGGTTGAATACTACGCTCGCGCCGTCGGCAAGGCCGCTTGGCACTTCGCCGTAATCATCGTTGACGTGGCCGATCTTGACCGCGCGGTCGTGTACCCTGCCCGGTCTGGCGGTGACGCTTGACCCACTTGATCGCGCTGCTTTCCGAGATCCCGAAGCGCGCCGCCGCTCCTCGCGCCGACATGCCCTCGTTCAAAACCGCAGCAAGAACGCGCTCGCGAAGGTCAATCGAATAGGCTCGAACCATGCCATGCCGGCCTCCAAATCCAGCAGACATCGTGAATCACATTCCGACACCCTTGCGAATCCCCAATCAAGTCAATGCAATGTCATCAGGCTCTAGTGTGCCGATCTTCGATTTCGGCAAGAACCGGAGCAACCTTCGTTACGCCCGCGCGGATTACGACGCGATGGTCGCGTCATGGTGTCGATGATTTCCTGACGGCGCTTGATTCCCAGCGCAGACTCGACAATGCCGAACAGATGCTCGTGAATACGAAGCTGACCAGAGCAAGCACCATGGTCGAGATATATCGTGCCATCGGGAGTGGCATCAGGCCCGCCCCCCAATAGCCGCAGACGTGCCGCAACCCATCGGGCAGCGAAAATAAACGAGGTCTATACGGGTGCCCGGTGCCGAGGCGCTGATTTCAGCGCGCGGCATCGGCCCCGTCCATGCGGAGCGTGCGCGCTTCGCGGAAGGCCTGCCAGAGGCCGGGATCGTTTTCGACTGTGCTGAGCCGTTTGAAAACGGCCTGCCTCACCCGAACCCGATCCTGCCATGGATGGCCGGCTCCTGCGCGCGCCTGCAGGACACAGCCACGGGCGCCCCTGCTTGATCCAGCGGCAGGCCCGGCCCCGTTTCTGGGCGAAATGCCATGCAACAGCACAAATTCGTCGCTGTCACTCCATTTTCACAATTATAACCTGTCAGGTGCCGTCCCTTCGACGCAAGATTCGTCCGGGCAAGCATAGGCTCGCCAGAACAACATAAAAACGCAGGACAGCTTTCAACTGGCGCCGCCCTTCACAGAACAGGCTTAGTGTTCATACGATGGGCGGTGGGGAAATGTGCGCATCACAAAATGAGGGGTGAAGTTGCGATGAAAAAAATGTCCGCATTCAAGACCATGCTGTTTGCCGGCGTGGCAATGGGAACGATGCCTGCCACTGCCTGGGCAGAGGCAGCTCCCTCCGAAGAACAACAGGGAACTTCGGACGAACTGGTCGTGATTGGCCAGCGCCAGCAGTACCGGGGCGACGTGCCGGTCAAGGAAATTCCACAGAGCATCCAGACCATCGATGCCACGACGCTGAAGAATCTCGGCGTGACGCGTCTGGACGATGCCCTCGACCTGACATCGGGCATCTCGAAGCAGAACAATTTCGGCGGTCTGTGGGATGCCTTCGCCATGCGCGGCTTTGCCGGTGACGAGAACTTTCCGAGCGGCTTCCTGGTCAACGGCTTCAATGGCGGCCGTGGTTACGGCGGCCCGCGCGATGCCTCCAACATCAAGCGTATCGAAGTGCTCAAGGGCCCGAACGCGGCCGTTTTCGGACGCGGCGAGCCGGGCGGCACGGTGAACATCATCACCAAAAAGGCGAACCTGGACGGAAACTTCGGCAGCTTCACGCTCTCGGGCGGCAGCTTCAACAACTACCGCGTCGAAGGTGACTACAATCTGGTGATCAGCGACAAGCTGGCAGTACGCATGAACGGTGCGGTGCAGGATTCCGACAGCTTCCGCGACTACGTCCACACCACCAAGTACGTTGCCTCGCCATCGGTGCTGCTCAAGCTGTCCGACCAGACCAGCATCAGCTACGAAATGGAATTCGTCGATCTGAAGGTGCCTTTCGAACGCGGTGTCGTCGCGGTCGATGGCGTGCTCGGCCTGATCCCGCGCTCACGCTTTCTGGATGAGCCGGGCAATGGGCCGACCCACGTCAAGGTGCTGGGCCACCAGGTCCAGTTCCAGCAGGATCTGGGCGGTAACGACTGGGCCTTCCTTGCCGGCTTCGGCTACCGCGACACCAGCTTCGAGGGCTATTCGGACGATCCGGAACTGGCCGGCAGCCGCCAGATCCTCGACGACGACGGTATCCATCTTGCCCGTCAGCGCCGCTACCGCGATTTCAGCACCACCAACACGGTGCTGCGCGCGGAGGTTTCCGGCCGGATCGTGACCGGGCCTTTCACACACCACGTCATTCTGGGCGCGGACTGGGATCGCTTCAACATCAACCTCTACCAGACCCGCTACCGCCCGCCGGTCTACATCGCGGGCAGCCCGATTACCGCTGACAACAACGTGATCGACATCTATAATCCGGTCTACGGCAATCTGCCCACGCCGAACACCACGATCACGAATTCACTGGAGAAGCAGAAGGCCTACGGCATCTATGCGCAGGACCAGATCGACATCACGGACAAGCTGAAAGTCCGTTTTGGCGGGCGTTTCGATCACTTCCACCAGTTGATCGGCAGCCGGCAAGGAGCCTTCGCGCCGACGATCGACGTGCTCAAGAAGCGCTTCAGCCCATCTGCGGGTGCGCTCTATGAAATCACCCGGACGCTCAGCATCTACGGCGGCTATGGCACCGGCTTCCGGCCGAACAGCGGTCAGGCCGCTCCCGATGCGAATGGCGACCGGGCTCCCTTCGCACCGGAAACCAGCAAGTCGTATGAAGTGGGGCTGCGTTATTCCTCTCCGATGGTGAACGCGACGCTGGCCGCCTTCACTATGAAGAAGAACAACATCCTGACCTCCGATCCGGTCAATGCCGGATTGTCAGCAAGGACTTCGATCTGGGTGATGCGGGCAAGGCAAGCATCGGTGGCGGCGTCAACTACGTCAGCAAGCGGCTGGGCGAAACCGCCACGAGCTTCTATCTGCCCGACTATACCTTGGCGCGAGCCTTTGCCAGCTACGAACCGGTGGACAATATCCGGATCGGCGTCGATGTGACCAACCTGTTCAACGTGACATGGTACGCCAGTTCCTATGCGCGTTACTGGGTGGCCCCGGGCGCGCCGCGCACGATCACCGGCCGCGTGACATTTAGCTTCTAAAACAGGACCACCCTTGGCCGGACCGCCGGGAAATTCCCAGCATCTATATCGGCGGTCCGGCTATTTTTTGGGTCTGTTTATGACGCGCAAGACATATCTTTCCATTCACCGCTGGCTGGCGCTGGCCTTTGCGCCGCTGCTGATGCTGCAGGCGCTGACCGGCGCTGCCTTGCTGTTTCACGAGCCCCTTGCACAGCTCGCCGACCCGGCGGGGATGACGCGTGCAAGTCCGGTCGGGCTGGGCCAAGTCCGCATGTCAAAACTGCGCGAACAGGCCGCTGCGGCTTTTCCCGGATGCCGCGTGACCCGGCTGTTCCTTCCTGACACGCCCACCGGCACGGCCTTCGCGCATCTGTCCTGCGGGGAAGGTGCGCTGCGCTATGCCTCCCTTGATCCCGGCTCGGCGCGGGTTCTGGCCGCCGGAGCAATCTGGCGCTTCCCTGCCGAGGCAGCACTGCAACTGCATTACCGGCTGATGAATTCCGAACTGGGACTGGATGTCGTTCTGGCCAATGGCGTGGCGCTGTGCGTTCTGGCCGCGACCGGGCTGCTGTTCTGGTGGCCGGGACGTGGCCGCGTGCGGCGCAGCCTGGCGATCCGTTCGGGCGCACCGGCGCATCTGCGTCTGCGGCAATGGCATCGCAGCACGGGCGTCGTCGTTTCGGCGCTGTTGCTGTTCAGTGCGACGAGCGGCGTGCTGCTGGCCGCGCCCGATCTGGCCGCGCAGGCCAGTACGGGGACAAGTACAGGGGCAAGCGCGGTTTCGATGCCCGGACCGGAGCAGATTGACCTCGCGGTAGCCTCTGCCCAGGCGCGGTTCCCCGCTGCCAGAATTCGCGATATCCGCTTTCCGGCAGCGGACCGGCTCGACATCAATTTCTTCGCTCCGCAGCGTAATCCGCGCGCGGTGCATGTGGTCTCTGTTTCGCTGCGCGATGCAAAGATCCTGCGCGCCGTTCCGGCTGCTGAAAATCCGGCGTTATGGATGACCATTCTCCCATTGCACACGGGCGACAGCTTTGGTCTGGGCGGACGGTTGCTGCTGCTGGCAGGCGCTCTTTCGCTGGTCTTCCTGGCAGGCAGCGGCCCGTTGATGTGGTGGCGTGCGCGGCGAAATCGGAGCAAGGTCAAGCGATGAACATTCTCTATCACGGCGCGCGTGATCGCGGCGAAGTCTGGCAGCGCCTCTGCGCCGAAAAACTGCCTGAGGTCGATTTCCGCTGCTGGCCCGATATCGGGGACCCCGCCGAAGTGCGCTGCCTTGTCGCCTGGACGCCGCCCGCCGATCTGATCGCGGCGCTGCCCAATCTCGAAGTGCTGTTCAGCGTCGGCGCGGGCATCGACCAGTTGAATCTGGACGCGGTGCCCGGTCATGTCCGCGTGGTGCGCATGGTCGAACAGGGCATTATCAAGGGCATGGCCGAATATGTCGTGATGGCCGCGCTGGCCCTGCATCGCGACATGCCGTTCTTCCTCGCCGAGCAGCGCGCCGGCCGCTGGTCCTATCGCCATACGCGGCTCGCGTCCCAGACCCGCGTGGGCGTCATGGGGCTGGGAGAACTGGGCAAGGCCGCGCTTGAAATGCTCAAGCCGCTGGGTTTTCCGCTGTCGGGCTGGAGCCGCAGCGCGCACCGGATCGAAGGCGTGACGGGCTATGCGGGAGCCGCAGAGCTCGGAGCGTTCCTGGCGCAAGCGGATATCCTGGTGTGCCTGCTGCCGCTGACCGAGGAAACCCGCGACATTCTCTGCCGGGAAACCTTCCGCCTGATGCCGCAAGGTGCCGCTGTCATCAATGCCGCACGCGGCGGGCACCTTGTCGCGCAAGACCTGATCGAGGCTCTCGATTCCGGGCATCTGCGGGCCGCCATGCTGGATGTCACCTTGCCGGAACCCTTGCCGGAAGGGCACCCGTTCTACAGCCATCCCGCGATTTTCCTGACGCCCCACGTGGCCGCCGAAACGCGTCACGAAACGGCCGGAGAAGTGCTTGTCGACAATATCGGGCGGCTTCTTTCCGGGCAGCCGCTGATCGGCGAAGTGGACCGGGGGCGCGGCTATTGACCCGCGGCATGTCATGCCGTGTCAGGTTCGCAAAAAGTGCGCACGGCCGGTTTTAACAACGGCTTACGGGGTCAAGTTCCACCTGAGGAGTGGTGATATCCATTTCGACAAGGCCGTCGCCGATGCGGCGGATGAAGATTAGTTACGGAGCGACCCCATCATGAGCACAGCTGTGTTTACCCCCAAGTACATCAGCTTCGATTGCTATGGCACGCTGACCCGCTTCCGCATGAACGAGATGGCAACGGCGCTTTATGCCGATCGCATTGCCGCCGAAGCCATGCCGAAGTTCTGCAAGGACTGGGCGGCCTATCGCTTCGATGAAGTGCTGGGTCCGTGGAAGCCCTATCGCGACGTGATCGCCAATTCCGTGGAGCGCGTTTCCAGGAAGTGGGGCGTGGAATTCCGCGAGGAAGAGGCCAATGCCGTTTACGAAGCCATCCCCACCTGGGGCCCGCATGAGGACGTGCCGGGCGGCCTTTCCAAGATCTGCGACAAGATCCCGCTGGTAATCCTGTCGAACGCCATGAACAGCCAGATCATGTCCAACGTCGGCCTGCTCGGCGCGACGTTCCACCGCGTCTGCACGGCCGAAAGCGCGCAGGCCTACAAGCCGCGGATGCAGGCGTTCGAATACATGTTCGACCAGCTCGGCATGGGTCCCGAAGTGGGCATGCACGTTTCGTCCAGCTTCCGCTATGACCAGAACACCGCCACCGACCTGGGTTTCGGCTGCCGCGTGTTCATCGGCCGCGGGCACGAACCCTCCAACGCCAATTACCGCGACGTGGAAATTCCGCATATCGGCGCCCTGCCGGCAGTTGTGGGGCTCTGAAGCCTTTCCGCAGTTTGCCCGCCCTCCCCTGATCGAGCGGCTTGGCACTTCATCCCCTCCAGGCAGAATGAACCACGATGAACGCTCCCGCATCCACACTGACAAACCGCTCCCTCGCCGATATTGACCGCGACCACCTGATCCATTCGGTCACGTCGTTTCGCGGGCATGAACAGCACGGCCCGATCGTGCTCGAATCCGGCAAGGGCATGTGGCTGACCGATGCGCAAGGCCATCAGCTGCTCGATGCCTTTGCCGGGCTGTGGTGCGTCAATGTTGGCTATGGGCAGGATTCGATCGTCGAGGTCGCGGCCGAGCAGATGCGCCGCCTGCCTTACGCCACGGGCTATTTCCACTTCGCCAGCGAACCTGCCATTCGCCTGGCCGGAGAACTGACCGCCGCCGCGCCCGACGGGCTGGACCATGTCTTCTTCACCCAAGGGGGCTCCGACGCGGTCGACAGCGCGATCCGCTACATCGTCCATTACTGGAATGCCGCCGGAAAGCCCTCGAAGAAGCACTTCATCGCGCTGGAATGGGGATACCACGGTTCGAGCAGCCTCGGCGCGGGTCTGACCGCGCTGGGCAACTTCCACCGCAACTTCGATCTGCCCCGCCCCTGGCAGCACTACATCGCCTCCCCCTATCAGTACCGCCACCCGCAGGGCGATGACGACGCGGCGGTGATCGCCTCGACCGTCGCCGCGCTCGAAGCCAAGGTTGCCGAACTCGGGGCCGACAATGTCGCTGCCTTCTGCTGCGAACCCGTCCAGGGCTCGGGCGGCGTGATCGTCCCGCCGCGCGGCTGGCTCAAGGCCCTGCGCGAAGCCTGCACGCGGCTCGGCATCCTGATGCTGGTGGACGAGGTCATCACCGGCTTTGGCCGTACCGGCCCGCTCTTCGCCTGCGAGGAAGAAGGCGTCTCGCCGGATTTCATGACCACGGCCAAGGGCCTTACCGCAGGCTACGTGCCGATGGGCGCTATGTTCATGGCCGACCATGTCTATCAGACCATCGCCGACGCCGCGCCTGCCGAGCTTCCCATCGGCCATGGCCAGACCTATTCGGGGCACCCCGTCGCCGCTGCCGTGGCGCTGGAAGTGCTGCGTCTCTACCGCGAGGGCGGCCTGCTCGAAAACGGCCGCAGGACGGGCGCACGCTTTGCCGAACACATGGAGCGCATCCGTGCGCATCCGCTGGTGGGCGACGTGCGCTATCGCGGCATGCTGGGCGCGATCGAACTCACGCCCAACAAGGCGACCAGAGCCATCTTTGACGCGTCGCTGAATATCGGCCCGCGGCTGGGCCGGCTCACATACGATAACGGCGTAATCGTCCGCTGCTTCGCCAATGCCGTGCTGGGCTTTGCCCCGGCGCTGTGCTGCACGATCGAGGAGATGGACATGATCTTCGAACGCGTGGAGCGTTCGCTGGATCAGCTGCTCGAACAGGACGATGTCCGTGAATGCATCGTGTAACGCCTATCCCGGCGCGGCCCGCGACGGGGCGCGCCGCACGATATGCCGAACACTTCGAAATGCTGGTACAGGTATGCTGCCTGCGCGACTGCAATCAGCAGTGTAGCCAGAACAGCGGCGCTACTATCATCGCTACGAAAAAAGACGCCGCAACGCATAGCTGACGACAACTGGGGAGCCCGACGTGGTCGATATCGTTTCCGCTGCTCTTTCACGCCGCACCCTCCTGGGCGGAATGGCGGCGGGAATGGCGCTTGCGCCTTCGGACAGATTGCTGGGCAAACCCCGCACCGGGGGGCGGATTAGGGTCGCCGGAATTGTCGCCTCCACTTCCGATACGCTTGATCCCGCCAAGGGCGGCAACTCCAGCGACTTTATGCGGCATTACATGCTGTATAGCGGCCTGACCCAGTATGACACCGCACTGCGCGGTCTGCCCGCCCTGGCGGAATCGCTGGAGACCGAAGACAATATCGTCTGGACCATCAAGCTGCGGCGCGGGGTGCAGTTCCATAACGGCAAGTCGCTGACGGCGGACGATGTCACGTATTCGCTGATGCGGCATCGCGATCCCGCCGTGGGTTCCAAAGTCAAAGCCGTTGCGGAACAGTTCGTCAGCGCGCGCCGCAAGGGACCGCTGGAGGTGGAACTTCGGCTTGCCGGTCCGAATCCCGATATTCCGGCGATCCTGGCCCAGCCGCAGTTTCTCATCATACAGAACGGCTGGCACGATTTCAGAGAGGCCAATGGCACCGGTCCCTATACCCTCCGCTCCTTCGCGCCCGGAATCCGCACGATCGTTCGCCGCAATCCAAATTACTGGAAACCGGGCAAGCCGTATCTGGACGAGATCGAGCTGATTGCCATCCCGGATGAGATCTCGCGCGTGAACGCGCTGCTTTCCGGGGACGTGCAGCTGGCCATATCGGTCAGTCCCGGCTCGGTGAAACGGGTGCGCGCATCGTCTTCACACATGGTGATGGAAACCAAATCCGGACTGTTCACCGATCTTGTCATGCGTCAGGACAACCCCGTCACGGGCAATCCCGATTTCGTGCTGGCGATGAAGTACCTGCTTGACCGTGAACTGATCAAGCGAGCCTTGTTCCGCGGCTTCGCGACGATCGCCAACGATCAGCCGATCTCCCCGCTCGATCCCTTTTTCAATCCCAATATTCCGCAGCGGCCATTCGATCCTGAAAGGGCGAAATTCCTGCTCAAACGCTCCGGCCTGCTGAACACGCGCCTGCCGGTCTATGTATCTCCAGCCGCCAGCGGTTCTGTCGATATGGGCTCGATCCTTCAGGAGCATGCAGCCCAGATCGGCCTGAACCTGGCGATCAACCGCATGCCCGCCGACGGATATTGGGCCACGCACTGGATGAGGCACCCGCTGACCTTCGGCAACCTGAACCAGCGGCCGACGACCGATCTCATGTTCAGCCTGTTCTTTCAGTCGGACGCGCTGCAGAACGAGTCCGGCTGGCGCAACGAGAAGTTTGACCGGATGCTGATCGAGGCGCGTGCATCGACCGACCCCGTGCGGCGCAAGGCGATCTACGGCGACATGCAGTGGCTGGTTCATCGCTATGGCGGTGTGGGCATTCCCGTTTTCATAAGCCTGCTCGACGGATACGACCGCCGCCTGCGCGGACTTGAGCCAATCTCCCTGGGGGGCGCGATGGGCTATACTTTTGCCGAATACGTGTGGTGGGACGCATGAGCGGCGCGCCCTCTGTATCGCGCTGGCGCGGGCCGTTGCGGCTGATCGGCAAGCGTATCGCCCTGGCAGCCCTGACGCTGCTGCTGGTTTCCGCCGTAATCTTCACGATCAGCAGCCTGCTGCCCGGCGATGCGGCCGAAGAGCTGCTCGGGCAGAGCGCCACGCCCGATCAGGTGGCGGCCCTGCGCCACGAGATGGGGCTCGATCGGCCCGGCCCGGTTCGCTACGCCCAATGGATACGCGACATCGCGGTTGGAAATCCCGGTCACTCGCTCGTCGCGAACAAGCCGGTGGCCGATATCATTTCGGAACGCCTGCCCAATACCCTGACGCTGGCCGGGCTGACGACGCTCTTTTCCGTCCCCATCGCGTTTGCCATCGGCATATGGTCGGCAATCACGCGGGGGCAGAGCGTGGACCGGGGGCTCAACATCCTCACCCTTGCCATGGTTGCTCTGCCGGAATTCCTTGTCGCGACCATCGCGGTGCTGGTCTTCTCGGTCCATCTGCTGTGGCTGCCCTCGATCACGATCGTGCCACAAGATCCCACGATCGGCGAATTCCTGCGGGCTTACGCGATGCCGGTGATGGTTCTGGGGGTCGGCGTTATCGCCCAGTTGGGCCGCATGATCCGCGCGGCCATCATTGCGGAGCTTGATCGGCCTTACGTGGAAATGGCCATGCTCAAGGGCGTCTCCCGCAGCCGCCTGATCTTCCGGCACGTGCTGCCCAACGCCGTGGGCCCCATTGTGAATGCCATGGCGCTCAGCCTGTCCTACCTGTTCGGAGGCGCGATCATCGTGGAAACGATCTTCAGTTACCCCGGCCTGGCCAGCCTGATGGTCAACGCCGTAACCTCTCGCGACATGCCGCTGTTGCAGGCCTGCGCCATGATCTTCTGCGCAACCTATCTGTTGCTGGTTCTCATCGCCGATACCGTCTCCATCCTTTCCAACCCGCGGCTTCGGGAGGGATGAGCGTGACCAGCCTTCTTCGCGGCGCAAGGCGCCTGCCGCTGTCAGGGAAAGTCGGGCTCGCACTCGTCCTGTTCTGGATCGTCATCGCGGCGGTCGGGCCGTTCATTGCGCCCTACCCGCCCGGCGCCTTCGTCGACCAGGAGGTTTTCGCCGGGTCCAGCAAGGCGTTCCTGCTCGGCAGCGATTTTCTGGGACGCGACGTGCTCAGCCGGTTGCTGTCGGGCGCACGCTTTACCGTGGGGCTGTCTGCCATCGCGGTGGTGATCGCCGCCAGTATCGGCACCGGGCTGGCGCTGACAGCCTCGGTAGGGCCGCGCTGGCTCGATGAAGTCCTGTCCCGCTTCATGGACACGCTGATCTCGATCCCCAGCAAGATATTCGCGCTGGTGCTGGTCGCCGCCTTCGGTTCATCGCTGGTGCTGCTGACCCTGATCATCGCGATCACTTATGTTCCCGGCAATTTCCGCATCGCGCGTTCGCTCGCGATCGGATTGTCACGCCTTGACTACGTGGAAGTGGCGCGGGCGCGCGGAGAGGGCCGCCTTTACCTGGCCCTGGTGGAAGTGCTGCCCAACATGATCCGCCCGCTGTTTGCCGACATCGGCCTGCGTTTCGTATTCATCGTGCTGCTGCTGTCCGGCCTCAGCTTCCTTGGCCTTGGCCTGCAACCACCCGATGCCGATCTGGGCTCGCTGGTGCGGGAGAACATATCTGGCCTGGCGGAAGGCGCGCTGGCGATCATCGCGCCCTCCGTGGCCATTGCCAGCCTGACGGTCGGCGTGAACCTTCTGATCGACGCCGCAACGCAAGGGAAAACGCGATGACCCCGGCACCGCATGTCGATGTCCGCAATCTCAGCGTAACCGTGCGCGATGCCCAAGGCGCGCCGCTGCGCATTGTCGATAGCGTATCGTTTGCCATCAACCGGGGCGAAGTGCTCGCGCTGATCGGCGAATCCGGTTCGGGAAAGACCACGATTGCCCTTTCTCTGATGGGCTTTGGCCGTGGCGGCGCGCAGATTGGCGGGCAGATCAACGTCGGTCAGGCCACGCTGCATGGCGAAGGACGGACATCGCTCGCCGCCCAGCGCGGCCACCGCATTACTTATGTCGCGCAAAGTGCCGCCGCCGCGTTCAATCCCTCGCGCCGGGTGATCGAGCAGGTGATCGAGCCAGCGTTGATCCATGGCACGGCGACCTCTGCCGAGGCCCGCCGCCATGCGGTGGAATTGTTCGAGGCCCTGGCGCTGCCCGACCCGGAAACGATCGGCAACCGCTATCCCCACGAACTTTCGGGGGGCCAACTCCAGCGGCTGATGGCGGCGATGGCGCTGATCACACGGCCGGAACTGGTCATTTTCGACGAGCCGACAACCGCCCTGGACGTCACCACGCAAGTCGAAGTGCTGCAGGCCTTTCGCAATGTGGTGCGTGAACAGGGAGCCACCGGCGTTTACGTCTCCCACGATCTTGCGGTCGTGGCGCAGATGGCGGACCGGGTGCTGGTGCTCAACCGGGGCGAGGTGCGCGAGCAGAATTCGATACGCGCCGTTCTGGAAAATCCCGCGGACGACTACACGCGCACGCTGCTTGCCGCGGCACGGCCCGTCATCAAGGCGCAGGCCCACACCCCTGCCCCGGCCCAGTCCACCGCCGCCGGACAGGCGCCCTTGCTGGCGGTGGAAGGGGTTCATGCAGGCTACGGTCCGATCGATCGCCAAGGGCGTCCGGCGCACCCCGTGCTCAGCGACGTCAGCCTGACCATCGAGCGCGGCGCTGCGGTTGGCGTGATCGGGGAATCCGGTTCGGGAAAATCAACGGTCGCGCGGGTCGTGGCCGGGCTTCTCGGTCCCGTTTCGGGCAGCGTACTGCTGGACGGCAAACCG
>JARROF010000062.1:12117-25754 GCA_037384205.1 Novosphingobium sp. | reverse complement strand
AATCGACGCTGGCGCCGGTCACATCTACGCCCTGAAAGTTACCGATCTTCGACGCCACATAGGTCACGCCGCCGTTGAGCCTCAGCCCGTCCACCGGCCGCAGGGCCGTGCTGAATTCAAATCCGGTCGCCCTGGACTTGGGGATGTTGATCAGCGTCGAGGCCAGTCCGACAAAGGGCGTGATCTCGAACGTAAAGAACTGCTTGTTCACATAGTCATAGTGGAACACCGAAGCCTCGACATGAACCTTGCCGCCCATGAAATCGATCTTCGTTCCGGCCTCATAGGCAGTCAGTTCCTCCTGCTTGACCGGCTGGATCTGGCTGGACACGATCGTATCGGTGACCGGGAAGACACCGTTCTTGTAGCCCCGGCTGACCAGACCATAGAGCAGGATGTCCCGCTGCGGCTTGTAGTTGAGCCCCGCCCTCCAGGAAACGTTCTTCTCCTTTTGCGACAGATCGACGCGCGTGGGCAGAAAGGGGAGCGTTCCGTCCGCAGACGGACTGTTGTTGAAGGTCGCGCATTGCCCGGGCTGGAACGCGCCGGGAACGGGGGCCAGGCCCTGCGCACCGCGAACGATGTCGGATATGCCCTGAAAGAAGGCTGCCGCCGTGCCGTCGCCCGTATCCGCGGTGCAACCGTTGGTCGACTGCTTCGTCCAGGTCCGCCGAACGCCGGCCGTAAATGTCAGGCCCGGCACGAACTCCCAATCGGCATTGCCGAATATCGCGAATGAGCGATTAGTCGGCCGATAGAAACTGTTGAAACTCGTCAACGGTAGCGAGGAGTAACCGGGGAAAGTAGGAAGCTGCTGTTCGAAGAATTTATCTTTCTGGTAGTTTGCGCCAAGAATATAATTGAGACCCAGGTCCTTGGCTTGGCCCGTCAGGCGAAACTCCTGCGAAAAGCTCTTAACCCTTCCCAAAACCGGCAGATCCACGATATCGAGCGCTGTGGCGTCGCCATCCTGATGTATCTTGTGCCGGTTCTTTATGCCGTTGGTGATGGATGTCAGGGTGACATCGTCACTGACATCCCAATCCGCGCGCAGCACGCCCTGCACCATATAATCGTTATTCCTGGGAATGATATTGACGTCGCTTGCCCGATTGCTGTGCGGCGTAGGCGCATAGGTCAGCAACGCGGGCAACGCGCCGGCAGGATTCTGGGGTGCGATGGCGCTCAATTGCTGGGCCTGCGGTTCACCCTTGTCATAGCTGCCGTTGACGTTGACGGAAATCTTGAGCCGGTCGGTAGGCGTCCAGTCGAGCAACAGGCGGGCCGCACCCTTGTTCTGGTCGCCGATGCGGCGGTCGCTCAGATAATATCCCTTTTGCCACGCCCCGAACTGCGTTGTCGAAAACGCCAGGCGCGCGCGCAGCGTCTCGCTCAGTGGACCGCTGACGAAGCCGTCGATCGCCACCTGACCGAAATGGTTGACTGTCGCCTCGGCACCGGCGGAAAGCTCGGCCGTGGGCTTGGCGGCGATGGCGTTCACCGAACCGCCGGTTGCATTCTGCCCGAACAAGGTGCCCTGTGGACCTTTCAGGATTTCCACATGATCGACGTCCAGCAGCATCGCCTGCGTCATTGAGGCATAGGGCAGCGCGGCTTCATCGACATAGCTGGCCACGGCGGGCGCTGCCGAAAGCTGGCTGGCGTTGAAGTTCACCCCGCGGATCGAAAAGACGTTATAACCGTGGATCGTGCGTGCATAGGTGAACCCCGGGGTGATCTTGGCAAGCATCGTGGGATCGGACACGCCGGCGACTTGCAACTGGTCGGCGGTCGCCGCCACGATGGAAATGCCGACGTCGTTCAGGCGTTGCTCGCGCTTCTGTGCCGTGACGATGATCTCGCCAATGGCCCCGGCATCCTGTGCTTGCGGTTCGGACGTCATCGCAGGCGTCGACGTCTGTGCAGATGCGCCGGCACTCGCCATGCACCAGCCCAGCGCCAACAAAGACACAATCTGATTGCTCTTCAACATGTCACTCTCCCTCCACTTTTATACTCTTGTAATTACATGCTCCGTTCGCGCTGCTTGCGCCGTCAGCGGCTCGCGCATGTCGCGACGCCGGAAGCTATTGTCGGGTGGCTGAAGCCGCCGCATGGCTGGCATGTGAACGACCATCCACTCCCGCCACTGCATCGCCGATAAAAGGCGAAGTTATTACGTCGCCAGGAAATTCACCTTCCAATAGTCATTGGTCGGCGGTTCGATCGCCCGGACGCCTGAGGCCGCATCGACTACAGCCGGAATCGCCTGGATCATGGTTGCACTGGTCACGTAGAAGACTGGGACGATCGTATCGCCCGGCGCCGTCCGGCTATCGTCGGTGAGGCTCGCATACATCTCCACCCCGATCCGAAGCGACGGGCGCCCCTCAATCGAAATGCGATAATAATCCTCGCACGGCAGCCCTTCAGGGCGCACCTCATCGGCCATATACCAATGGGTGCTAAAGATGATCTTCGGTGCGCCCGGCACGCTTGACCGGCTTTCCCAGCGATGCGCCAGATAGGCAACAGCGCCCGCCTTGAGCATCATGGTGGGCGCAGCCGTATCGACAGTCACACTGCGTGTAGTCACGCTGTAATCCAGCCCCTCGATCGGTGCGCCGAAAGCTTCACCCAGATAATAGAGGAACTGCGATTCATAATTTTCGGCAATCTGCGCCGCTGGCGATTTTCCGATCACGGCCGTGGCTGGATGGCCGAAGCCGAAGGAATTGAGCGTTTCCTCGGGCTCGGTGCCGATCCGCACAAATTCCTCGACCAGAATCTCGCTGATCCCGCTGGTCGCGCCGGTGGCAACCAGCGCGAGCCGCTCGACGATGAAACCGGGATTGACGCCAGTGGAAAAGAAGGTTGATCCGCCCGTCTCTGCCGCTTGCGTCAGCAGCGTGCGCACCGATGGATCGCGAACGTCGAGGTTCTGATAAGGCAGGGAAGTTATAACATTCAGGCCGCGCCGCAGCAGCGCCGCGATTTCGTGATCCGAACGATAATCACCGAAATCCATCGCGGCATAGAGAATACAATCCGGCTTGAGAGCGAAAATCGCATCCTGATCGGATGTAGCCTTCACCCCCTGATCGGGCCAGCCGATGATCGCTCCGACATCCTGCCCCGCCTTGTCCGCACTATAGACCAGCACGCCGACGAGCTCGATTTCGGGCATTTTGAGCAACTGCTTGAGGCAGGCCCTGCCAACGCCGCCCGTTCCCCAAACCACAACCCTGTAAGGCTGGCGCATAACACTCTCCCGTCACGGATCAAATCTAATAGTCCGCATCATTATTATTCGCAATATTACGTTGTGGATTTACTTTAGTCAACCGCCCAAATGGTCGGTAAAAGGCGCCAACGTACCGGAATTCTGCAGCTCCGTGATGCGCCAGACCACGCGCCGGCATAAAAAGGGAGGAGTGTGACGCAGCCCTCCCCTTCCCCTTTTAGCGGCCCGTCCCCCAAGCCCAGGGATCCTGGACGCGCGGGAAAAGACCGTTTTCGAACTGGCTGGGCGCAGATACGCCCGCCGGCATCTTGCCGCCCTGCGGATTGGTGGAGGTTTCGGCAACGCCGACCCCGACCCGATCGCCCATCCTCACCTCGCACATCGTATCGGCAAGAACGAAATTATGATGGAAGGAAACGGAGCAAGTCGTCTTCGGCACGAAGTTCATGACCAGCGTTTCACCGTCCAGCCGCAGCTTGATCTGGCCGCCTGCATTGGTGACGCCGTCCGACCCCATATAGGCCAAAATGTCGAAGTCGGTCGTCATATAGACGGTGTCGTTGCGGATTACAGCACCCGCCTTCACCTTCTGATTGTCCGCGCCGAGGAAGGTAATCGGGAAGAAGCTGAAATCCTTGCCGAACAACGCGTAAAAGGCGCGATGCGTGCGGATGTTGTCCCAATTGCGCATACCCCAGCTGTGATCGCGCCAGTAAATACCGCTGATCTCGTGCCGCTCTCCCGGCGCGCTGACGGTGCCGGTGGCGTGGCCGGTCGCCTCGATGTGATGCTTGTTCGCCTGGCTGACGAGCGAACCGACCTCTTCTTCGGCATAAGGGCCGATGCCGGGATGGAAATCGTCAAGCACCAGCTTCAGTTCGAAACCGTGCTCCGGGTCGGAAATCGTCCAGTTGAACTTGCCGTCATAGTGATAAGTGCACAGCCCCTTGTGCGCGGCAATGCTGTCATCGGTGCGGTCGCCCGCCTCGATCGGCACCGCCTGGACGTTGCGATACATATGCCCGGGCGTCCAGACATGGACCCAATGGGTATGGGCGCCGTCGTCGCGATTGGGCTCCTGACTCATCCGCAGGAAGGCATAGACGTCGTTTACCGGATCGAAGAAATAGACGACCCAGCTTTCCTGCCAGAACTCCTCCTCGCCGGGTGTGTGCGGATATTCGTCTTCAGGACTATAGACATGGACGCTGCCCTTGCCGATGACTTTCATGATGGCTTCCTCTTCTTGCGGGGATCAAGAACAGAGCGGTGGCTTCCCGTTGCCGTCGCGCTCTGTCCTTTGATGCGTCAGGGCTTCGAAAGCATGTCCGCCATGCCGGTCTGCCAGTCGATGGGGTAGGATGCATGCTCGTGAACGATCAGCCACTTGCCCTCGATACGCTGAAAGATATGGGTCATCCGCGTATTGGCCTTGATCGTCTGTCCGGACTTGTCGGTAACCTCGGCAATCATCACGAAACGGGCCGTGGCAAGATCGCCCGACGAATGGATGACCATTTCCTCATCTTCGCAAACATCAATCGCCTGGGCGTGTTTTTCAAAAAACCCGTACCAGTTCTCGGTAAATGACGCTGCATCGTTGTATTGGCGCGGGATCATCATGTCGAAGGCATGAAATTGCGCAGCCGGATTGTCATCGGTGACGTAGTGCGACATGATCACCTCGGTATCCCCTGCCTTGATCGCATCGCACAATTTCTGTTCGATCTGCGCGATCGCCGTTTCGATGCTCATCTTCTCTCTCCCGGTTCGTGCTTATCTGGTATCGGGGGTCGCCGGCCGTCAGAGCCGCATGTCGACCTTCCAGTAGCTATTGGACGGCGGCGCGATCCGGCGAATGCCGGCGGGTCCGTCGACGACAGCAGGGATGGCCTGAATCATCGGCGCGGCCGTCGCGTAATAGATAGGCCCGTGATGATTGTGATCGGGATAGCGCGCGCCGGTAACGAGCGAGTTTTTCAATTCCACACCGATCCGCATCGACGGTGTCGCTTCCACTTCCATGATATAGCAATCGTCGCCCACCGCCCCTTCCGGCCGGACAATGTCACCCATGAACCAGACCGTTTCGGATATGAGCGGCGTCCGATCCCCGCAATGCACCGTCCAGCGGTTGTTCATCCGGGCGACCGTACCCTTCTCGACCAGCATGGTCGGCGCCTGGAAGGTTTCGGGAGCGGCGTCGAAGGTGATTTCGTAGTCCAGCCGGTCGATCGTCAACCCCTGCGCTTCGGCGACCAGATACAGAAATTGCGCATGATAGCTGGTCCACATGGAACTGGCCCCGGCCTTCTGGCGCGCCTCTGCCTCGGGCAGACCAAAGCCGCAGATATCCTTGAGCTGCACTGCCGAGTCCGCGCCGATCATGGTGATCTCGCGCTGACGCATCTGCTTGATCCCGGTAACGCCCCCGGTGGCCGCCATGAACAGCCGTTCGAACATGAAGCCAGGGTTGATCCCCGCGCCGTATAATGTGGCGCTGCCGGCAAGGCAGGCATCCTCAAACTTCGCCACGACCTCTGGCCCGCGGATGGAAATATTTTGGTAGGGCAATGCGGAAACGACGTTGATGCCCGCATGCAGCAGCTTGATTATGTCATCGTCCGCCCGGAAGTCGCCGTAGTCCCGTGCCGTGTACAAAACACAGTCTGCCCCTGCGGCCATCAGCACCGCCGGATCGGTCGTCACCTCGATCCCACAGGGCGGCATACCGACCAGCGTCCCTGCGTCCATCCCCTCCTTGTCCGCGCTATAGGCATATACGGCGACCAGTTCGAACGCCGGGTCGAGCAACACCCCTTCCAGGCAGGTCGAACCGATGACGCCCGGCCCCCAGATAGCGATGCGATACGGCTTTCTCATGGACAGTCTCCCTTTCCCGGCTTGCTGGCGCGGGCAGTTATGGGGCGGGCGCCAGCAAACCGCGGGTGCGGGCACCCCGGATCGGCGGCAGTTGCAAGAATGTGACGTAACCGACTGACGCACGAACAATGTCCGGCACCACCGCTACGCAACGCCCCGAGGTCATGCACATGGCGTCGGACAAGGTCGTTCCGGTCCCGCCAGGCAATCCCATGGGGAAGTCGCCCTGGAATGATGGATAGGAATCGATAATCACCCGGTAGCCGCCATCGCGACCGATGGACGGCCAATCAGGCGCCATGTCCTGCCCGATGCGGGTCACGTGCTGGACTACGAAGCGCGGTTTTCCGTCCACGAGGCCAGACACAGAAAAGCGCAGCGCGCCCACCGTGCCCTTTTCGATCTCAAGCCCGCCTTTCGCAACGAAGCTTTCAGGCGCCAGATAGACGTCGCCCTCTACCGCGATGCCATCCAGTTCCACGCCGAGCGATTCCGCCATCAGATAAGGCACCCCGCCCCAGGTTACGCCGACGAATTCCAGTGGATTGCCCTGCACCGCTTCAGGACGTTGGCCAAAACCCATGGCCCGTAACGTGTCGAGGATCGGATAATCGCCATAATCGACCATTTCCCACGTCTCGATCTTCGAAACGCCACCGACCGCGCCCGACATGGTCACCGCCAGCAGATCGGAAAACCCCGGATCAAAGCCAGAGAAGAAGACGGTCGAATTACCTTCGCGGCAAGCGTCTTCCAGCGCCTGCCGAAACCGCTCGCCATGCTTCATCTGACGATAATGGGTGCCCGCTGTCAGCGAGGTCACGACATTCTTGCCCGATCGCAGCAACTGGACGAGGTCCAAGAACCAGGGTTCGGACAAGGTCAGACTGGGATCGACGAAAGTATCGCGCGGCATGTAGATGACGCAGTCAGCCTCCAGCGCCAGCAGTGCATCGGCATCATTAGTGGCCTTTACCGAACAGTCGCCAATGCCGCACAGTTCCGACGCCGTTTTTCCAACCTTTTCCTGCGTGTGACACTTGATTCCGACCAATTCCAGGTCCGGATTGTCCAATATATATTTAAGCGCATAACAGCCGATATAGCCGACGCCCCACTGGATGACCCTGTACGGACGATGCGCACCCGCGATCGTGTCGCTCATCTCAACAACTCCGATATTGCTTCAGATGCGGCGCACCGCCCACGCCGTTCGATTGTGCCGTCATTTTAGAGTTAGCGCGGGATCGAGGTCGTCAGCGAAAGAGACAATCGTTCCGTCGCCCGCACGAAATGCACCCGTGACCGGGCACTCTTCGGCCCTGCCCCGGCCTGCTTTTCACTCAAAGCATCCTCTCCTTCATTATGTTTATATGCGTACCATATGTATTATAACGAATCAAGCAGGGCATGGATAAAACAATCCAGTTGGACTGTTTTATCCATCGGTCGTGCGCTTCGCTTCCATATTGTTCACGCCGCGAAGGAGTTGGAGGGCCAGCCACACGCATCCGGCTGACAGGCAGATGGTCAGGATCGATGCGGGCACAGTCAGCGCGTAGCCGCTGGGTGACAGCCGCCGGTCCACGTTCAAAGCGATAAACACCGGCCAGGAAGTGCCCAGGCATCCGGCAGCCAGCGACGATCCCATCACCAGGCTCAATATCGGGGCCCATCCCCGGCCGATGACTTTGCGTGCCCAATGAAGGACGGAAAAGGCCAGGATCGCACTACCAGCCGTCGCCGGGGCCAGCCACAGCGGATAATAACCGATCTTGAACGGCGGATCGCCATAATATGACCACAGGCCCGTCATCAGCAACGGCGTTTCGAACAGGATCTCGCCCGGCGTCCAGAGACAGAATGCCCACCATATCCACCGTTCGGATACGCCGGCCTCGAACTTGTTCATGAAATACTGTGCCAGGAACGCCCAATAGACCATGTAGAGCAGCAACAAATGCAGCGGAAAATTCCGCCCCAATGTGTTGAAGGCCACCACCTGGCCCTTTTCGGGATGATAGACGAAGCCTAAAACATCATAGAAGGGTTCGACCGCAACATAGGTCAGCAGGCCGCCGGCCAGCAGGGTAAAGGGCAATATGTCCCGATGGCGGATCAGCCGGTAGAGTGACCAGATCACCCACAAGCCGTTCAACGCCAACGCGACGCCGATTATGATCGTCTGTATCGTGGCGGGCATCACCATGTCCACCGGCGCAGCCGGCACCCCCGTCATCGTCCAGGTCGCTGTTTCATTCATGTCGCTCTCCCCTTCCTCATCATGGCTGCCCGGCTCAAGAGCCGTTCGCGCCTGCCCGCTTCATCCGTCGATACGAACGGCCTCATGAAGTTGCCCTGCCGAAATCGCGTTATCGATCGTAACAACGGTGCCGGTAATCGACCGCGCGTCGCCCGACGCGAGGAAGGCGCACACCCGCCCCACTTCTTCGACATCGATCAGCCGGCCAGTAGGCACGGCCTGCGCCGCCATCTCTCCTGCGGTGGTGCCACCCGATGCGGCAGCCTCCTCCAGCGCTTCGGTATCGGTCATGCCGAGCGCAACGCACAGCACCCGCACGCCCTGCGCCGCCATATCCAGCGCGGCAACGCGCGACATCGTCTCCAGCGCCGCCTTCGACGCGGCATAGGGCGCATAATGCGGCACTACCCGCTGCGCCGTCGTCGAGGAGATATTGATCACCACGCCGCCGCCCCGATCGATCATGCCGGGGCACAGCCCTTGCATCAATGCGAGCGGCGCCCACAGGTTCAGTTGGAAACTGTCTTGCCAATAGGCGTCATCAGGCACGATCGTGGGCTGCATTTTCACGGTCGTCAGGGCCGCGTTGTTCACCAGTATGTCGACAGCCCCGCATTGCGCGACCAGCGCATCGCAGCCCGCACGGCTCGCAAGGTCGGCGACCACCGCCGAGGCCGTGCCGCCCTGCCCCTCGATCTCCGCGACGATTTCCTCAAGCGACGGCTTGTTTCGGGCGGCAAGTACGACGTTCGCGCCGGCCCGGGCCAGTTCGATCGCGATGCCCCGCCCCGTCCCGCGGCTCGCGCCGGTTACAAGGGCGGTGCTGCCGCTCAAAGGCCTCGTCACTTGCCGGCCATCTGGAACTTGCGACTGGCATCGCCCCGCTCATAAGCGTAGCGCAAATCGGTCCAGCGCAAGTCCTGGAAGTCGCATTGCCCCTTGCGTCCGTTGCATTCGATGTCTGAAAGGCACATCAGTGCATCAAGATTCATATACATGGGATAAGGCATGATCGCGGTGATCTTGCCCTTCACATCGTACCGGCGATCGCGGTCGTCATACATGGTGAATGCGAAGGATGTCGGATAGAGCCATTCCTCGTCGTAATGGGTGATCTTGCGGATCGACTTGATCCCGCAAACCTCGCCATCGCGATACAGCCATCCGCCCAGCAGCAGCCGATCCTCCGGCACGTCGAAATAGGGTTTCCAGAACGGGTCCAGGTCCGGATGGTCGATGGCGTTGACGCAAAAGCTCAGATTTTCGTCGATGACGCAGGCCATCCACGCCGTCGCGGGCACCGAAACCCACGCCTCGTCCCGCGCCTCCAGCCAGGTGCGGTTGCGGATGTTGAATCCGTCGACGTCGAACCGCTTGCCGCGCAGCACGACTTCGCCCTGCGTCCGCATCGTCTGTTCGAAATGGCCCGAATAGACCAGGCTGACCGCAGGCGCGACGGCGGTATATTCGATATCGAAGCTGTTCTGGCGATAATCGTCGCGATAGGTGATGCGGTGCCGCTTCATTGGCTCGATCACCTCGGTCTTGTAGCCGTTTTCGAAAGATACCGAATTCAGGTCGTTGGCCAGCGGAGCATCCGTGTTGAACAGGCGGAAATCGATCAGTTCGGCACCCGCCTGATGGCGCTTGATCCCCTGCCACGCCGACACGCCGCAGATCAGGTGGCCCATATTGGGGTGCTGACGGAAGTAATTGATCGAATGAATATTTTCCTCGGGGATACTAAAGCCGAAGAATTGCGTCTCGCACATGTTCGGGTGCGGATGGTCGGGCCATTGGTCCCGATGCAAATAATCATCTTCCCGGGCGGCTTCCTTGATCGCCAGACCCCATTGATTAGCGAAATAGGCACCTTTCGACATTGCGGTATTCCTTTTTTCTGCTTTCGGGGCGGCCTAGACGACCAGCGGCTGCATGCCGGGGTCGCCAAGTTCCAGCGCTCGCAAATAGGCCGGCCGGGCGATAATCCGCTGAAGATAGCCGCGGATACCCGGATAAGGCTCCAGTCCCCGCCCGGTGTTCATGCGCATGGTCGCGATCGGAAAGAACATCATGATGTCGGCCAAGGTGAAACGCCCGGCAGCGAAATATTCGTGGCTGCCGATCCAACTTTCGATCCAGGCATATTGCCGGTCTTCACGCTCGTGCATGGTTTCAGCGAGGCCAACCTCCGCGCGATCGACCTGCGCTTCCTTGCACATCATGGTGACCGCTCCCGTCGCCATGATCGAACCGCCCGCGAAATGCAGCCAATGCAGGTAGTCGGCGAAGCCCGGCTCATCCTTGCCGACCGAGAACTGCCCGCCACCGTAAATGGCGTCGATATATTCCAGGATGGCGCCGGATTCCGCCAGGGCCAGGCCGTCGTCGTCGGTGATGATCGGCGCGGTCCCGGCCGGATGCAGCACCCGATATTCGGGCGGCGCATGCCGTGTCACCGGATCGCGCTGATAGACCTTCAGATCATAGTCGAGGCCCAGTTCCTCACAGAGCCACACCACGCGATCGGACTGCGACACACCTAGATGGTGAACCGTCAGCATTGCTTGTCTCCTTTCTTGCCAATTGCCCCCATCCGGGGCTTCAAAAGCTGGTCCCGAACGTCATGCCGAATGTTCGGGGAAGTCCGGTGTAGCGGAACAGGACGTCGGGCCCGGTATCGATGCTGGTTCAGTAGAATTTGTCCGTCAGGCTCCGCACCCACAGCCAAGCGGTCCAGGGCGGCGCATAGCTGGATTCGCGGCCGGTGAAGTTGCCCCCGCGAATCGAATAGATCGGATAGTTATGCATGGATTTGGCGGCCGAGAAGCCGGACGCGATGCGCCCCAGGTCGCTGGCGTCGGAAATGCCGCGTGTCGTCAGTTGGTCGGCGCTGGCCACGGCCATCGAAATGCCGACGTCGGTCAGTTTCTGCTCGCGCTTCTGCGCGGTTACGATAATTTTTTCGATTCCAGGATCGGCAGGCGCAGCATTAGAGCCCTGCGCTTGAACCGAACCGCTTGGCGAGCAGGCGACCCATAATGCCGTCGTGATCAATAGCGCTATTTTTCCCGCCCTCATGATCCATCCTCTCTCCTTCATCCGCACATTCATTTTCTGAATGATTTTATCGCTGCGGATTCGTGCTTATTTTTATGATTTACTTGGAGTTCATATTCGATTTCTCGGCATCATCCGGCCCGATCACATCGCCTGCACGCGATCGTTGATAGTCCCTTGATTCGACCATATGGTTCGCTATCATACAGTCATGATGCGATCGATGTAAATGGTCGCCAAATATAATATTAACATGCTGTATTTATTGACTTTTTGATGATCCTCCTGCCGTTCGACGGGGTGAGAATCGGGAATGCAGCCTCCTTTTCCGTGAAAGGTGGCCAAGTTATGATCCAGCATAATCGGCAAAGGAGAGTGAAATTGACCACCACACAGACAACATTGTCAAAAGACGAGCAAGACGTTCTGGCACACTATGACAATATTACAGAAGCTCTTCAGACCCGGGACACGCAACGCGCCATGGCCGGCTATGACGAGAACGTCATGGTATTCGATATCGCGCCACCGCTGCGCGCGATCGGCAAGGCGCACAGCGAAGAAACATATGATACGGCATTTGCCATGACGAAGGGGCCCTGGCTCTGCGAATGGCGCGAGATGAAGGTGAAGGTCATCGATGCCACCAACGCCTACGTCACCGGCATCTTCCGGCAGGTTTATACGGTCATCACCGGCGAGCAGGTGTCGCTGACGTCCCGGCTGACCGACATCTTCGAGAAGAAGGACGGCCGCTGGCTGGTCGTGCATGAACATATTTCCACCCCGGTCGACATGCAAACCGGTCAGGCCGAGATGAATGCAGACCTGGACGGACGCGGCGTACCCTTCGGCGAACTGGCCCGCTCCGCCGCAAAATAGGATCATCCCGCAGCGGATGCTGTTGCCGCGGCAGAGAAAATAACGTGCCGCGGCAAAAAACCAAAATGAGAGAGGATACATCGTGGCCAGAAGGAAAGAGCGGTTCCGCGTCGTGGTGTGGGGCACCGGCGCGGTGGGCCGCGCCGTGTTGCGCGAAGCGATGCGCCTGCCCGAAATCGATGTCGTGGGCGTGCTCGTCTACACCCCGGCCAAGACGGAGGCGGACGCGGGCGAGATCATCGGCGTGCCGCCCTATGGTGTCACGCCGACGATGGACCGGGAGGCCGTGCTTGCGCTGAAGCCCGACGTCATCCTTTACACGCCGATGGACCATGGCGACTATCGCACCGATGACGAGATCATCGAACTTCTGTCGCGCGGCCACAATATCCTGACTTCGGTAGCCTACCAGAATCTCGCGATGCGCGGCCCCGAAGTGGAGGCCGCGTTCGAAAAGGCCTGCCGCGACGGCAACGCGACCTTCTGCGCCAGCGGGATCAATCCTGGCTTCATGATGGAGCGGCTGGCCGCGACAGCCACCGGCGCCACCAACCAGATCGAGCGCATCGACCTGGAAGAATTCGTCAAGTGCGGGCAGGAAACTGCGGAGACGCTGGAAGCCTTCGGTTTTGGCATGCCAATGCCCGAGCCAGACGTCAAATCGCCCACCGCGATGATCGCCGAACAATACGAACGGCAGTTCATCTACTATCTGGGGGACCTCTTCGGCACGCCGATAGAGGAACTGCGCTATAGTGTGAACTTTGGGCCGCGCCGCACGACATCCTGTGCCCGGGCATGACGGTGAAGCAGGGCACAGTTGCCTATATGCGCCACCTTTGGACCGGCATCTCCCGCAACGGGCCGCCCATCGCCTTTTCGGTAAACTGGTTCATGGGCGACGAGATGCGCCCCGCCGATGCGCTATGCGATGATTTCTACCGCATCACGATCGAGGGACGGCCTTCGATCCGCATGAGCGTGGAATTGCGCCCCTCGTCGAAGAGCGACGCCCGAACGACCGAGGATATGCCGGCGACACCCTGCTTCGTCGTCACTGCCGCCACCATCCTTCAGATGATCCCGAAGGTGCTGGATGCGCCTGCAGGCGTGCTGACAATCGCGCCGCCATCCAACAGTCATTGGAAAGCGGACATGCGCGACTGATCGCCCGCGCATCGCCTCCTCCGCGCTGGCGCGAACCGAGATCGACGCGCCGCAGATATATGCCAGAATCGAGGTTGCCATGACGCCTTCCACCACCCGCATGTCCATCGGACTGAAGCAGTTGTTTTCCCGCCTGGA
>JARROF010000062.1:0-12086 GCA_037384205.1 Novosphingobium sp. | reverse complement strand
CGCGCGCTGGCTGCACAACAGTGCCGACACCGATTTTCTGGTTACCCATTATGATCGCGGCCTGGGCTTGCTGCGCGAAGCGGATACGGTCGCCGCCGATGCGCTGCCCGACAGCATCGATCCACGTTTTCGCGAAGACATATTGACGGACGCGATCGCGCAGCTTGCCAGCGGACTGGGCAAAGCGACGCAGCAATTGCTGGCGAGCGGCTCTGACCCCGCCATTCCAGCCCGGATAAGCGAATGGGAGCATGCCTTTTACGATCACCGCGATCGCGCGGAACCGTTCGAGGTTCCCAATGCCACGATGATCCTGACGGCGGACACCATTCAGGCCTATCTGCGTCGCGTGGTGCCCGAAGCAGGCGATGTCGTGGTCGAAAAGGCGCGGAAGCTGACGGGCGGCTTTGGCCGCGCGACGGTGATGATCCAGCTCGACCGGCCGCTGTTCGGCACGCGCGAACTCGTCCTGCGTGCCGAAATTCCCGTCACCATACTGACGCTGCAAGGTTTCGACATCGCCACCGAGTTCGAGATCATCAAGCTGGCACAGCGCAACGGGGTGGTAGCGCCCACGCCTTTACTGCTGGAAACAGGCGACAATGAGACCGGTGTTCGCTTTATTCTGGTCAACCGCCTGCAGGGCAGCAATGTCGGCAGCCTTTACGAACTGTCTAGCAGCATCTCCGACACCATGCTCGTCAACCTTGTTCGCGGCCTGGTGCAGATCCACGAGATCGACCCAAGAGCGCATCCCGACATCGTGCAGGCATCGCATCTGAAGGACTGGCTGAAAGACGACACCATGACCGCATCGATCCTGCGCTGGATCGATTGCTGGGAGAATTTCTGGCGTTCGCTGGCCATCCCCTCACCCACGCTGGAGCGGCTGTTCCACTGGCTGCGCGCGCATGTGCCCCAGTCGGACGCCGCACCCGTGCTGCTGCATTCAGACTATGGGCTGGGCAATCTTCTGTTCGAAAATGACGAACTGACCGCCGTACTCGACTGGGAAGCGTCGCATATGGGCCATCCCGCCGAAGAAGTCGGCTGGCTCGCGATGAACCTTCGCGGCAAGGTGGAACAGCAGCGGGTGTTCGACCTTTACGAAGAGTTTTCCGGCCGCCCGGTTGATCTTGACGCCATCCGGTTTTTCGATGCCTTTACCGAGGTAAAGCTGATCGTTTCGGGAATGAGCGCCACCCGGAAATTCGCGGAAAACCCGGTCGCTGACCCCATCTACTGCCGTCTGATCAACCTCACGGTCGAGCCCTCGGTCCGGCGGGCCGCGGAACTCCTGCCAGAGCTGGAACGATGACGGACCGTCTTGGAGCGGGTGCCATTGACGCCCTGATCGCCCACCCGGACCGCTTCGTCCAGGTCGCCGGCGCTCATAATTTCCGCGACATGGGCGGCTATCCCGCCGCTGACGGCCGCACCGTCAAATGGCGCACCCTGTTCCGGTCGGGGGTGATGAGCCATATCCCCGCAAGCGAGGAACACCGGATCAACGAACTGGGCATAGTGGCAATTTTCGACTTGCGCACAGATGTGGAGCGGCACCAGCATCCCACGCATTGGCGCAAGGAGCATGTCGATTATCAATTCCGGCCGCACACCCAGAGCCTGGCCGAAATGGAAGAGATGATCGCACGCGGCGACTTCACGGCTGAGAATACGCGCGCGATCATCGAACGCACCTATCGCAAGCTGCCGTTCGAACAGGCGTCCTCCTACCGCCGCATATTCGACCTGCTGCTGGATGGACGGGCGCCAATGGTGTTCAACTGCGCGGCGGGCAAGGATCGCACCGGAGTCGCCGCGGCGCTGATCCTCACAGCACTGGGAGTCCCTCGCGAAGTCATCGCCCAAGATTATGCGCTGACCGAACAATCGATGGACCAGCTTGTCGACCTGCTCCGGGCGGACCCGACCATGGCGCCGCTGACCCGCGTGCCACGGCATCTCTATCTGCCTCTCCTGCGCGCCGATCCGGCCTATCTAGACCTCGCCTGTGCCGAGATTGCGCAGCGCCATGGCAGCATAGCTGAATATCTCAAGACTGAAATCGGCCTTGGGTCCACAGAGATCAACGCATTGCGAGCGCGCCTGCTGGATTGACGCGCCTAACCGAAAAAGGGGAAAAAAAGATGTCGAATGCCCCGTTCAAGGTAGGTGTCGTAAGGCCAGGCGGCCTTGGCTCTCCCTCGATCCGCGAGCTCAATCGTCTGCCGGAAACCGATCTGGTCGCCGTGCTCGCCTACTCTCCCGAAAAGGAAGGCAAGGATATCGGCGATCTTATCGGCATCGACCCAATCGGGGTCAACGCCACGACCGATTTCGACGCCTTTCTGGCATCCGACGCCACCACCGTGATCTTCACCGCCCGCGACTATGGCGGGTTCGAGGCGGACGAACCAATCATCCGCCTGTTTGAGGCAGGCAAGAACGTCAGCCCCCCGTCCCTCTGCCTATCCATGGGCGCGCGGTGGCGATGCGGCGGAACGGCTTCAGGCCGCCGGCGAAAAAGGCGGCGCCCCCTGTACGGCACCGGCATCACACCCGGCTTCTTCAACGAGAAGCTGGCGATGCTGATGACAAACGTAACCAACGATGTCACCCATATCCATATGCAGGAACTGTTTAACGCCGCCGACATGGCGGACAGCCTGGACCTGCTGAACTTATTTGGCTTTGGCGGCCCTCTGGAGGCGGCTGAAAACAATCCCGCAGTAGAAACGCTGGCCCAAAATTATTTGATCCAGCCGATCCATTATGCCGCCGACCAGCTAGGCATCACGGTAGAGCGGATCGAGCGCATATCGCAGCACGCCACGACCAGCACCGACATTGAAACCCCCGTGATGACGGTGAAGGCCGGCACCGTCGGTCTCATATCCTTCAAATGGGTCGGCTATGCCGATGGCAAGCCTTTCTACACCACCGAAGTCTTCTGGTATCTGGGCGAAGCAATGCGCCCGTCCTTCGCGACCTGCGACGATTTCTGGACAGTGACTATCGAAGGCCGCCCCTCTGTCCGCGTATCGGTGGAGAGTAAGGCGTCAATGCTGACCGGTGACAAATTCCTGAACGGCGACATGACCTCACCCGGCTATTATATGACCGTCGTTGCAATGGTTCAGGCGATTCCGACCGTGGAGGCCGCCGCGCCGGGCATCTTCGTTCCCGCCATGCCGGAAGGCCACTGGAAGCGCGACATGCGCGACTGAACACCCGACTCCACTTAAAACGGACTGAAAGGACGGCGTCCGACTGAGACGCCGTCCTTTTAATGGCCCTGCCCAATTCCGGCGGTCTTTTATCAAGCGAAATCCGCACGCCAGTGCATCGGCGGCGCGTCGAGTGTCAGCACGCCCGGAGTTGCGTCCACAACATAAGGGATCGACTGTACCATGGGCACCATCGTCGCCAGGTAGGACGTGTTGGACGGATTTTCGGGATTGTTGCTGCCGTCGCGGTCTGGTGATCCATGCAATTCGATGATCGTGCGGGACGATGGGCGGCCGTCGACCTCGATGATCCAGCAATCATCCAACCCTTTCAATTCGGGCGGGCGCATCGCATCGGTGACGAACCATGTCGAATGCGTGCTGAGGAACGGCGTGTTACCGCGATAGGCGGTCCATTTGTGCGACACCAGTGCCACGCCGCCCTTTTCGATGGTAAACTCGGGCAAGTGCATCGTTTCCGGTGCGACTTCGTGCCGGTCCGTCCGCTCGATCCGGTCGATTGGCACGCCCATCTTTTCTGCAGCGAACTGCAAGGTCGGTTGCAGATAGGACTGGATCAGCGCCGCGACCTGCTCGGTCTGCGCGGCATCCACCGTCTGCATGCCGAACCCCATCAGTTGCAGGAAGGTCGCGGCGCCGGGCATATGCGTGCAGTTTATATATTCGCGCAGACGGATGCCGGTGATACCATTGGACAGACCCGACAGCGTCAGCGCCAGCCGCTCCATCATGTAGCCGGGATTTACGCCGCTGCCGAACAGGGTGGCTCCGCCTTTCTTGCCCGCCGCATCCAGCCGCGCAAAACGTTCGGGAGAAACGGTTGCCAGGTTCTGATACGGCAAGGCCGACACGACATTGACCCCGGCCTCCAGCAATGTGGCAATGTCGTCATCCGCGCGCAGATCGCCATAATCGCGCGCTGCGAACAGCACGCATTCGGGCCTCGTTGCCAGCAGTTCCTCCACCGTGGCACTGACCTTGGTCCCGGTCGCTGGGAAACCGACAAGTTCGCCGATGTCGCGGCCCTGCTTGTCAGGCGAATAGGCGAGCACGCCGACCAGATCGGCATTGTCGATCAGCAAGCAGTCGCGGATCGCTGCCACACCAACGCTGCCCGGCCCCCATACGGCGACACGATATTTTCTGGGCGTGGCATCAGGCATGGCAAATCCTCTCGTCAAAGCGGTTGGAACGGGCGTCAGCGGGTTGCTTCGGCCCGCTCTATCGAACGGTCGATCATGTCGAGCTTGTCCATCGACAGCGCCGTCAGATGGCAGAAGATCGGTTCCGCCATCGGTGAGAAGTTGAACCGGTCCAGCGCGGCCGCACCGCCCAGGCACATTTTCACAGCGCTGAATACATCGTAGAAGCGCAGGCTGAACTCATCGATCTCACGCCCGGTGATCTGCGTGTATTCCGAAACGAAATCACCTTCCTGCACATAATCGCGCAGATTATAGGCGACCCAGGCCACCTCCTCCGCCGGATCGCCCATGTGAGATGCTTCCCAATCCAGAACGGCGGTAATCTCATCATCGGCGATCAGCAGATTGCCCAGCCCAAAGTCGGAATGCAGCAGCGCCGCGCCGCCCGCCCGGTCGGGGCAATTGCGCTCCAGCCAGTCAAAGGCGCGCGCGATGGTGGGCGACGGGACCGCCAGCTCGTCGTGGAAACGGCGCCATATCTGCAGCCACAACAGCGCCGCGTCTTTTACGCCGGAAAGCCCTTCCCACTGGCTGAGCTGGCTGTTTTTCACTTGGGCCGGATACTCGCCGACCGGAATGGCGTGCACCGCGGCCAATCCCTTGGCGATATTCGACCGTAGCCTGGGCGAAATGTCCCGCGTCGCGCCAAAGGCGGTGCCGTAATTTTCTCCCGGCCTTAGTTCGAGCAATATGAAGCGGCCGCCGATCGGATTGTCTCCGCTCTCCAGCCAATAAGGCTCTGGCGCGCCAACCCCGGCAGCATAAGCCATCTGGATGATTTCATGTTCGGTGACGATGTCGATGCCGGGGATATTAAGGATGCTGGCAGGATGTTCCGCCCGGATTACAAAACCGCGCACGCCGAAGACCGGCGTCGCCATGCGCACGAGGACCGTTGCCCGGCCATAGCCCCCGGCGAGCCGCCGCGTCTCCTCCACCACGGCATCGGCCGAGCCCGGCACCCGAGCGCGCAGATAGGCCTGCACGGTGGCGGCATCCAGTTTCAATACATCCGCGCGCTGAGCCGCAGGCACGTCGGCCTGCAGCGCATGCAGTTCGGATTCCCAGTCCGAGACGTGCCGGTTGAGATCGCGCAATCCGGGATCACCGCCACGCGAGCGCAGCAATTCGCTGAGCCGCGTCAGGCTGGTCTCGATATCCTTGCGCAAGATCACCGGATCGTCCAACGTTGGCGTCTCGCCATCCGGCTCGGCGCATGCCTTAAGCAGAGCATGGCCGCGGTCTGCATGCCGCCGCAGCAGATCGGCATCATTGGCCACGGCCAGCCGCTGCGCCAATGTGCGGGCGATGGCCAGATCGGTGCCGGCCAGCGCCTCCCCCGCGCTTGGCCTGGCAAGAACGCGGGTCAGTGACTGAAGGAGAATACCGGTATCGGCGAACATAGGTCCATCCCTTCTGGCGCCGCCATCCGCGCTGGAACGGCGGCGCTATGCTTGGGTCGATTGTCAGAAGTCGAAGTTGACCGATGCCCCGAAAGTGCGCGGAAGCCCGGCGATGCGATAGGCGGCATCGGCGAGCAGGCCGACGCTGACCCAGTAATATTCATTGGTCAGATTGCGCGCGAACAGCGAAGCCCGCCATCCTTTGTCAGATGCGACGCCCACGCGCGCATCGAGCAAGGTATAGGCCTTCATCCGCGACAAATCCGAGTTGGAAAGGTCAGCGAAAGCGGAGCTGTTATACGTCAGGCTGCCGCCGACAAAGCCCTCCATCCCGACGCCCAACGGAACCCTGTATTCCAAGTCGCTGGTGCCCGACCACTTGGAACCGCCACGAAAGGTCAGACTGTCGGTGGGTCGCAGGACCGTACTCACCTCGAATCCGTTCAGTTTGGATTTGGGAATGTTGACCAGTGTGGAAGCCGCCCCGATGAACGGCGTTGCCTTGTAGGTAAAGAACTGCTTGTCTCTGTAATCGTAATGATAGGCTGAAGCCTCCAGCGAGATGCGGCGATCCAACAGGTCGGCCTTGAAGCCGACTTCATACGATGTCAGCTCTTCCTGACGGATCGGGCCAATCTGGCTCGTCACGATGGTATCGGTAAAAGGAAACACCCCTGCCTTGTACCCGCGGCTGACCAGACCATAGATCAGCGTGTCGGGCGTAGGCTTGTAGTTCAGGCCCACGCGCCAGGATGTATTCTCCTCCTTCTGCGCCAGTTCGATGACGGTTGGCAGGAAGGGCGCCAGCCCACCGGGAAGCGAAGGGGTATCATCGAGCGACGCACACCCGCCCGGCGCAATCGGTGGCGGCGGCGCCAGACCCTGCGCGCCCCGAATGGCGGTCGATACGGCGGTCAGGAATCCTGCCCAGCTGCCATCTCCGGTGTCATAGGTACAGCCGCGCGTCGTCTGCTTGGCCCATGTGTGCCGAGCACCCGCGGTCAAGGTCAGGCCCGGCACGAACTCCCAGTCAATGTTGCCGAATACTGCGGTAGACCGGGCCGTCGGGTTAAATCGGGTCCGCAGCGTGCTATTGGGCGGGAGCGAGGAATAGGCCGCGAACTGTTCGTTCAATTCTTCACGGAACTTGTCCTTCTGATAGTTGCCGCCCAGGACGAAATGGATCTGCCCGTCCATCGCCTCGCCGGTCAGCCGTAATTCCTGACCAAAGCTGCGCGCATGGGAATCGACCAGCACGCGGGCGATCGTCAACGCGGTGGCGTCGCCATCGATAAGCTGACGATGCCGATGGCGAATATAGTTGGTGATCGACGTCAGCGACAAAGCGTCGTTCAGATCATAATCCACCCGCAACACACCCTGTGCGACGTAGATATCGTTCCCGCCGTTGATGTCGGTTTCAGCATAGCGATTGTCTTTCGGCGGCTTGGGATAATCGATCAGGCCAGGCGCCGCATTGGAAGGCGCAGCAATGGACAGGGCTGCCAACTGCACGACTTGCGGTTCGCCCTTGTCACGATAACCGTTCAGCATGAAACGGAGCGTCAAACGATCGGTAGGAGTCCATTCGGTCAGTACTCGGCCCATCAGCCGGTTCTGGTCGCCGCGCTTGTCGTTGTTGAGGTAATAGCCTTTCTGCCAGTCGCCGAATTGCGTGGTCGCCACGGCGACGCGCATGCGCAGCGTATCGCTCAGCGGCCCGCTGACGAAACCGTTGGCCATGACCTGGCCGAAATTATTGACCTCGATGCCCAGTCCAGCTTTGGGGAAATTCGTGGGTTTGGCTGCGATGACGTTGATGGAGCCACCTGTTGCATTCTGGCCGAACAGCGTGCCCTGAGGGCCTTTCAGAACTTCGATATGATCGACGTCCAGTAGCAGCCCGCCAGTCATCGACGGATATGGCAGCGCAGCCTCGTCGATGTAGCTCGATACAGTGGGAGCAGCCGACAACTGGCTGGAATTGAAGCCGACACCGCGGATCGAGAAGACCGGATAGCCATGCGTCGTGCGACCAGCCGAAAAACCGGACGTCACTTTGGCGAGCGACGACACATCTGACACACCTGCTGTCTGCAACTGTTCATTGGTCGCCGTAGTGATGGTAATGCCGACGTCTTGCAGCCGCTGCTCGCGCTTCTGCGCGGTCACGATGATCTCGTCGTTATAGGTTTTCGGCTTAGAATCCGGTGCCTGTGCCATGGCTTCCGCGCTACCCAGCAGACCTATGCCGACGAGCGCCGAGCAAGCATACAGCTTCGGCACAATGACCTTCATCCGCCCCTCCCATTATGTATTCCTCCAGAGTTTTTCTCTGGATGATTCTATTAAAATTCTAACTTTGGTGTCAGGAATCGCTTATCCCGATCGTATGGACTGTTTTATATCGTGCAGCACAAATTACACAAGCGTACATTTTTTTGAGCCTTAGCCTGCCTGCCCGGCGCTCCCGTTCAGTCATTCAGTCCCGGCATTTGATGGTGCATTATCCAGGCAGGAATGGAAGGGTGCGCTTTCTATACCCGGCCATCAGGAAGGCATCATCGGGCTGGCATGGCTGAAGATCCCCGGCCTGGAAGGACAGCCGTTCGCTTCCGAGATCTTTGGCGCCTATTTCCATGCTCACTGCAAGCGAGTAGCCCCTGTTTCCGTGCCGGACTGGCTGAACGAGAACACGATCGATGTCTGGGCCGACTGCCGCAAACGCCAGCCTCCGAACAGCAATCCCCCTAAGACCAAGGCTACGTTCCGCCGATCCCCACGACCAGCTTGGCACTTTCCGGCACTGGTGTACCGAAAGCATCGCGAGCAGGCGCCCAGCGCACGATATCGATCGCCAGATCGCACAGTTCCTTGTCGAACTCCGGTGAATTCGAGCCCGGCTCCATATGGCAGGATGTCGAATTGCCTTTGGCATCGACTTCAAACAGAACATCGTGGCGCGAGAACGGGCGCTTGCGCAGAACCTTGCCATAGCGCTCCTTCAACTCGGCCAGCGCATGATTAAGTTCGGAGAGGCTGGTATCGTCCCAGCGGGGCTTCTGACGCAAATTTGCGAATTCTTCTTCGGTCACCAGCGGACGCAAGCGCCGGATCATCGCCGACCAGCGCATGATCCGCGCCACCTGCAACGGCGATTCGCGATCGATCGCGGTCTGGCATGACGCTCCGGTCGGGCTCGCGTCGGCCCTCAGAAGCGCCTCGGCTGCCGGCCAGCGATGATAAGCGATGGCCCAGGCAAGTGGTGTCATCCCGAACATATCGGGCGCGTTCACATCCTGCTTGTCTCGCCGGATCAGCACATTGATGTCATAGACCGAACCGCGCCGCGCCGCCGCGCCCAGGCCATAGGCCATGCGCGCTGGCCCCAGTTCCGCAAAACCGTAAGGCAGCGCAATGCCCTTCTCACCGGCATCGGAAAAATCGGGTTTGAGCCCTGCCCGATCCAGTTCGCGGCAGACGTCGGCATAGGGATAGCGCGGGTCGCCAAGCACGGCGGCGTTATAACGCCGTCCGAAGTCAGTCGCCTTGTCATCCGGCCCCCGGCCCATGGCCGCCGCCTCATCGGGCTCATAAGTCAGCACCCGCACCGTCCACGGCTTGAGGCCGCCCAGCACGCGACACTGCGCATCGTAAAGCTCGGTCGATACCCCATCCGGTGTCGTTGCCGCAGCGAGGCGATAATCCCCGGCATCGAGCGCGGCTTTCGCCGAGGCAACCGGATCGGGCTCCTTCCCCCCCTCCAGCGCCCTGACCAGATCGTCGTCCGAGCGGCGCATCTCTGCAAGCTTCGCGGGATCTCCCCGCACGTCACCGCACTGCGCGACCGAAGCGCCATCGGCCATAACATCGGTCTGTCCCTCGCCGGGCGTGCATCCGACGGTCGCCATGGCAGCGAGACACACGGCACCAATGGCAAATCCCCTGATATTCAAGACCTGCTCCAGCGTGGAATGATCGGCCTTCGCGAATAGCACAGCCGCGTGCCGGTGAAAGGGGGCGGGACAAACGAAAGGCCCCGGCGTTTCAACCGGGGCCTTCCTGATATCGTGCCGATGCCGAAAGGCTCAGTCGACGACCGCAACCATGTGCGGCAGCTTGGCGATCGCACCGCGTACTTCGGCGGTGTCCTCAACCTCGACAACCTTGTGCATCTTGCCGAGGCCGAGACCGATGAGGATCTTCTTCTGGCTCTCGGGGCGACGGATCGGCGAACCGATCTGCTTGATCTTGATCTTGGCCATGGTCGATTACTCCACGATAGCTTCGGCAGCGGCCTCAGCCTCTGCTTCGCTGACGCCACCACTGCGGCCGAGCAGGTCGGCGACCTTCTTGCCGCGGCGCTGGGCCACCGACTTCGGCGAAGTCTGGCTGTTCAGCGCGTCGAAAGTGGCGCGGATCATGTTGTACGGGTTCGAGGTACCGACCGACTTGGTCACGACGTCAGCGACGCCCAGGCTCTCGAACACGGCGCGCATCGGACCACCGGCAATGATGCCCGTACCGGCAGGTGCCGTGCGCACATTGACGCGGCCGGCACCGAAGTGGCCCTTGCCGTCGTGATGGAGGGTGCGGCCCTCCTTCAGAGCGACGCGGATCATCTTCTTCTTGGCCGAAGCGGTAGCCTTGGTGATCGCCTCGGGAACCTCGCGGGCCTTGGCATGGCCAAAGCCGACGCGCCCCTTGCCGTCACCGACGACGACGAGCGCGGCGAAACCGAAGCGCTTGCCACCCTTCACCGTCTTGGAGACGCGGTTGATGTGAACGAGCTTTTCGATCAGCTCTTCACCCTGTTCCTCGTCATCGCGGCGGCCACGGCGGTCACCGCGATCGCCACGGCCACGGCCGCCACGCTCACCGCGTTCGCCACGGCCACGACCGCGGCCTCGGCCGCCTTCGGGCTGGCCAGCGGGGCCCTGCGTGTTTTCAGCCGCAACCGGCTGTTCGTTAGTGTTTTCGTCTGCCATGATCAGAACTCCAGCCCGCCTTCACGAGCGGCTTCGGCCAGCGCCTTGACGCGGCCATGGAACAGGAAACCGCCGCGGTCGAACACGACAGCAGTGATGCCCGCCTTCTTGGCAGCCTCGGCGAGCTCCTTGCCCACGCGAGTGGCGGAGTCGACATCCGTGCCCTTGCCGCCAAGCGTGTTGGCGGCGGCCACGGTACGGCCCTGGGCATCGTCGATGATCTGCGCATAGATGTGACGGCCGGTGCGATGCACCGACAGACGCGGACGGTCGCCCGAACGGGCACGAAGAGCGGTGCGGACGCGCCGGCGGCGGCGCTCGAAAAGGGAAAGCTTTGCCATTACTTCTTCTTCCCTTCCTTGCGGAAGATGTACTCGCCGCGATACTTGATACCCTTGCCCTTGTAGGGTTCGGGCTTGCGCCAGCGGCGGATCTCGGCCGCGAGCTGGCCGACCTTCTGCTTGTCAATGCCGGAAATCTCGACCGTGGTGTTGTCCGGGGTCTTGATCTCGATGCCTTCGGGCACGTCGATGTCAACGTCGTGCGAAAAGCCGAGCTGAAGCTTGAGCTTCTTGCCCTGAGCCTGTGCACGGTAGCCGACGCCCTTGATCTCGAGCACCTTGGAGTACCCTTCGGTAACGCCTTCGATCAGGTTCGAGACCAGCGTGCGCTGCATGCCCCAGTGGCTGCGCGCAGCCTTCGACTCGTTGACGGGCTGCACGGCGATCGAGCCATCCTCGACCGCGTAGGTCACAAGGTCCGACAGGCCCATGGTGAGCGTGCCCTTGGGGCCCTTCACCGACAGCGTGCCATTGTCGATATTGGCAGTGACGCCGCTCGGGATCGTCACCGGCTTTTTACCGATGCGGCTCATCAGAACACCTCCGCAAGCACTTCGCCACCGACGTTCTGGGTGCGCGCTTCCGTATCGGAAAGCACGCCCTTGGGCGTCGAGACAATGGTGATGCCAAGGCCGTTGCGCACCACCGGGAGTTCCTTGGAACCCGAGTAGACGCGGCGGCCCGGCTTGGAAACGCGCTGAACGTGCTTGATCGCGGGCTCGCCCTCGAAATACTTCAGCTCGATGCGCAGCTGCGGGTGAGCGCCGGTGGCATCTTCGCTGTAGCCACGAATGTAGCCTTCGCGCTGGAGCACTTCGAGCACGCGGGCACGAAGCTTCGAGGCCGGGGACAGGACGGAGTCCTTCTTCGCCCGCTGGCCGTTGCGAATGCGGGTGAG
>JARROF010000061.1:0-13644 GCA_037384205.1 Novosphingobium sp. | reverse complement strand
TTCACCGCAAGCTGGGCAAGGTCCGGGACAGCAAGCAGGTCGGCTGGAATGCCAATGCCACCACTGGCGGCACGTTCCTGACCATAACCATGCAGACGACTTTCGAAAATGGTACCGGCACCGAGCAGTTCGTTTACCGCAAGGGAGATGAAGGCAAGCTCACGCTGATGGGGTACAATATCCAGTCGCAGGACATGATGCTGAATTAAGGTGCTTCCTCAGGGCGCCAGTTCGAAGCGGACGTTGAGGTTGACCTTTACGTCCACTTCGCCCGCCGCGACAGGTGAGGGCGCACTGTCGGCCATCATGCGCTTCGATGCCGCGACCATGATCTGTGGATTGTGGCCGCCCGACTCCGCGATCGCGAGGATCCGCACGACATGCAGGCCTGCGGCCTGTGCATAGAGGTCCGCCCGGCGCCGGGCTTCCTTGATGGCATCGATACGGGCTTCGTCCTCCGCGGCTTCGGGCTGGGAGAGCGTGAACTCCGGTCCGTTCACCTGATTGGCTCCGGCGGAGACCAGCGCGTCGATCACTTTGCCGTAATCGTCGAGCTTGCGCTGGCGCACGCTGAGCTGATTGTCTGCCTGATAGGCCACGATCCGCCGCTCATCGTTATCGTAGCTGCCGTCGGGACGCCGCGTCGGCTGCGAATAGATGGGGTTGACCGCAAGGTTGCGGGTCTGGATGTCTTTGGCGGCGATCCCCGCGCGTTTGAGCGCGGCGATGACCTTGTTCATGCGCATGGCGTTTTCGGCCAGCGCGGCGCTGGCGGTCTCACCCCGTGTGGTTACGCCGGCCGAAAAGGCCGCCATGTCCGGTTCGCGGGTGGTCGTGCCCTGCGCATTGATCTGGAGCAGCGTGTGTCCCTGTTCCATCAGTACGGAAGCGGCCGTCTGGGCCGATGCGGTGGCAGCGCCAAACGCTGTCAGCGGCAGGGCGAGGGCCAGGGCGCAGACGAGGGGCTTCGATGTCATCGGGTGTCCTTCCGGTTTCAGCTTCTCACGGGCAGTCTGAAACGGGCCGGCTTGCCCCAGCCTGAACCCGTTCAGAGAGTGGCTTCGATGGCTTTCGCAGCGGCCAGCGGATCTTCGGCGCGGCTGATCGGGCGGCCGATCACCAGCACGCTGGCCCCGGCATCACGCGCCTGGCGCGGGGTGACGATGCGTTTCTGATCACCGTTTCCGCTGTCGGCCGGGCGCAGGCCGGGGACGACGAAGAAGCCGTCTTTCCATTGCTTGTGTACGGCGCCGATTTCGTGACCTGAGCAGACGATACCGTCAAGTCCGGCGGAATGAGCCAGTTCGGCGAGGCGCAAGGCCTGTTCGTTAGGGTCGGACTTGACGCCGATGGCGGTGAGATCGTCATCGTCGAGGCTGGTCAGCACAGTGACACCGACGACCTTGGTATTCTCGCTCGCGGCCGCCTTGGCGTCTTCCATCATCGCCCGCCCGCCTGCGGCATGGACCGTTACGATAGTGGGTTCGAGAACATGGATCGCCTGCATCGCGGCGGCCACGGTGTTTGGGATATCGTGCAGTTTCAGGTCGAGGAAGAGCGGCAGTCCCAGTTTGTGCAGTTCATGCACGCCGTGATGACCGTGGGCGCAGAAGAATTCGAGACCCAGCTTGATCCCGCCGATATGGCCCGCGACCTTTCGTGCCAACGCCTCTGCGGCATCGAGGCGGGGCATGTCGAGAGCAAGAAAGACGGGATTGTGGTTCATCGGTTCAGACTTCCGGAGAGCTTGGTGTTGAAGGCGTTTCGAGCGGCGCCGTGTCGCTTGCGGAGGGCGCATCTGCCCGTGCATTGATCGATGGCATGGAACTGGCCCGCAACGAATTTTCGAGGCTGGAGATCCGGCGGTTCATCCGCCAGCGCACCGCCCGCAGGTAAAGCCAGGACGGTGCCATGCCGAGCAGAAAGAACAGCAGGGCGACGATGCCCACCGGCCATTGGAAGTGGATGTAATTGCCGTCGTCGAGTGGCCACAGGTTTACCGGCACCTTCGTCCAGTTCATGGCGATGACAGCGACCAGAACCGCGGTCAGTGCGATCCAGGTGACAGGGCGGATGAGGTGCATTTTCTCTCCTGCTCTTCCGGCGGGAAGCCCCGATGCTAGGCGCGAATCGGGGGCAAGGGAAGAGAGGGGGCGTGCTTCACGCCCCGAAGACCCGCGCGAAGATCGTATCGACGTGCTTGAAATGGTAATCGAGGTTGAACTTTTCCTCGATCGTCTCCGGGCTCAGTGCGGCGGCAACATCGGGGTCGGCCTTGAGCAGTTCCATCAGGCTGAGCTGGCCGTCTGATTCCCATACCTTCATCGCGTTGCGCTGGACGAGGCGGTAGCTTTCGTCGCGGGTGAGGCCTGCCTGTGTCAGCGCCAGCAGCACGCGCTGCGAGTGGACGAGGCCGCCCATCCGGTCGAGGTTCTTCTGCATCCGCTCGGGATAGACGAGCAGCTTGTCGATCACGCCGGTGAGGCGCGCCAGCGAGAAGTCCAGCGTGATGGTCGCGTCGGGGCCGATGAAGCGTTCCACCGAAGAATGTGAGATATCGCGCTCGTGCCACAGCGCGACGTTCTCCATCGCGGGCATGGCATAGGAGCGGATCATGCGGGCCTGCCCGGTAAGGTTTTCGGTCAGCACCGGATTGCGCTTGTGCGGCATTGCCGACGAGCCCTTCTGGCCGGGCGAGAAATATTCCTCCGCTTCCAGCACTTCGGTGCGCTGCAGGTGGCGAACTTCGACGGCAAGCCGCTCGATCGAGCTGGCGATGACGCCCAGCGTGGCGAAGAACATCGCATGGCGGTCACGCGGGATGACCTGGGTGGAGACCGGCTCGATCTCCAGCCCCATCTTGTCCGCGACATAGACTTCGACGGCCGGATCGACATTGGCGAAAGTGCCGACCGCGCCCGAAATCGCGCAAGTGGCCACTTCCTCGCGCGCGGCGATCAGGCGCTTCTTCGCGCGGGAGAATTCGGCATGGGCTTGGGCCAGCTTCAGGCCGAAAGTCACCGGCTCGGCGTGGATACCGTGGCTGCGGCCGATGCAGGGGGTGTACTTGTGCTCCTCGGCCCGGCGTTTGATCGCGGCGAGCAGATCGTCGAGATCGGCCAGCAGGATATCGGCGGCGCGCACGAGCTGGACGTTGAGCGTGGTGTCGAGCACGTCGGAACTGGTCATGCCCTGGTGCATGAAGCGTGCCTCGGGGCCGACCTGTTCGGCCACCCAGTCGAGGAACGCGATCACATCGTGCTTGAGCACGGCTTCCTTGGCGTCGATCGCGGCGACATCGACTTTCGGGTTCGTCGCCCACCAGTCCCACAGCGCCTTGCCCGCGCTCGCGGGCACAGTGCCCATTTCGCCCATCTTGACGGCGGCGTGGGCCTCGATCTCGAACCAGATGCGGTAGCGGGCTTCCGGCTCCCAGATCGCGGTCATCGCGGGACGGGCGTAACGGGGGACCATGTTCGACTCCTTTAGCGTTCCGCGCGAGCCGCTAGGGCGCGCAGGCGCGTATGGCAAGAGGGCGGGCGGCCCGAACGGCGGGAGCTGCGGCTAAAATGGCCAGATCAGCGGGATCATGGTCAACGTGGTGATCGAGACGATCAGCGTTAGCGGAAAGCCGAAACGGTAGAAGTCGGTGAACTTGTACCCGCCCGCGCCATAGACCAGCGTATTGGTCTGATATCCGATCGGCGTGAGGAAGCTGGCCGAGGCGGCGAACATGACGGCGACCACGAAAGGGCGCGGATCGGCATGGAGCGCATGGGCGAGGCTGATGCCGATTGGCGTGACGACGACGGCAACCGCATTGTTGGTCACCAGTTCGGTCAGCACCAGGCTGAGCACATAGATCACAACCAGCGCTGCGAATGGCCCCATCGTGCCAAGCCAGGGCTCGGCGAGCCCGACGATGGCTTCGACCAGACCGTTTTTTTCCAAGGCTGCGCCGATCGAGAGCATGGAGACGATCAGTGCTATGATGCGCCAGTCCACGGACTTGAAGGCTTCGTCCGGCTCCACGCAGCGCATGCCCAGCACAATAGCAACGCCAAGCACGGCGAGGCCCGCCAGCGGCATCACATTGAACGCTGCGGCGATGACGATTCCGATCATCGTGCCCACCGCGACCCACGCCTTGTTGCGGCGGAAGCCGCGCGCGGTCGGTTCGGCGATGTTGACCAGTTGCTGGTCCTCGACAAGGCGGCGCAGGTCCTCGGGCGCGCCTTCCATCAGGATCGTGTCGCCCACTTCCAGCGGAACGGTTTCGTAGCGTTCCTCAAGGTTGGTGCCCTTGCGGTGCAGCGCGATCGGATAGACACCGTAGCGCCGGCGCAGGCGCAAGTCTGCCAGCGTGTGGCCGATCAGTTCGGCGCCGGGGGCTAGCAGCGTTTCGGCCATGACCGAATTTCGGGTGGAAAGCTGGACAAGGTGCGGATCGGTGGTCGAGGCGGCGGTCAGCGCGTGCTGGCCATGCTCCTTGATTGTCATGACATCGCTGGCAGAGGTGCGCATCACCAGGATGTCTCCCTCTTCCAGCATGTATTTGTCGAAATCCCGGCGCAGCGATTCGTCGCCACGCAGCACATCGACAAGGCGCCGCTCCGGCCGGGCGAACAGATCGATTTCGCCCGGGCGCTGGCCGATATAAGGCGATTCCGCTTCGATAAAGACCGAGACGACAAAGCGCTTGTTGTCACTCGCGGAAGTGAGGCCGGCAACGGTATCGCGTACCGGCAGCAGACGGTGAGACAAAGTGAGCCAGATCACGCCGGTGACGGCGACGATGATGCCTACAGGTGCGATCTCGAAGATCGAGAAGGGCGCGAGGCCGGCCTTGCGGGCCACGCCGTCCACGAGAATGTTGGTAGATGTGCCGAGCAGGGTCACCGTGCCGCCGAGCACTGCCGCGAAAGAAACGGGCATCAGGATCTTGGACGGGGCAATGCCCAGTTCCTTGGCCAGCGTCATGCCAACCGGGATCATCATCATCACCAGCGGCGTATTGTTGGTAAAGGCCGATAGCGCGGCGATCACTGTCAGGAAGGCCGCAATGGAAACCACCGGGCGGGTTTTGCCGATGCCGGTGATGCGCATGGCCAGAAAATCCAGCGCCCCGGTGCGAACCATGGCCGAAGAAATGATGAACATGCACACGATCGTCAGCGGGGCAGGGTTGCCCATGGCGGTGAGAACATCGTCGGTCGCGATCACGCCCAGAACCAGCAGCACCGCAACCAGTACCAGCGCGGCAACTTCGGGGGCAGCCAGTTCGAACGCGAAAGCCAGGAACAGCAGGATCAGCAGTACGCCCATGACGGCAGGCGAACTTGCATCGAATCCCAGGATCATCGTTCTTGGTGCCCTTTCCCCGACTTGGCGCATTCGCCACCATGAGGAGTTAGCGGGAATTGCAAACTGTGCAAGTCCATTTTGTCTATTAAAATGATTGACAATTTGGTCCTTGTCTCAAAATCTTACAATATAAAATGCTTGTCTCGCCTATGTGACGGGCCATGTGAAGTTCTCTTCGCGCTCGCTGGTAACCTTGCCGTCCGGTGAGAAGCTGCGTTCGAGAATTGTGCCCTGTCCGCTGCGGGAGATTGTCACGATCGTACTGCAGCGGGTTCCGTAGATTTCGTTGCGGATGAAGACAGGTGCGAAGCGCGGCTCGGGGCCATGACCGGGCCGGGCAGGATTGATCGCGGGCGTTTCGTCACGCAAGCACCTTAGCAGGGTTGAACGATCTTCGGTGCCGTCCTCTGTTAGCCATCGCTTTATCGCTTCTTCGACTTGCACGGTCTTGGGCCAGGGCACGTCGAAACCGCCGTTTGACAAGCCGTGTATGCCCGGTGTCAGGAGTCTGCGTTCGAACTGGGGCCGGTTGGTGAGAAACCAGGCGTTTCCGGCTTCCACAAATACCAGGTTGAACGGGTTCATTGCCGCCATGTTGTCCGGTTCGGCGCCGGTGAGCACGTCGGTCACCAGCAGCCCGCGTGAGGGGCGGCCGGGCTGCGGGCCTTCGGGCACGCGGTAATTGGTGACAAGCGCGAAGCGGCCCGCTTCGGTCAGGCCGAGCCATGTGCCGCCGCCTGTCAGATCGGTTCCGGCAAGGATGCCGGACCCGTCCGTCCAACGGGATAGAGGAGCAGCCGGCCGGGCATGGAATTCGTCGCGATTGCCCGCGCAGACGAGCAGCCAGTCGGGATGCGTATCCCAGGCGATGGCGGCCACACACATCAGATGAGCCCTTTCATCCGCAGGCTGACATGCCCCTCGCGCCCGATAACGACGTGATCGTGGACCGTGATGCCCAGCAGCCGCCCGGCTTCGGCGATACGGTTGGTGATCTCGATATCGGCGCGGCTGGGCTGGGGGGAACCGGAGGGATGATTGTGGACGAGAATCAGCGCGGTGGCGCCGATATCCAGCGCGCGGCGGATCACTTCGCGCGGATGGATCGCGGCTTCGTCGATCGAGCCTTCGCCTACGAGATCGTCCAGCACCAGCATATTGCGCGCGTTGAGATAGAGCACTCGCACGCGTTCGACCGTCAGGTGGGCCATGTCGATCGTCAGATAGTCGATCAGCGCTTGCCAGGAGGCGATTACCGGGGCTTCGCGCACCTTTTCGCGTGCCATGCGCGTGGCTGCGACGCGCACGAGTTGCAGGGCCGCAGCGGTGGCTTCGCCCATGCCCGGGTGGGCCGCCAGCGTACGTGGATCGGTCTGGAGAACCCCGGCAAGAGAGCCGAAGCGTTGCAGCAGGCTGCGCGCCAGCGGTTTCATGTCGCGTCGGGCAACCGCCTGCGTCAGCAGGAGTTCTATCACTTCGTGATCGGCCAGCGCTTCCAGTCCGCCTTCAAGCAGCCGCTTGCGCAGCCGTTTGCGGTGGCCGCTGGGATCGTTCGCAGGATCGGCGGAGCGTTGCGCAGGTGCGGCGCGTTCATCGAAGAGTGGGGCGTCGTCTGGCATAGGCTGCACAAACAATTGCCTTTCCCGCGCGGCCAGCGCAAGTGATGGAGCGGATGGCGCAAGATCAGGACCAGTCCCCCAAAGCAGATGCCGCGCCCGATTTCGCGGCCGATGGCGCGAGCATGCCGTCCGCGCGTGGTGTACGCTGGCGCGTGTGGCTTGCGACTATTGCTGCCTTGCTTGTGATCGCGCTCGGTCTCGCGTGGGTCATGCGCAGGGATATCGCTGACGATTTCATCGCGGGTCAGCTCGATTCGCTGGGTGTGCCTGCGAGCTACGAGATCGTTTCGATCAGCCCGTCGGAGCAGGTGATCCGCAATCTCGCGTTCGGCGATCCCGAGCGACCCGATCTGACCATCAAGGAACTGCGGGTCGCCACGAAGCTCTCTTGGGGACTGCCCGGAATCGGTCGAATCACTGTGGAGCGTCCGCGTCTTTACGGCACGTTCCATGACGGCAAGGTGAGCTTCGGCACGATCGACAAGGTGCTGTTCTCGGGCAAGGGCGGACCGTTTGAAATGCCTGATCTGGACGTGGCGATAGAAGATGGCCGTGCGTTGATCGAAAGCGACTACGGCCGGATCGGCGCGAAGCTGGACGGCGCTGGGGCCTTGCGCGGCGGTTTCGCCGGGGAACTGGCTGCCACGGCGCCCGGCCTCGCGGCCGAAGGCTGCACGGCCCGGCAGGCCAGCCTCTACGGCAAAGTGACAGTGACATCGCTGAAACCCCGTTTTGCAGGGCCCGTGCGGTTGAAGGATGTTACTTGCCGGAACAGGGATTTCCGGCTGGCGCAGGTCGGGGGACAGCTCGATGTCACTCTGGACAAGGCGCTCGACGGCGGGGAAGGCAAGCTGGGTTTCCGTGCCGGGGCCGGGCACTACGCGGAAAACCGTCTTGGCGGCGCATCCGGGACGGCGCATGTTACCTTCCGGGACGGCGCGCTCAATGCCCGCTATGATCTTGCTGCGCAGGATCTCTCCACACCGCAGGTCCGCTTCGCCGATCTTTCGTTCGATGGCCGTGCGCGCTCGGCGCAGGGGCTGGCCCGCTTCGATATCGACGGTGATCTCGGCGGCAAGGGTATCAGCCTTGGTTCTGCGCTCGACCGTTCGCTGGCGGGCGTCCAGCAGGCCGGTGCAGGAACGCTCCTTGCGCCTCTGGCCGGACGGATACGCACCGCGCTGCCCCGGGAAACGCGTGGCAGTTCGCTCGTTGCCAGCCTGATCTTCCGCCGCACCGGCGAGGGGTACAGCCTGGTGATCCCGCGCGGTGCGTTGCGGGGCGGCAGCGGGGCGTCGCTGCTGACGCTTTCGCGGGTTCAGGCGATGCTCGGCGTGCAGGGATTGCCGCGCGTGACGGGGAATTTCGCGACCGGCGGGCGCGGGCTGCCGAAGATCTCCGGCCGGATGGAAAACGGCGAGGGCGGGCGGCTGGCGATGCATGTCACGATGCCGGCCTACAGTGCGGATGGGAACAGTGTGTCCTTGCCGCAACTGGCGCTGGTTCAGGATGCCCGCGGCGGGCTCAGGTTCACCGGACAGACGGAATTGAGCGGTAGCCTGCCGGGCGGGCGAGCCGATAACCTGATCGTTCCGGTTGAGGGGCAGTGGGCCGCCAATGGCGACCTTGCGGTCTGGCCGCGCTGCACCCGGGTGGCTTTCGATCATCTGCAGTTCGCCAATCTGACGCTCGATCGCCGTAGTCTTTCGGTTTGCCCGGCCGGCGGCGGTGCGGTTGTTCGCAGCCGCGGCGGCGAACTGCAAATCGCGGCGGGTGTGGCCGGGCTGGATTTGTCAGGGCATCTGGGGGAAACGCCAATTACGATTGCCAGCGGGCCCTTGGGCTTCGCGATGTCCGAAACAGGGCCCGGCATGATCAGGGCGAGCGCACTCAAGGTCGATCTCGGCCCGGCCGAGGGCGCATCGCATTTCGGCGTCAGCGATCTGGAGGCCGTCATCGGGGAACAGAGCGGCGGGACTTTCGATGATGCGGATATCCGCCTCTATGCGGTGCCACTCGATCTGCTCAAGACCGGGGGGAACTGGCACTACAGCGATGGCGTCCTGACGGTCGACGGTGCCCATTTCACATTGGTCGACCGTCAGCAGGTGCCCCGGTTCAACCCGATGGCGGCTCGCAATGCGACGCTGCGCCTTGCCGACAACGTGATCACTGCCGAGGCCCGGATTCGCGAGCCGGAAAGCGACCGTGAAGTGGTGCGCGCGGATATCGTCCACGATCTCGCCAGGGCGGCCGGTCATGCGGACCTCACTGTCGAGGGGCTGCGGTTCGATGACAAGCTGCAGGCGGATGCGCTTTCGACCCTGGCGTTGGGCGTGGTTTCCAGTCTGGAAGGCTCGGTCGATGGGACGGGGCGCATAGACTGGAACGAAAAGGGCGTGACCAGCCATGGTCGCCTTGCGACGCAAGGTGTGGATTTCGCTGCCCCGTTCGGCCCGGTGAAGGGACTTTCCGGGCACGTGGTGCTGACCGATCTGCTGGGCCTTGTCACGGCGCCCGATCAGACATTGCATATCGCCTCGATCAATCCCGGTATCGAAGTGACGGACGGCACGCTCTCGTTCGAGATGAAGCCGGACTATGTTCTGCAGATCAACGGTGCGAAGTGGCCTTTCATGGGCGGCACGCTGATGCTTGAGCCCGCCCGCATGAAAATCGGCGTGGCCGAAACACGCCATTATACGCTCAAGGTGCAGGGCCTCGATGCGTCGACGTTCGTACGGCATCTGGACCTTTCCAACCTCAGCGCCACCGGCGTGTTCGATGGAGAACTGCCACTGATTTTCGATGAGGACGGGGGACGGATCGAGAATGGCCACCTCGTTTCGCGCCCGCCCGGCGGCAATGTCGCCTATGTCGGAGAGCTGACTTACAAGGATTTGTCGACAATGGGAAATTTCGCTTTCGACATGCTCAAGTCGGTCGATTTCAAGCGCATGGAAATTGACATGGGCGGCACGCTGGCAGGTGAGATCATCACCCGGGTTAGCTTCAACGGCATCAGGCAGGGGGTCGGCGCCAAGAAGAACTTCGTGACCCGGCAGATCGCCAGGCTGCCCATCCGTTTTGTGCTCAATATCAAGGCGCCGTTCTTCAGCCTCTTCGGGCCGCTGCGCTCGCTCTATGATCCCAACTATGTGACGGACCCGCGTACGCTTGGCCTGATCGGAATCGATGGCCGCCTCAAGGCGGGGCTGCCGCCGGACGTCTCCGTTTCCGCCATTCAGCCCTCAGTCAGTGAGAAAACTCCATGATGCCATGCGAATTGACCGGAGGCGCTCCGGCTGCAAGAAACCGGGCCATGAAAGCGCGGGATGACATGACATTGCAGCAGGAAAGCCAAAGGTCCGGCAGGCGCGCTGTCCGCGCCGGCGGAATACTGATGGTGGCGGGCATAGCCGGCATTCTCGGGGGCTGTGTGAACGTTTCGGCGCCAGACAAGCCGATCGTGATCGAGCTCAACATCAATATCCGTCAGGAAGTTGTATATCGCCTGGACGCTCAAGCGGCCAAGACGATTGAGGAGAACAAGGACATTTTCTGATGACCAGATTGTCTATCAAACGTTTCAGGAGGGCCGGAATGGCCACTCGTATGGCCGTTGCAGCTGCATTGCTTGCAACCGGTGCGGTCGCTGTCCATGCACAGGGCCGCAGTCCGGAATATGCCGCCGCCCGCGCGGCCGGCCAGGTGGGCGAGCAGCAGGACGGCTATCTTGGGGTCGTCGGCAGCCAGCCGCAGGCGATCGTTGCCATGGTGCGCGACATCAACAACAAGCGCCGTGCGGTTTACACCCAAGGCGCAGCCGCTTCGAAGAGCACGGTGCAGGAATATGCCACGGCGACGGCTTGCCGCCTGCTTGCGGAAACGAAAGTGGGCGAAAAGTACCAGGCGCCTGACGGTTCCTGGCAGAATCGTGGCGCGGGTTTGCCGCCGCGTCCGTCCGGCTGCAAGTAAGGGTACGTTGGCACAAGTATCCGTTGATTCGAGAAAATCAGGGCCGGAGGGCATATTGCCTCCCGGCCCTTTATTATGCCATATTGCCAACGCGGAATTGGTGAGATCTAGGGGCGCTGTTAAGGTAATCCAGTGGCCTCAAGGGCGCAGTAGGGCACCAAGAGTTGCAGTGCGGTACGTGCCGAGGTTGACTCGCGAAAAGGCGCAACCTAAGGGGGCGGCGCCCTGGGCGGGTAGCCGTTGAACGCGTCAAACGTTCCTGCGTGATGGAGGAGCCTGACATGAACGATGAGCCGTCTGCCCGAGGCCCTGTTGGTGAGGACGCGCGGATCGACGCGCTCGACGAGCGGCTGAAAGCCCTTCGTGAGCGGGAGGAAAAGCGCAACCAGCCGACGGCGGGTGTGGAAACGGACGAGAATTATCGGGCCGGGAATCGCGTGCTGTCGGAATTGCTGGGGGGCGTCGCGGGCGGCTTGTTTCTGGGCTGGGTGATTGATCACTTTGCCGGGACGTCGCCCTGGGGTCTGTTGGTGATGATGTTCGTCGGAATATTCATTGCCTTCAGGAACATAATCCGGATTTCGAACCGGCGCCCAGACTAACCCAAGGGGGGTGGGAAGGGGCGCTGCGGTTCCATAGGCGACAGGGATATTCGCGTGGCAGCCGAAGGCAAGGTCGACCCGATGCACCAGTTCAGCATCCATCCGTTGTTCGGATCGGATAGCTGGAATATCGGTGGCTATAATATCGCGTTCACCAACAGCACGCTGTGGATGGCTATCGCTGCCCTGCTGCTTTTTGTTTTCGTCGCCGGCGGCGCCAAGCGCCAGCTCGTTCCCGGCCGCTGGCAGATGGCGGTGGAAACCTTCACCGGCTTCGTCGATGGCATGCTGGCCGCCAACGTCGGCCCCAGCGGCAAGAAGTATGTCCCCTACATCTTCTCGCTGTTCATGTTCATCCTCTTCGCGAACTTCCTCGGTCTGCTGCCACTGGGTGTCGTGGGGCTGCACGCCTTCACGTTCACCAGCCACTTCTCGGCTACCGGCGTACTTTCGGTCCTGTCGTTCTCGATCGTGATCATTGTCGGCTTCGCCAAGCACAAGCTGCACTTCTTCTCGCTGTTCGTGCCCCACGGCACGCCCGCGGTGATGGTCGTTCCGATCTTTTTCGTCGAACTCATCTCGTTCATGGTGCGCCCGTTCAGCCTTGGCCTGCGACTGTTCGTCGCGATGATGGCCGGCCACGTCCTGCTTGAAGTGCTTTCCAGCTTCGTGATCAGCTCGGGCAATGCCGGTATCGGCCTCTTCGCCATCGCCGGCCTGCCCAGCTTCATCCTGATGATCGGCATCTGCGCGCTGGAACTGCTGGTGGCTGGTATTCAGGCTTACGTTTTCGCTCTTCTCACCTGCGTCTATCTCAACGACGCAGAGAACCTTCACTGAATTTTACCAAAGGGAGTTTTTGAAATGGACGCAGAAGCTGCAAAGCTGCTTGGTGCTGGTTTCGCCGCGATCGGTTGCGGCCTCGCCTCGATCGGCGTGGGTAGCGTTTTCGCCAAGTTCCTCGAAGGCGCGCTGCGCAATCCGGGCGCCGCTGACGCCCAGCAGGGCCGCCTGTTCATCGGTTTCGCCGGTGCCGAGCTTCTGGGCCTGCTTTCGTTCGTGATCGCCGCGCTGCTGATCTTCGCCTGATCGCAACGTGCTAACGGCCGCGTCTGGCCGCCCGAACCCTTTGGTGGGGCGGCCGGATGCGGGTCGTAAGAATTTTTACGGCTACCTCGAGACAGGGCTGATCCATGCCTCAGATCGCACAGCTCGCCGCGACCTATTCCAGCCAGATTTTCTGGCTGCTGATCTTCTTCGGTTTTACCTTCTTCGCCGTTGGGCGGGGCATGGTGCCCAAAGTGATGGATACGGTTGCGCAGCGTGACAAGCAGATTGCCGACGACCTTTTCGCCGCGGAACGTGCCCGCAAGCAGGCGGACGAGGAAGAGGCTTCCTGGCGCGCGCGTGAAAACGCCAATCGTGCCGAGGCGCAGACCCTGATCGCGGATGCGCGCGGCAAGGCTGCCGCCGCCACCGCAGACCGCCTCGCAGCGGCCCAGACCGTTATCGACGGCAAGCTCGCCGAAGCCGAAGCCCGGATTGCCGAGGCATGCCGTTCGGCCGCTGCCGAGATCGAGGATGTTGCCGCGGATGCCGCGCGCGATATCGTCAGCCGCATTGCCGGTCTTTCGCTTGATGACGCGGCTGTCCGTTCGGCCGTGAAGGAGAACCTGGTCCATGGCTGAGAATGTTGCCGTAGAGCAGGGCCTTGCTCACGAAGGTGCCGAAGTCACTGGCGCCACCATCGCGCATGTGGAGCATCATGCCGAACCGGCGCTGTTCGGCATAGCTCCGCCGGTCGCGGTTGTCAGTGCCTCGATGATCGTGCTGCTCGCCATTGCCGTGTGGAAGGGCCTCCCGGGCATGCTGACCCGTGGCCTCGACTCGCAGATCGCCGAGATCAAGGCGCAGCTTGAGGAAGCCAAGACCCTGCGCGCCGAGGCGGAAGCCCTGCGCAAGGAATATGCCGACAAGATCGCGAACGCCGAAAAGGATGCGGCCGCGATGCTCGAACATGCCCGTCACGAAGCCGAAGCGATCGTCGCGAAGGCCGAGCAGGACACGGCTGACGTGATCGT